>JAEZDF010000034.1 GCA_023429685.1 Bacillota bacterium
GGGCTTACAACCGCGCCGCTGTTTAACCCTGTGGTATGCGATTACTACAAGGGTATGACCGTCAGTGTGCCCTTGTATACCTGCCTACTAAACGTAAGGCTTACGCCAAGGGAGCTTGCATCCCAGTATGCGGCCTATTATGAGGGGCAGCCGTTTATCTCGGTGAAGTGTTATGACGAGCTACCCGAGCCGGTGATATACACAAACACCCTAGCGGGCACGAACGGGCTTGAGATTATCGTGTGCGGCAACGACGAGTATCTCACCGTTGTCGCGCGGCTGGATAACCTAGGCAAGGGCGCGTCGGGCGCTGCTGTGCAGTGCATGAACATCGCGCTGGGTCTTGACGAAACCACGGGGCTATTATAAAGACTTTTAAATGCACGAGTTAAACCATGCTTGTGGGAAAAACCCATGAAGGAAAGGGCAGGAATATAGGGATGGAGAGTAAGGTCTTTTCACAGGTGGAAGGCGGGGTAACCGCCGCCAAGGAGTTTTACGCAAACGGGGTATACTGCGGCATTAAGCAGGCGATGAAGGCTGGCGCGACCGTAACCCAGGCGTCGGCTATGACAAACGAGCCGGTTTTGGAGCCCGTTAAGCCCGCTAAACGGGATGTAGGCGCAATCTTCAGTACGCTGCCCTGTGCGGCGGCGGCGGTTTACACCAAGAACAAGGTCAAGGCAGCGCCCATTCTTGTAACTCAGGCGCATTTAGCCGATAATAAGGCGCGCGCTATTATTGTAAACAGCGGCAACGCAAACGCCTGCAACGCGGACGGCATGGCGGTGGCAAACGAGATGTGCGCACTGCTCGCGGGCGCACTTTCCATTAGCCCGGATGAGGTGATTGTAGCGTCAACCGGCGTAATCGGCGTACCACTGCCCGTTGAAGTCATTAGCATGGGCATCGACCATCTGTGTGCGGGTCTAAGCGCCGAGGGCGGCGCGCTTGCGGCAGAGGCGATTATGACCACCGATACCTTTGCAAAACAAGTGGCTGTTACGTTTGAGATCGACGGCGTTGTGTGTACAATGGGCGGCATGGCAAAAGGCTCGGGTATGATTCACCCCAATATGGCGACCATGCTAGGTTTTTTGACCACCGATTGCGACATTATCCCCGAGCTGCTGCAACAGGCACTGAGTGCTTGCGTGGAGGATACCTTTAACATGGTCAGCGTGGACGGTGACACCTCTACCAACGATATGGCGTGCATCCTAGCAAACGGCGCGGCAGGCAACAAGCAGATTAACGCGAAGGGCGCGTCGTACGATGTGTTTTGCGCTGCGCTGTTTAGTGTGACCACCGCCCTTGCCAGAATGATTGCAAAGGACGGGGAGGGCGCAACCAAGCTGGTGGAATGCACCGTAACGGGCGCACCCAATAAGCACGCCGCAAGGGCGGCGGCAAAGAGCGTAATCGGCTCCAGCCTTTTTAAGGCGGCGATGTTTGGCAAGGACGCAAACTGGGGACGCATCCTGTGCGCGCTGGGCTACGCGGACGCGGAGTTTGCCGTTGACAAAACCGACGTTACCCTGCAAAGTGCGTCGGGCAGCGTGATGGTCTGCGCAGGCGGTGCGGGGGTAAACTTCTCGGAGGAGGAGGCTCTTGCCGTGCTGAGTGAAAGCGAGATAACCGTTTTGGTCGACCTGCATGACGGGGATTTTTCCGCCACTGCGTGGGGCTGTGACCTCACCTACGACTATGTAAAGATTAACGGAGACTACCGAACCTGACCGCCCCGATTTTTTAGTAGTTGGTGCATCCGCACCCACGCAGAAAAGGAATGGATAGAACGATGAAGATATCAAATAGCGACAAGGCACGCGTGCTGATCGAGGCGCTGCCCTACCTGCAAAAGTATTATAACAAGGTGGTCGTTATCAAGTACGGCGGCAACGCCATGGTAAACGACGAGCTCAAGCAGGCGGTAATGAGCGATATCGTGCTGCTTTCGCTGGTTGGGGTAAAGATTGTTCTGGTGCACGGCGGCGGTCCCGAGATAACCGAGATGCTCGGCAAAATCGGCAAGGAGTCGCGGTTTGTGGGCGGGCTGCGCTACACCGACGAGGAAACGGCGGATATTGTGCAGATGGTGCTGGCAGGGCGCATCAACAAGGATCTGGTCAGTCTTTTGACCAGCCATAAGGGCAGGGCAATGGGGCTGTGCGGCATAGACGGCAATATGCTTACGGCAAAGAAGCTCATAGCCGAGGAGGATCTCGGCTATGTAGGTGAGATTGAGAGTGTGGACGTGAAGCCAATCCTTGACACGCTTGCAAACGGCTACATACCCGTTATCGCCACTGTGGCGTGCGACAGCTACGGTCAGGTGTATAACATCAACGCCGATACGGCGGCGGCGCGCATCGCAGCGGCACTTGGCGCGGAAAACCTAGTGCTGATGACCGACATCCGCGGTCTGTTGCGCGACAAAAACGACGAAGGGTCGCTGATTCCCGTAGTCAACGTCAGTGAGGTGCCGCACCTGGTTCGGCAGGGCATCATCTCGGGCGGCATGATACCCAAGGTGGAGTGCTGTGTGGAGGCGGTGCGCCGCGGCGTGCGCAAGACGTTTATCATCGACGGGAGAATCCCGCATTCCATCCTGATTGAGATGTTTTCAAACGAGGGCATCGGCACCATGTTTATCTAAATACTTGTTATTTCATTTAAAGGGGGAGAGCACAGTGCAAACAGCGACCGATAGAGCCGGTACAATCATCTCGGATGCAAAAAGCTGCCTAATGGGCAGCTACAACACAAACCCGGTGGTGATACAAAAGGGTGATAACGCCCGATGCACCGGAGCAAACGGCGAGGGGTACATCGACTTCACCAGTGGCATCGGCGTGAACGCGCTGGGCTTCTGCGATGCCGAGTGGGCGCAAGCGGTAGCAAAGCAGGCCGCTACGCTCAACCACACATCAAACCTCTATTACACCGAGCCGTGCATAGAACTTGCAAAGCGCCTTGCCGAGCTTACGGGTCTTGCCAAGACCTTTTTTGCAAACTCGGGTGCCGAGGCAAACGAAGGGCTGATTAAGCTTGCGCGCAAGAGAAGTTTTGATAAATACGGCGAGGGCAGAAGCCGTATTATCACCCTGCAAAACTCGTTTCACGGCAGAACGATTACCACCCTTGCCGCCACGGGGCAGGATACGTTTCACAACTATTTCTTTCCGTTTACCGAAGGCTTCTCTTATGCCGAAGCAAACAATATCGACAGCGTAAAGGCGCTGTGGGGCGATGATGTATGCGCCGTGCTGATTGAGGTGGTACAGGGCGAAGGTGGCATCGTCGGTCTAAATAAGGAGTTCGTTCAGGGCGTAGAGGCACTGTGCAAAGAGCGGGACGCGGCGTTTTTAATCGACGAGGTTCAAACCGGCATCGGGCGCACCGGCAGCTTCTTTGCCTACCAGCAGTTTGACGTTACCCCCGACGCGATTTCCTTTGCAAAGGGCATCGGCGGCGGGCTTCCGCTGGCGGGCTTTATCGCAGGCGCGCAGTACGCCGAGGTGCTAGCCCCGGGTACGCATGGCACGACGTTCGGCGGCAATCCCATTGTATGCGCGGGGGCTTTGACGGTCGTCAAACGGGTTTCCGACCCCGCATTTCTTGCCGAGGTACGCGCTAAGGGCGAGTATATCAGCGAGCGGCTGCTCTGCATGCCCCATGTTACCGAGATATCGGGGCTGGGGCTGATGATTGGCATTTCACTGTCCTGTGAAGCTTCGGCGGCCGACCTTGCGCGTGCGTGCGCCGACAACGGGCTGCTGATTTTAACCGCAAAGGCGAAGCTGCGTATGCTGCCGCCCCTAACCATCCCCTACGAGGACATCGACGAAGGGCTTTTAGTCCTTGAGGGTGTGCTGCAAAGCACGATGTAATGTGTTAATCCGTTCCACGGCACGGTGGATTAAATAATACGAGTAAAGGGCGGGGATAACCGATGAAACACCTACTGAAGATGGCGGACCTTACCGGCGAGGAGATTATAGAGCTGTTAAACCTTGCCGACCAGCTCAAATACGAGCAGAAGCACGATATCACCCATCATCGTTTGGCGGGCAAGACGCTGGGCATGATATTCCAAAAGGCGTCCACCCGCACGCGCGTGTCGTTTGAGGTAGGGATGTACCAGCTGGGCGGTCAGGCACTGTTCTTAAACGCAAACGACCTGCAGATTGGGCGCGGCGAGCCGGTAGAAGACACCGCCCGCGTGCTCTCTCGCTACCTTGACGGCATCATGATTAGAACCTATAAGCAGCAGGAGGCGGAGGCGCTGGCAAAGTACGGCACCATCCCCGTCATCAACGGGCTGACCGACTATGCCCACCCCTGCCAGGTGCTTGCCGACCTGATGACCGTACGCGAGCATAAGGGTGTACTGAATGGGCTTAAGCTGTGCTACATAGGCGACGGCAACAACATGGCAAACTCGCTGATTGTGGGTGCGCTCAAGTGTGGTATGACGGTCGCGGCTGCTACCCCCAAGGGCTACGAGCCCGCCGTAACGGTGCTTGACTACGCAAACACCACCGGCGCGTTTACCCTGACAACCGACCCCGCCGAGGCGGCAAAGGACGCGGATGTCGTCATCACCGACGTGTGGGCTTCTATGGGGCAGGAACAGGAGGCGGTGCGCCGCCGTCAGGAGTTCAAGGGCTTTATGGTGGACACCGAGCTGATGAACCACGCAAAGCCCGACGCACTGGTGCTACACTGCCTGCCCGCGCACAAGGGCGAGGAGATTGCCGCCGATGTGTTCGAGCAGCACGCGGGCGAAATTTTTGAGGAGGCCGAAAACCGTCTGCACGCGCAAAAGGCGGTGCTGGTAAAGCTAATGGGCAAGTAGTAGTTTTGCGCCCAAGGATAAGAGATGCTAAGACCGTATGGGATTATCCCGTGCGGTCTTTTGGCATTCATTGCATCGGTTGTCGTTCATACCCTACCAATTTTGTGTTATAATAAACATGATAAGCTATTTATATTATAAGTAGTAGAAAGCGAGGGACAACAATGAACAGTATCAAAGACACCTACACGCTACACAACGGGGTAACAATGCCCTGCGTCGGGTTTGGCACATGGCAGCTTACCGAGGGCGACCAAGCCTACAACGCGGTGCGTGGGGCGATTGAGTGCGGCTACCGTCATATCGACACCGCCGCCGCCTACCAAAACGAGGTAAGCGTGGGCAAGGCTGTGCGCGAATGCGGAGTTGACCGCAGCGAGCTGTTTGTAACCACCAAGCTGTGGAACAGCGACCATGGCTATGACGCAACCCTACGCGCGTTTGACCAAAGCATAAACAAGCTGGGGCTTGACTATGTAGACCTGTATCTGATTCACTGGCCGGTTCCCGTTGGGCATAAGCACGACTACAAAGAGCTGAACAGTGGCTCGTGGAAGGCGTTTGAGGAGCTTTACCGCGCGGGTCGCATCAAGGCCATTGGCGTAAGCAACTTCTTAGTTCACCACCTGAATGAGCTGATGGAAAGCTGCGAGATTAAGCCGATGGTAAACCAGATAGAGCTGCACCCCGAGTACACGCAGGAGGAGCTTGCGCAGTTCTGCAAGAACAACAACATCCTAATCCAGGCGTGGAGCCCGCTAATGCAGGGGCGCATCTTTAAGCTACCGCTTATGCGTGAGCTGAGCGAAAAGTACGGTAAATCGGTCTCGCAGGTGGCGCTGCGCTGGTATATTCAGAAAGGGGTAGTGCCGCTGCCCAAGGCGTCGGGCACAGAGCACATCCGGCAAAACGGCGACCTGTTCGATTTTTGTCTTTCGGACGAGGATGTGGCGCGAATTGACGGGCTGGGCAACGCGGGAAGAATTGGCTCTGACCCCGACAACATCAATTTTTAAACATTTCAAAAATTTGGTTGACAATTCAAATTAGGGTGCTATACTAATATTGAACAATTGTTCAATATTTATTTGGGGGCATTCTAATGACAAAACGTACGGCAATTATCGGCGGCGGTCTTGCTGGGCTCAGCGCCGGTATCTATCTGCAACAGAGCGGGGTACAGACCGAGATTTTCGAGATATCCGGTCAGCCGGGCGGCATGTGCATCGCGTGGGAGCGAAAGGGCTATTGGTTTGACGGCTGCATCAACTGGATGGTGGGCACGAGAGAGGACAACGGCTTTTATAAGATGTACCTAGAGACCGGCGCGCTTTCACCCGAAACCGAGATCTACAACGCGCCCTTTATCCGCGTCGAGGTTGCCGGCAAAATGCTTGATATTCCGATGCAGGCGGATGCGTTTGAGACGTTTTTGCTTGGGATCTCCCCCGAGGACGAAAAGCCGATTAAGGCCTTTTGCCGCAAGGTAAGAAGGATGTCAAAAACCACCATGCCCACGGGCATTGTCAACAACGTGTCGGATCTGCTGCATATGACAACAGCAGGTCTCGACTTTCTGTCACTTGCAGGCCCCAATATGGGAGTAACGGTCGGGGACTACGTTACCCGTTTTGAGAGCCAAGCAGTGCGTGAAATTCTGTACAACCTGATGCCGCCGGATTTCTCATTGTTTGCGCTGATTATGATGCTCGGCACGCGTATGGGCGGCGATGCAGGCTACCCGATTGGCGGCGCGCGGGATGTGATAAAGCGCATGACCGACAAGTATCTTTCGCTCGGCGGCACGCTGCATCTATCCACCAAGGTGGACAGGATTGAGGTAGCAGAAGGCAAGGCGACAGCGGTGCATGCAAACGGCGTCCGCTATCCGGCAGACGCGGTGATTGCCGCCTGCGATATGTACGATACCATCTACCGCATGCTGGATGGGCAGTACCGCCACCCCCAGCTGGAGGCTATGCTGCGGGATGCGCCGTTGTTTGACCCGCTTTGCATCGTGTCCTTTGGCTTAAACAAGAAGCTCGGACTTCCTTACTCGGTAAACTATTCCTGTAAGGATGAGATCTCCTGCGCAGGCGAAAGGGGAACACCCGACTATCAGGACGTGCACGGTTTCTCTATTAACGCGTTTGAGTTTGACCCCACCGCGGCGCCGGACGGTCACACCAGTGTAATGATGCTGATGGGTGCCCCCCTTGACTACTGGCAGAACCTGAGGGATACCGACATGGCCGCATATCGTGCGCGCAAAGCACAGCTTGCCGACGAGGCGGTACAGGCAATGGAGCGACGGGTACCCGGTTTTGCGGATGCCGTAGAGGTTGTGGATGTAGCCACCCCGGCGACCTATGTGCGTTATGCCAACCTGTACAAAGGCTCGTGGGAGGGTTTTGCGCCGACAGCAAAAACAGTGGGAATGCAGATAAAACCCACCATCGACGGGGTAAAGGGGCTAACTCTTGCAGGACAGTGGGTGTCCGTGGGCGGCGGCATCTGTACGGCAGTCGCTTCGGGGCACAGTGCGGCAATGAAGACGCTGAGATACCTGCGCTAAGACGGAAAGGGATGGGTATGAACAAACGAGAGCAATATAGGCAGCTGCGCAAGATGCAGATTATGGAGTGCGCGATGGATCTGTTCATCACCCGAGGGTATGCGGCAACCGGAATCCGAGATATTGCCGCGCGCCTTACCATTAGCACCGGCTTGTTTTTTAACTACTTTGAGAGCAAGGAAACGGTATATCTCGAGCTTGTTCAGGTGGGGGTCAACACCCCCCGAGAGCTTTTTTTACAGTGCCTCGGCGCACCGTCGCCGATAGACGTATTTACTGAAATAGCAAAAGTGATATTTGGCGCATTGCGCGAAAGTTCGTTTACAGCAAAGATGTTTATTTTAATGATGCAAGCAATCAATTCCGAAAGCACACCCGATTCGGTAAAGCAATTGGTAAGCGGCTTTGACATGGTAACGCCGATTATTCAGGTTGTCGAAAAAGGGCAGGCGGCAGGGCAGATACGCGAGGGCAACCCCTACGCGATCGCCGTTGCCTTCTGGGGTGC
This sequence comes from Bacillota bacterium, assembly GCA_023429685.1. Lineage (GTDB taxonomy): Bacteria > Bacillota > Clostridia > Oscillospirales > Ruminococcaceae > Acetanaerobacterium. The sequence continues at coordinate 7,945 of JAEZDF010000034.1, forward strand.
GGTTCAGGGTATTGCGGAGTATGCGGCGTTAACCCCGTCGCTGCCGCTACCCGAGCCGGAATGGATTGTACAGATGCTAAAACCCAGCACAGGATGATGTGAAATGAAAGGACGTGCGCCTCGATGAAGGCACTGATTACGGGGGCGAGCTCGGGCATCGGGCGCGATATGGCGCGGGTGCTCTCAGAAAAGGGGTACGACCTGATTCTGACCGCCCGCAGAGAAGACCGTTTGCTACAGCTAAAAAAGGAACTGGGTGGCAATGTGAGTGTGCTGCCGTTTGACCTGACGAAAACGCAGGATTGTCACAGCCTGTATGAGAAGGTAAAGGGCGAGAAAATCGATATCCTGATAAACAACGCGGGCTTTGGGGTGTTCGGCGCGTTTGAAGAGAGTGCCCTTGATAGCGAGCTTGAGATGATTGATGTGAACATCCGCGCGGTACACATCCTTACCAAGCTGTTTTTGCGCGACTTTGTAAAGGCAAACCGGGGGTATATCCTGAATGTGTCCTCCTCGGCGGCGTTTTTGCCGGGTCCGCTTATGGCGGGCTATTATGCCACAAAGGCATATGTTTTACGCCTGACGCAGGCAATTAGCGAGGAGCTGCGCCGCAGGGGCAGTGCGGTTTCGGTCAGCGTACTCTGTCCGGGTCCTGTTCACACCGAGTTTGACCAGACGGCAGGGGTAACGTTTAGCCTAAAGGGGCTTTCGAGCGAGTTTGTTGCAAGGTACGGCATCGAGCAGATGCTTCGTAAAAAACTGGTTATCATCCCGGGCGGTCAGATGAAGGCGATTCGCTTTCTCTCCCGTTTTGTATCCGACAACGCCTTGCTGCGCATGGCATATGGTCAGCAGAAACGCAAACGCGGCGGAAAACCTTCAAACACCAATCATCATTCGGGAACATTCCCCCGTTGATATTGACACCCACAATAAAACACGCTACAATAACAAGGTAGGCAAGGGCGCCATTTTGGTGCCCTTGCCTTTTTTGTATTGCACGAATCTGCGTATACATTACACGGACTATCATCTGAATTAAGAGATTGGCATGATACTCATCTTTATCAACGTTTCTAACGAAGCTTCGGATTGGGTATACTGAAGAAAAGACTTGTTCTAGGCTAATACCGTAACAGGAGGGGTCCCCTATGCTGCAAGAGGTAGTCTCGATCGGACTTCCGGTTGACGAACGCATCGTCATAAAAAAGAACCGGCTGATGTCGCCGGATAAAACCAAACGGGATAAACGCGTTTGCGTCGTCACCGGCACGCACGGCGACGAGCTCGACGGCCAGTATGTGTGCTACGAGCTGATACGGCGCATCAATGAAAATCCGCACATGCTCACCGGCACGGTCGATATCTATCCGTCCTTAAACCCCCTTGGCATGGACTGCATCAGCCGCGGTATTCCGATGTTCGACCTTGACTTAAACAGCATCTTCCCGGGGTCGGATACGGGGGCAAGCGCCGAGTACATCGCCGCGATGATTACCGAGGATATTATGGGAGCAAACCTGTGTGTAGACATCCACTCAAGCAACATCTTTTTGCGCGAGCTCATGCAGGTGCGTGTCAGTGACGAAAGTGCGGCTACCTTAATGCCATATGCCAGACTGCTGAATGCCGACCTTGTTTGGGTGTACCGCTCGCTGACCGTTTTGCAGGCGACCCTTGCCTACAGCCTTAACACGGCAGGCGTGCCCACCCTGGCGGTGGAGATGGGCGTAGGCATGCGTATCGACACCGCGTACGGAAATCGTCTTGTAGACGGCATATTTGCGCTGTTACACACGCTTGGGGTATGGAGTGCACCGCCCGCAGTGCTCAACGAGCCAATGCTCTCGACCGATTACAAGGTTTCGTTTGTGAGTGCGTCCGCTTCCGGCGTATTTTTGCCGCGCGATGTTCACGGCAAAACCGTACAAAAGGATGAGGTGCTAGGCGAGATAGTAAACCCCGCACTTGGCAGAGTAGAACAGGTGGTAACCGCCCCGGGTAAAGGCATTGTGTTCTCATTGCGCGAATACCCCGTGGTGTACAAAGGTTCGCTGCTGGCAAGGGTGCTCGAGAGCTAAGGCTTGTCATATTTGTAAGCGACAAATTGATCTGCCTGCACAGCAGTTAGGTCGGCAATTCCACAGAAAGGCTTGGTCGTAACGATGAAAAATGAGATAATCTACTCGCTGCAGTCCCCCTACCGGGGCGAGTTTCGCATACACGGCTATCGGTTTGGCGGCGGCGAACCAACCGCCTGTATCGTCGGGGCAATACGAGGCAACGAGGTTCAGCAGCTATATATGTGCTCGCAGCTCATCGGCACCCTGCGCCGACTGGAGGAGAAGGGTGCCATCGCCGCGGGGAAGGAGATTTTAGTCATCCCTTCGGTCAACAGTTTTTCAATGAACATCAGCAGGCGCTTCTGGGCGGTGGATAACTCGGACATCAACCGCATGTTTCCGGGCAACGAGCAGGGCGAAGTCACCGGGCGCATTGCGGCGGCAGTGTTTGCACAGGCGCAACAGTATCGCTATGGCATCCAGTTTGCATCCTTCTACATGCCGGGTGATTTTATCCCCCATGTGCGTATGATGGAAACCGGCTTTCAAACCACCAGCCTGGCAGCGTTGTACGGTCTGCCGTATGTGGTGGTGCGCAAGCCGAGCCCCGTGGATACCTCCACCCTCAACTACAACCTGCAAAAGTGGAAGGTGAACGCCTTTTCCGTATACACCAACCAAACCGAGTCGATTGACGAACGCTCCGCAGCCTTAGGGGTAGGCGCGGTGCTACGATTTTTGGTGCGTATGGGCATTATTAAGTACACCAGTCACGGCGGCTACCTTTCAAGTGTAGTACAGGAGGAGGAGCTGGTTTCGGTTAAGACCACCGCAGCAGGGATCTTTCGCCGTTTAAAATCCCCCAGCGACGAAGTTGGCTTTGGCGAGCCGGTTGCCGAGATTTTGCATCCCTACGAAGGCACTGTTCTGGCAAGGGTGCTTGCGCCCACAGACGGCATCGTGTTTTTTACAAGCAATCAGCCCCTTGTCATAGAAAACACCGTCGTGTGCAAGATTATCCGCCGACTGCATGTTTAACACCGTTTATCTCAAAGCGCATCCTTTTGATATAAGGGTGCGCTTTGCTATTAGTAAATAATTATAAAAAACATGAAAAAAGGGATTGACAACCAATCTGTACTACTGTATTATTGTACTAAGCTCTTAATACAACAATACAAAAGGAGGATGACGGATTGACGTGGGAACTAAAAAACGACCGACCAATCTTTCGGCAGCTTGTAGAGCACATACAGCTGATGATCGTGTCGGGCGGGTATAAACCGGGCGAAAAGCTGCCGTCGGTGCGCGACCTTGCCGCCGAGGCATCGGTAAACCCAAATACCATGCAAAAGGCACTTGCGGACCTTGAGCAGAGCGGGCTTGTTTACGCGCAGCGCACAAGCGGGCGCTATATTACGGAGGATGAGGGCATGATAGCGAAGCTGAAAAACGAGCTTGCCACACAACAGATACTCGATTTTCTCGAGAGGATGGGGCAGATCGGCTTTAGCAAACAACAGACAATTGAGTTGATGACAAAAACAGGGGAGGAAAACGGGCAATGAATGAAACCATTTTTGAGTGCAAAAACCTTTCAAAGTCCTATTCGGGAAAAGCGGCACTTTCTGGCGTAAGCGTTACCATTAACCGCGGACGAATTGTTGGTCTGCTCGGACCCAACGGAAGCGGAAAAAGTACGCTGATTAAGATAGCCAACGGGCTGCTGACCCCGACTGCGGGCGAGGTGCTGATTGCAGGTGCAAAACCGGGTGTACAGACCAAGCGCATCGTGTCCTATCTGCCCGAGCGCACCTATCTGTGCGACTGGATGCGCGTCAGCGACATCATCGCGTTTTTCGCCGATTTTTACGATAATTTTAACACCCAAAAGGCGTATGATATGCTGGGTAAGCTCGGCATCGGCGCACAGGACAGACTGAAGACAATGTCCAAGGGCACGCGCGAGAAGGTGCAGTTAATCCTTGTGATGAGTCGCGAGGCAGACCTTTACCTGCTTGATGAGCCAATTGGCGGCGTCGACCCGGCGGCTAGAGACTATATCCTGAGCACCATTTTGACAAACTACAACGAGAATGCGACGGTCATCCTTTCCACCCACCTGATTTCGGATATCGAGCAGGTGCTTGACGACGTGGTTTTCTTATCCGGCGGCAAGGTTCAGCTGACCGGCAGCGTGGATGAGATACGCGACCGCCACGGCAAATCGGTGGACGCATTGTTTCGGGAGGTGTTCAAATGTTAGGAAAACTGCTTAAGTACGAATGGAAGGCAACCGCGCGCATCTTTGTTCCGTTTTATCTGGCCGTAGTGGTATTCGCGCTGATTAACCGCATATTTATTTCATTAAACGTTTCGGAGGGCTGGATGGCG
>JAEZDF010000139.1 GCA_023429685.1 Bacillota bacterium
CTCAAACTCCACAATCCGCTCCTCAGTTTCCAATTGTTAAAACATTTATATATTACCCTATAATTCCGCGATTTTCAAGTACTTTAGCGATTTTTTCTCCTCCCGGCAACATTCTGATATCATCTCCACTGATTCCGCGTATCAAGAACAGTGCAAACAGGTAAATGCAGCCCGCAATCAGAATAGCAAGAACGGTACTCAGGCGAGAATCGATGATACGAGAAAGGAATCCAAACGACGCAAATGCGCCCCCTGCACACATAAGTCCTGCGCAAAGCGGTTTGATGAACACGCTTGTAAAACTCGGGACAGTACGTGTATTCTTGCATACCGAGATAATACTGGCAACCGCGATAAAGACGTAACACAAAAGCGTCCCCACCGGCGCGCCGAGTATATTGATTTGGGGAATTGCCACAAGCAGATAGTTGACAAGCAGCTTAAGCGCACCGCCGATGGCCATATACTTTACAGGCAGATCCGCTCTGCCCACTGCCTGCAAAACGGCACCCATAGGGCTTGCAATCGCCACAAAAATGACGCTAACACCCATTAGCGCGAGTATCGGCGTAGAGATTGCAACCTCTCCCACAAGACCATCCCCAGAAAAGTTGTAAAGCAATGTAAGGATTGGTCCTGCAAGCGCCGACATTCCAAGCCCTGCGGGAACCGCAATCAATGCGGTTACGCGAAGCGAGGATTCCACATTGCGCTTAAGGTCAGTTTTATCGCTTTTCGCCCACGCGGCAGAAACCGCGGGCAGCGCGCTGATTCCAAATGCGGTGGTTATGGCGGGAACCAGATGGAAAATGGTAAGCGGCAGCCCTTTATAGGTTCCAAACAAAAAAGACGGCAGGCGATCGAGTGTGATATCCTGCGGCAGCATTCCCGCGTACATGTTTAGTATTGTCTGGGCATCGTTGTTGACGGCAACCGATAGTCGGTTCATAACCGAAGCAAGGTCAATGGTCGAGGTTAAACTCACCACAAGAGAGCCAAGACACACCGGCACCCCAATGCGAACAAGCGCTTTTAAAAGCTCTTTCTTGGATTGGGCGGACGGTGAGCGCAACAGCTCCTGTTTTGAAATGCCATCACCATGCCTAAAATGCCGAAACAAGAGATAAGCGAGCCCAAACAGGGTGCTTAGCGTAACGCCCGCTATTGCCCCAGCCGCAGCGAACGGTAATACCGCTGTTTGGGCGGAAGCTACAGAATCCGCGGCTACGCCGAATACGCTACCAGTTTTTTCGTAATCTTCAAGACCAATTTTCATGATTATTAAAGAAAATCCATACCCCAAAACAAGTTTTGCAAGTGCCTCGGCTACCTGAGAAATTGCAGTAGGGTACATATTACGCAGACCTTCGTAGTATCCGCGATACGACGACATCAGGCACAAAAACAGTACCGCAGGGGAAATTGCCATAATCGGGATAACGCCGGAGGGGTTGCCGACAAGGTCGGCAAAAGGGCGTGCAAAAAAGAAGGTGATGAGAAAACCGACAGTGCCAGTAATGCAAAACAGCAATAACGAAAGCCGACGAATCCGTCTTACATCACGAAATCTTCCGCGCGCAGCATTTTCGGATACCAGCTTGGATACTGCAACGGGCAACCCCGCAATCGCGATGGCGGAAACGGGATTAAAGATGTCGTATGCGGTATAAAAATGCGCGGATCCTTCGGCCCCCAGCACCAGCGTTAACGGTATTTTAAAAACTGCCCCAATCACCTTTACAAGGACGGTGGCCGCTGTCAGTATCAACGCGCCATGTAAAAAGCTCTGTTTTTGTCTTGCGGGCAAGTATATCACGCCCTTACAGGATGTTTTTATTTGAACTTGGCATCAATAGCGAATTAAAGTGTCACTTTGATTTGAACGCATCAAACAAGCCTGCAGCACCATTATGCTTGCAGGTTGCTAGTAAATACCACAACAGTAGACTATTCCTGCTCGTTAATCTCAGCAGTCAGTTCAGAAATCCGTTTTAGCAAAGCGTCAATCTTTGCAATAACGTTGTTTTCCGCCTTTACGTCGTCCTCGCTTTGACCGTTTCTCGCAGCCGAATAATGCAGTTTGCCAAGCTTTGCGTAAGCGCGCTCCAGATCGGATTTCAGGTTCATGCGCTCTATGCGTAGCTTAGACGTGTTTACAAACTCTCCGGTTGCCTTACACGCGTTGTCAAACAGGTTTTGGGCAGTGGTGGCGAAATCATCGAAAGAATTCATTGTTTTTCTCCCTTTTGTCAATCTATAAACTCCCGCAGCAAAGAGTCTGTCGCAACGTAATCGGGACTCATCTGGGCAAAATAGCCCAAAACGTCACGAATCTTCTCAAAGCGCGGATAGTGCTCACTGGTAAAATCCATCGTTTCTATCAGAGGACGCAAGAATTGCAAGAGCACACAGGGCTCGTAAAGAATTAGTGAATCGATAATAAAATCAGCATAATGCTTATAAGGCGAGATATACTTTTTTTCACCCTTACGCACCGATGTCCACATGCTCGCCGTATTTTCTAGTGTAGATGCTCGATGAGTAAAGTCGCGCACACATCTGCGAATAAAGCGAATGACGGTATGGTCGAGTATCACCTCTCCGTTCAGACGGTACTCACCCTGAACGCTGATAAACAGCCGAAAAAAACGCTTGCGATCCATGCCCTCGGTGATAATGGGATTTAACGCATGAATTCCTTCTACGATTAGGATATCATTCTCACCAAGCGCAATCTCGTTACTGGTATCTGACCGTCTGGCGTTTAAAAAATCAAATACAGGCAGACTAGTATGGTTTGTACTGATTAGCTCTGTAAAACAACGGTGGATGCAATCAATATCCAGCGCATAAACCGTCTCTAGGTCCTTTGTACCATCCGGCAGAGTGGGCAAAAGCTCCTGGTTAATATAAAAATCATCCAGTGAAACGACAAGGCTGTTAATATGGAACTCCTGCTCAAGCATTGCCCGAAAACGGTGTGCGGTAATTGTTTTTCCCGACGCGCTGGGGCCCGCCAGTAACACAATATGAGAACGCGACAGATTCTCGCTAATAGACCGGCAAGCACTGCGGATCTGCTGAGTAAAGCGCTCCTCGCTGATATGCGCAATCTGCGACGGGTTGTTCACCGCATAATCGTTAATCTTTTCAGTAATTACATATCCCTTTTCATCATAAAACTGGTCGATCATAAAAGTCCTTCACCCGTCCTTTTCTCAATAGTATTTCGTCAAAGCCATTTATATACTCATACGGGTACTTATAGTTATAAATTCGTTCTAGACGCTCTCCTTTGAGCTTGGTAACCCCGCCTGCCCCGCACGCAAGGATGGTGTGCGTTTCATCCATAATAAACACGTTGTAAAGCCCGTCATGTCCTTGTTTTGCAAAGCCTACATTTTCAAGGTTTTCACGTGTGTTGCGCTGGCGGTACAGGTAATAGGGCGCGTAGCCAGCCAAAGGCAGAGCCTCGTAACAATAGTCCATCATCTGTGTGGCCATACCGTCACGTGCGGAAAATTCAGCCGCCTTTTGATAAGCAAGGTCGGAGGAACGCTTGAGGGACAAGGTATGCACCGTTATATTCTCAGGCGCAAGGGCGATGGTTTTATCAAGGGAGTAGCGAAAACCCTCGACAGTGTCTGACGGAAGCCCTGCAATCAAATCCATGTTAATGCAGTCAATCCCAACCTTGCGCGCAAGCGCAAAGCTGTTACTCGTTTCCTGCGCGGTGTGTCTCCTGCCAATCACCTGCAACACATCATCACAAAAGGTCTGAGGATTGATGCTGATGCGGGTTGCCTCGCTTTGCTTAATAACGCGCAGCTTATCTTCGGTAATGGTATCGGGTCTGCCTGCCTCTACGGTGTACTCCCGGACGGTGGAAAGGTTAAACGCTTTACGGACGCAGTCAAGCAACCGCGCAAGCTGCGCGGCGCTGAGTGTGGTTGGTGTGCCGCCGCCGATATACACCGTTTCCAGCCGTAGCGGTCTGTCCCTAATAATTTCGCCAGTATAGGCAATCTCGGCAAGAAGCTTTTCAAAGTAATCATCCATTAACGCAGCAGTCTTCTCTATCGAGTGAGAAACAAATGAGCAGTACAAGCAGCGAGACGGACAAAATGGGATGGAGAGATACAGGCTATATGAATTTTGCGCAGAGCTTACTATTATCGCACTTTCTCTTTGCGCAATGTCGCTTAACAATTGTGCCTTTTGCGGCGAGACTAAGAATCGCTCACAAAGATGCGCCTTTGCCTGCGCTTCGCTTAAGCCCTGCTCACTTAATCTTCGCATTAACGCTACCGGTCGAATTCCGGTAAGGATTCCAAAGCGAGGGGTAACCCCTGTTAAGGGTGATAACATCTTGAACAGCATAACACCAAAAAGTCGCTCGCATTCGTTGTCAAAGCCCTCTGCACTGTTTAAAATAACCGATTGATCGGTATATTCAGCTGCGCCTATCGATGCGACTACCGTAAGCACCGCTTGCGTAGAATCGGTCTGCATTGCAGTGAGAATATAGTCGTCCTCTTCGGGCAGTTCCTCCGCCTGCGTGATAGTCTCACCCTGAAAAAACAGCATGACGACATTGCGTACCTCATACGCATAGTTGTGACCTTTAAAAACAATCGTCATAGCTTGCCTTTCCCATGTACGGATTGGTACGGCGCTCGATATCCAAGGTCGTGTCTGACCCATGCCCGGGATACACGATATAATCGCCGGAAAACTCGTCGGCAAGGCGTTTTACAGAGGCTATCTCTGTGGCCAAATCGCCGCCGTAATGCGTAACGATGCCGATGCTGCCTTGAAACAGCGTGTCACCCGTAAACATCATATCCCCCAAAATATACACCACCGAGCCATTGGTGTGCCCAGGCGTCTCAAAAACGGTAAAGCTCAGTTCGTCAAGCGCTATGGTGTCGCCGTGAACAACCTGACGAAAAACAGGAACATCCGATAGCTGATACTGCTCTGGGCAGTGTGAAAACCGCGCGCCCACATTCTTAACGGGGTCTGTTAACAGCTCCGCATCCTTTTGGGAAACAAAGACCTGCGCATTCGTCGCATTATAGACCTCCCGCAGTGCACCGATGTGGTCAAAATGACCGTGGGTAAGCAGTATCATTTTTAGTGTAATATCATTGGTTTGCAATACGTTCATAATGCGCTCGCTGTCCGCACCCGGGTCGATCAAAACACCGCTGCCTTGTTCAGTGCGGAGGATATAGCAGTTAGTATCTATCATGCCTACAGGCAAAACAATTGGCTTCATAGTCATAACCCATGCCTTTCAAATGCGTGTATCGGACATCTATCTGTAATCCGCGGTGTCCAGTATCATGGTAACCGGTCCGTCGTTGAGCAACGAAACCTTCATATCGGCGCCAAACACACCTGTTTGTACTCGGGCGAAATCGGTCTGCCTAATAAGGTCAACAAATAGATTGTACAAAGGGTTTGCCTGCTCCGGGCGCGCTGCCGCAATGAAGGAAGGACGTCTGCCATGTGAGGTGTCCGCACAGAGCGTAAAGTTTGGTATGATGAGTATCCCCCCGTCAATATCCTTAAGGGAGCGGTTCATCTTACCGTTTTCATCCTCAAATATACGCAGCTCAGATGCCTTTTTCGCTAGCAACCTTGCCTCGTTTTCCGTATCATTCTGATAGATGCCGAGCAAGAGCAGGAAGCCCTGTGATATTTCACCGTGTAGCTTTCCATTTATCTCCACCTTCGACCACAGTACCCGTTGTATCACAGCACGCATGAATCAAACACCAACCGTTTCATTGTTATTATTTACCTGTTCTAGTAACAGAAGAAACGCTGTCGATTCGGTTGAGGTTTGTCATAACATTCTGCAGCTGTTCCCTGCCCGAGATGCCGATGGTAACATGGATACCGACGTAACCGTCTTTTAGCTCGCGGGCATTCAGCTCATGAA
>JAEZDF010000002.1 GCA_023429685.1 Bacillota bacterium
TAGGTTAGAAAAGACGCATTTGCATCTATTCTAACCTAAATCATCTTGGCGCGCCTAAGATGATTCGAACATCCGACCTACCGCTTAGGAGGCGGTCGCTCTATCCTGCTGAGCTATAGGCGCAGATCATGTACCGCTTCGTAAAGCAGTGCCTTTAGTATGCCGAAAAGGGTGGTTTAAAACCGCAGTCGGCAGAGATTATGTTACAACAATTCACGCGCTTTGTCAATTGCGCAGCGCTTATAATCGGGCACCTGCACGGTTGCGCAGACAGATTCACGGCATGCCCTGCTTTGGAATATAGTATAGTGATTCCATGTAATAAGGGGCGATACAATCTATGACGCTGGCACAACAACTAAAAGAATACATACAAAGAGAGCTAGATTCCTCGGCACTGTACCGCGAGCTAGCAAAAACCGCGCCAGAGCAGGACGCAGCGTTGCTGCGGGAGCTTTCGGCGGATGAGCTCCGCCACGCCAGGGCGTTCCAAAATGCGTACACCGCGCTAACGGGCTGTAGCTATACGCCCAAGGTAAATGGCATAGTGCCGCAGGGCGCCTATCGGGATACCCTGCTTGCGCAGGTGCAGCAGAGCTGCACTGATCTGCGCAGATACGTGCAACAATCGCTGTGCGGGTGCAAGAATGAGCAAACGCAAAACGCGCTGCTGTGTGCGCAGCAGGATAAAGTCGCAAATGCACTGAGCCTGCTTGCAATGGTAGCGGAGGACACACAGGATCAAACGGAAAAGGAGTAACCGAACAAAGCGTTTTTCAAGCATCTGCCCCAGGATCATGCTGTGGTCTGCGGGGCGGATGCTTCATCAATGCGTAAAAATCGAAATTGTTTAGAGAATATAATGAAATGGCGGTGATGCCAATGAAGCGTAGACATGATTTATCAAAGGTTAATCCACTGGGATTAAAGGCTGCGGCGGCTTGTGCCCCGGTAGGGCTTGATGAAGAGTTTAATGCCCTGATGGCGTTCTTATCCCAGCGAAGTGATACCGAGATCTATGAGGCGGTAAAACACAATCTGGCTTATTTTGAACGCAAAGACAAGCTAAATTACGACGCGACCATAAACTATTATAATAAGTATATGCTGTGGGGCGCGTATAATCCTGCCGCCGGGATATGGGAGCTTGCGCAAAACCGCGCACAGGCATTCTCAGAACACCGAGAAGACTTCGAGTGGCTGTACGGTCGGCTGGGGGATTACCGCTCCAAACGGGTACTCCATAACATCCTGTCCTACTGGCTTACCTGCGATTACGCAAAGATTGTCGCGCTGCGCGATAAATACTTTAAGCAGTATTTTGACCTTGATCTAATCGGCTGCGATGAAAACGAGGTGTTTGTGGACATCGGTGCGTATATTGGCGACACGATGGTTGACTATGTGAAAACCTTCGGTGACCGGTGCTACAAGCGCATCTACTGCTACGAGGTCGTGCCGGAGAATGTGCAGTACATCCAACGAAACATCGAGTTGTTCCATCTTGACAATGTGGTTGTAAAAGAGTTGGGGGCAAGTGACAGAGCGGGTACGCTCTTTTTGCCCGATGCTGCCGTGTCCTCGGTAAAAAAACTGTCTGAAGCCGGAGAGGTAAAGGTGCAGACCGTCGCAGTCGATCAAGACATCGACGAACCCGTTACCTTTATCAAGATGGACATTGAGGGTGCGGAGGAACAGGCACTGCTCGGCTGCCGCAACAAGATAGCTCGGCACCATCCCAAGCTCGCGCTTGCCGCCTACCATAATCACAAGGATATGTGGCGCCTTGCGCGCATCATCGACGAAGCGGACCCCACCTATCGGTTCTATCTGCGTTACTATGGCGACCCGCTGCTGCCAACTGAATACGTGTTGTACGCGCTTTGACGGGCGGAGCGCACGCAATTTATCAAACATTCAACGGGACAAAATATAGCAAATAGCCTTTCGGCATACCGTAACAGGCAGCCGAAAGGCTATTTGAATATTGGATGTAGTTGTTTGGGTGGTGTTAATACTGCATTAGCATTGCGATGTTTTCAGAACCGCCGCCAATTGTCCAGATCATGATATAATCGCCGCGCTGGACAAGCCCCTGGTTAATCGCCTCATACAACGCGATATACGGGCTGCTGGTGCCGGTGTAGCCGTATTTGTCGCCGACAAAGATGCTGCGCGATTCGTCTATGCCCATCAGTTCGCGAATGCTCTTTACGTTTGCCAGCGCGTATTGTGACAGACAAAACATCTTAATATCGTCGATGCACAGATTGTTTTCGTCTAATAAGGCACGCATGTTTTTGACCGCGGTATCAATGGACACGTTCTCAAACGGCAGCCACACCATTCGAAGTGCCTCCCTGTCCGGCTCACGGAACAGGTTGGAAAACCCGCACCCGGGGAACAGGATGTTATTGTGCTCCGCTGAGTTTACCGCATATTTTGCACCTAAAAACCCGCGCTGCTCGTCGGTCTTTTGCAGGATTATCGCACAGGCGGCATCCCCGTAATGCCCATAGCAGTACTCGTTGTCGCTGTCCAGCAGGTGATTGACGTAGTCGCACCCGATAATGAGCGCGGTGTTTACGTTCTCACTCAGGTGCATATATTTGCAGATCTGTTCAATCCCCACCGTCATACCGGCACAGTTGACGTTGTAATCATAACAGATACAATCCGCTTTACCGCCAATCGCCTCGTGGATATGGATAGAGCAAGGGGGGATGGTGTATTCCGGCAGAACACTCGAGTAAGCAATCAAATCAATATCTTTGCCAGTGAGACCTGCCTTTTTCAGTACGCCCCCTGCCGCCTTTAAGGCCATCGATAGGTTGGTGTCGGCTTCGGTATCAATCATATAGCGTTTTTTACGTCCGATGATATTGGTTAAAAAGTGTGAAATGTCTTTTTCTTTTTTATTAAAATGTTCGATATAATAGTCGTTAGAAACCGTCATTCCCCCATGATAAACCTCAATCTCGAGAATCTTTGTGTTTATCATTGGCGCCTCCGAGTTTTCATATTGAGATGGGGTTCACGCATTACCGGGAGATTATAAGAAGTCAATCGAGGTTAGCCCAACCTCTTTTGCAAGACGCTGCAGCTGCATCTTCAAAATCACGTTTGATCCGATGTTTAAGGATATCTTGCTAAATCCAAGAGATTTATATAATGTAAGACAACCCTTTAATAGCTCCTGCATCTCAGCGGGAGAGACGGCCAACTTGCTGGCGTCAAGCGATAGATGGTATTGAGCGGGTTTAATAGTTGCAACCTGTTTGTTGAATTCCTTTACGAAGGCTTGCGCATCCTCGGGGGTGAAGTTTCCCTCGCACATAACATTGACTGCAGTTGCTGTTACAGAGACTTTGTAGTTTCCCATTTTTTACACTCCTTAATAAGTAGTAAGTATATCATTACAACCGCACAATACGAGGTCGTATGAACGTGCAGAATATCCATGCCAAAAGCAAAGCATAAGGGCTTTGACTTGATTCCAAACACTGTTCAATCGAATGGTATTATCAGTAGCGGTAATGATCTCACAAAAGGGCTTTTATAGTTTAAATGGTTAAAACAATATAATTATAACATATTATGTAGAATTGTATATATGAACATTATAAGGAATTTGATAATAATTAAGGGTTTTATAGTAATTTAATATGAATGGTGGCGCTTATTGATGTTTAGTCATACACAGCGTATTTATGCGCTTTAAACGTCGATATCATGCGAAAAAACACATAGAAGCAAAAAGAGTTCAAAAAAAGCAAAAAACATGTTGACAAGGGAGGGGGGGTATGGTATTATAAATAAGCCGCTTGACGCGGGGAAGACGAAAAAACGGCTTCACTAAGCCAAAAAAGCGGAGCAGGGCGGTATAAAAGCCGACTGCGAAATGAACCTTGAAAACTGAACAACATGATAACTCATATCGAGAGATATGAGAAAAACAAACCCTAACAATTCCGCTTTTGAGTGTCTGTAAAGATGCTTGAAAGTGAGAATCACAAAAAGCGGCAAGACGAGAAATCGTTTTGCAAAACGCAAGTATTCGATTAGAGCTAAGTAAACAGCTTGATTGAAGATGGTTTGAAGCGGGCAACCGCTTTAGATACAATTTGA
>JAEZDF010000004.1 GCA_023429685.1 Bacillota bacterium
CGAAAGGTATTCTCTTTGCCTACCATCTCCGGCTCGGGGATGTCGTCTACCGAGATGGTTGCGCCGTTTCGGTCGGGGGAGAGCCCCAGCAGATAGTCGCACGAAGCGCCGTAGTAGCCTGCGCACTTAACCAAAAAATCCAGTCCGCATTCGCGAATGCCTTTCTCATAATGCGACAGCAGAGCCTGCGAGATATCCAGTGCCTTTGCCGCCTCCTTTTGAGTAATGCCCTTCTCTTTGCGCAACAGCGTAAGTACGCGTGGGAAATCGGTGTTCATGCTGCTTCCTCCTCCAGATGTTCGGTCTTTCCATATCGTTACAAAGGTATAACTACTCGTAAATTATAGTATAACACATACGGCTTGTAAAGCGGTTTTTTATCGTTTTCTCCTGATTTTTGTCATAAATACGCAGGAACAGGGCAGTACCGATTGGCACGCGCTGCGGCCCACGTGAAAAAACACTGGAGGGCTGATGGCAGCTTAAGGACTTCCTACCCCTCCGTACAGGGTGGTCTGCCGCTGAGTGACGTTACATATTGAAGCGCCAGAACCGGTTCATGGGGCACGCCCTGTTATCGGTTCATGCGCATTGGGAGGGGGGCAGATGACCCGATTGGGGCTTGTTGCTTTGCTGCCATAGGGAGGGGTTTATTGTGTCTCAGGCTCGTATCGTAGTGCTACCCGGTGATGGAACCGGCAGCCATTTGATGGAACAGGCTGTACAGGTGGCAAAAACGGTTTGTACCATAGAGGGCGTGGAGCTTACGCTCGAATACGGTGAGATTGGCTATACCTCATACCTTTCGCAGGGGGTGCCGTTCTCGTCGCACACCGCGCAGAAATGCCGCGCGGCGGATGCCGTACTGCTGGGCCCCGTGGGGGATGAAAACAGCAAAGGGCTTGCACCAAACCTTCAGCCGGTGGCGGGTGTGCTTGCGTTGCGCGCAAAGCTTGGATTGTTTAGCGAATACTGCCCCATCCTGATTCCCGAGCGGGGTGTGGATTTTGTAATCGTGCGGGAGCTGAGCGGCGGAATCTACTACGGTGCGCGCGGTCAAACCAAGGTGGAGGAGGTCGCGGCGGCATTTGACACCGAGATCTACACCGAGCCGGAGGTGGAGCGCGTGGCAAAAAACGCGTTCGAGCTTGCGCGCACGCGGCGCGGACGGGTCGCCTCGGTGGATCGGGCGGATGTGCTTGAAAGCTCGCGGCTGTGGCGCGCGGCGGTGGAGAAGACCCATGCCGCATACCCTGACGTTGCCCTTGAGCATATCTCGGTTAACCGTGCGGCGGCGGCTATTATCACCGACCCGTCGCAGTTTGATGTGCTGCTCTGCCCCAACCTGTTTGGCAGCATCCTTGCAAGCGAGGCGGCGGCACTTACGGGCAGCAGCAGGGCACAGCCCCGCGCATGGCTTGGCTACACCAAGCTGGGCGTTTACACACCGGCATGCGACAGCACCGTAACCGACCCCGCTTCTGCCATCCTTGCGGCGGGTATGATGTTCGGCTACTCGTTTTGCATGCAAACCGCCTGTCAGGCGGTGATGCAGGCGGTGGCAGAGGTTTCAGCCCGCGCGGTACCGACAGCCCCCGAACAGATGGGCGAGCTTGTGATAAAGCGCATTACGCAGATACTTGCATAAACCAAACGATTTACTGAAAAGAGGGCAACCATCATTATGATAGGCAAGGTAAAAAAGAACGCGCGGCTGCTGCTTCGCGGCAATCTTGCAAAGGGCGCGGCAATTACCCTCGTCCTTGCGGGGGTTGTGCTGTTGTTTAAAGGGGTAGAAACGGTTTGCCTGCTTATTCTCGATATGCTGGGCATATCCGCTGCGGCGCAGGGCATCGGCGGGCTAAGCGACATCTTGTCGATTCTGCCACTGCTTCCCCCTATTCCGATTGCGACAACCGTTATTGTTGTGCTGCTGGGCAGCTTGGTGCTTGCACCGCTGTATGTGGGGATTAAAAGTTGGTATTTTGAGCTTAGTGGCGGAAAGAAGTGTTCTGTCAGCGAGATATTTGAGCCGTTTTCCCACGCGAGAACGCTGTTTCGGTCATGGTTTTTATTGATAGATGTTTTTCTGCGCTCGTTTTTTTGGGTTTACCTATGTGTCCTGCCCGGGGCATTGCTGGGAACGACCGGTTTTGCCTTGCTGACGGCTCGCCTTGCCCTAGAAAACGGGGAGCTGATTGGCACGCTGGCGGTGGGTCTAGGCGTGGTGCTCGGGCTGCTTGGGCTTATAATCGGGGTGGTAACCGCGCTTCGCTACAGCCTTGCGCCCTACCTGTATGCCGAAGACATGACGCGCAGCGCGCGCTTTTGCATCCGTACCTCGGTGCGGTATATGCACGGCAGCCATGGGCGGATGCTCGGTCTGCTGTGCTCGTTTTTGCCGTGGGCGCTGTTTTCGGTGCTGGTGTTACCCGCACTGTACGCGTTTCCCTACGCACAGGCAAGCGTCGCCATCTTTGCGCGCTACCTGATTCAAAAGGGTCGGTACGAGGATGGTGAAAAGACGGATAGTACCAAGAGTGCCAATATTATCGATGACACCGAGGGCACGGTGGCTGCTGACATACTCGAAGAGCCGGTTGCTCCCGAGCCGCAAAACGAGCCGGATTCAAGTGACACAGGGTCAAATAAACGAACATAAAGGGTGGGTACACAATGGATCAAAACACAACAGCAATCACAGCACTTCATATTGAAAAGACCGTAAAGGCACTCAAAGACAACAACATAACGGCAGTTTACGTCCCCGCGGTTTCCGATGTTGTCCCTGCGGTGCAGTCGATGCTTGGGCAGGGGGATACCGTTGCATACGGCGGCTCACAAAGCCTGTACGAGGCAGGAGTTATCGAGCACCTGCGCAGCGGGCGATACAACCTGCTTGACCGCGACGACCCTGCGCTTACCAGAGATCAAGCGCAGCAGGTGCAACGGCAGGCATTTTTTGCCGACGTCTTCTTGTGCAGCGCAAACGCCCTGACCGAAAACGGCGAAATCTACAACGTAGATGGCAGAGGCAACCGTGTGGCGGCGGTGCTGTACGGACCCAAAACCGTCATCATGGTGGTGGGCATCAACAAGCTGGTGCACGACTTGGATGAGGCGGTGCGCAGGGTAAAAACCGTTTCGGCACCTGCCAACGCCATACGGCTGTCGCGCGATACCTACTGCGCGCACAAGGGTGAGTGCATGTCGTTTGCGTCGGGCAAAAACGGTATGACCTGCGGATGTAATTCCCCAGAGCGCCTCTGCGCGCAGTACACGGTACTCGGTCGGCAGCTAGACCCCGACCGCATCAAGGTAATTTTGGTCGGCGAGCCGTTGGGGTACTAGTGCAATATAAAAGACAGGGGGGTAGCCCCCTGTTTTAATCTGCCTATTTCGCGCGAAGAATTCAAAAATAATCCATATCAATCTACCGACGGATGTGGTATACTATTTTGTAATTAAAACGGCAAACACACGGTATAAAACAACAACTGGTATTATTATAAATCCGATATATTTTAATCGCTACACTGGGTATTGATGTGCGTATGCCGCTTTTTGCGGCGGTCGCCGCTGATGGAAAGGGGGAAACCGTGCATGAAACTGCGTATTACGGCGCTGCTTGTCGTCGTTTGTATGCTGTTTTCGAGCTGTATGAGCCTTGCGCAGGGCACCGACAGCCTGATGCGTCCGCCGAAGCTTTCGGTAGAGCAGCAAAGGATATACGCCGCACTTTCCGCCGCCGTCGGTGACAGCATCGTGCTGAAGTACCCCGGGCAGGGCGAGCACCGCTCCGCATTTGTAATGTATGACATCGACAACGACAGCGAGGAAGAGATCATCGTTTTTTACGCCTCCTCCCAAAGTGACGATGTGCGCATGAATATACTAAAACTGCAGGGTGGAGAGTGGTATTCGGTCTACGATTCGTTGGGACTGGGTCCCGAGATAGACAGCATCTCGTTTCGGCATATTACCAGCAAGAAACAGCTCAACGTCGTCGTCTCGTATGAGGTACCGTCTATTCAGCAAAAGGTGATGGCGGTCTATTCCTACAAAGACAGCCAGCTCGTTGAGGAATTTGTATCCGACTACACCAGCAGCCTAATTCAGGACTTTGACGAAGATGGGCTGGAGGAGCTGTTTTTACTTTATAACGCAGAATCTGTCATTGCAAAGGCGATGTATGTGGATACCCTCTATACCTCCGGTCCGCCGGTGGTAATGGGCGAGGCGGAGCTGAGCACCGACGTAAAGCAGTATGTTCAGATTCTTGCGGAGCCGGAGTATCATTATCCAGACACGGTCTCTCAGGATGTGCAGGACAAGCCATCTTCGTATAAGATCTACATAGACGGTGTAACGGCGGCAAAGGGCAACCATACCACCGAGCTGGTTCGTTTACAAAACAGGAGTCTCAAAACCCTATTGGTTGAGGATGGGGTGCATAACACCAACTGGCGCAGCGTGTCTATACTGACGCAGGACAGAAACAACGACGGTGTGATGGATGTTCCGAAGGGCATTAGTATTCCGGGCTCGCCGACCGAATCCAAAGAAAGTGCGGTCGCCTTGATTGAGTGGTACAACTATATTGACGACACGTTTATGTCCACAAGCTATACCCTTGTTAACCGCATGTTTGGCTTTTCGCTCGACTATCCCACAAAATGGGGCAATAACATTGCGGTCAAGCAGAGCGAAGACGGCTACGAGTGGCGGATGTACCGCTACCTTGAGGTGAGCAAAAACGCAAAAGACAGCAGCGAAACCAGTGCAATTGGCGATGAGCTGCTGCGCATTCGCGTTTATAACAACAACAATTTCTTTGACGAGTACTCCTCGGAGGGGTATCATGAGATTGGCAAGTGCGACGACTTTACCTACTACGCCTATATCCCCGAGACGGAAGGCAAAAACGAGTTCGCCATAACGTTTGACGAGCTTTTGACGCTGTTTCATGTTGATAAGGCAGTATAACCCCGGCACAACGATTTGACGGCAGATGGGAGGATATAAACCATGAAACGAATCCTAGTGGTAGAGGACGAGGACGTAATACGCGATTTTGTAGTCATTAACCTGCAGCGCGCAGGCTATGATGTGGTGGATGTAAACAATGGCGAGGCGGCGCTAGAGGTATTCGAAGCGGAAAACGGCGACTTTGATGTCGTGCTGCTTGACGTGATGATGCCCGGCATCGACGGGTTTACCGTTTGCAAGCGCCTGCGCCAGAAAAGCACGACGGTGGGCATTATTATGCTTACGGCAAAAACGCAGGAGATGGACAAGGTGGGCGGGCTGATGATTGGTGCCGACGACTACGTTACAAAGCCGTTTAGCCCCTCCGAGCTGGTGGCAAGGGTAGATGCCATCTCTCGCCGCGTGAGCATGGCGGCCGGTGCCGCCGCCATAGCGGTTGACGAGGTTCGATCGGGCGACTTTGTGCTAAACTTAAAGAGCCGCTCGCTTACCAAGAACGGCGTGCCGGTCGAGGTTACTCAGATGGAGTTTCAGATCATGGAGCTGTTTATGAAAAACCCCAACACCGCGATGGAGCGTCAGGAGATACTCGCCAAGGTGTGGGGTGACGAATACTTTGGTGACGTAAAGATTGTGGATGTGAACATCCGCAGGTTGCG
>JAEZDF010000044.1 GCA_023429685.1 Bacillota bacterium
TTCTGTATATTATTATACCTATTTAATATGAAATCGTCTACTACCTTGTCATACCCTGTCAAAAGAATAAACACGCACCCCATTGCGCTTGTATTTTACACCCTTTGCGAATATAATAATGAATGGATAAAAGGCTTACTTTTGGCGCGCTATGCGCGTTTTTTGAAAGGCGGTTAGGCACAATGAACACAATCGGGGCAATCATTATGGCGGCCGGCGACGGCAAGCGCATGAAAAGCACGCAGCCAAAGCCGATGCTTGAGGTGTTGTTCCGCCCGATGGTAGACTGGGTGTACGACGCCGTAAAAGCCGCGGGCATTGGCGATGTGTGTGTCGTGTGCCCGCCCACAGAGGTGCTGCAGACCCATTTTGCAGACCGCGCAAAAACCGTCGTACAGCGCGAGCGGCTTGGCACCGGTCACGCCGTAATGCAGGCGCGCGAGTTTATTAGTGCGCTGTGGGGCGGGGATGTTGTGGTGCTAAACGGGGATATTCCGCTGTGCACAGGGCAGGCGATTCGCTCAGCCCTAGAGTACCACCGCACAAACAGCAACGATGTGACGGTGATAACCGCCAAGGTGCGTAACCCCACCGGCTACGGGCGCATAGTGCGGGATGACACCGGCTTTTGCCGCATTGTCGAGCACAAGGACGCGGATGAAAAAACCCTTGCCATAAACGAAATTAACTCCGGCGCGTATGTGTTTTCTGCCGATGCGCTGCTCGAAGCCCTTGGCAGGCTTGAAAACAACAACGCGGCAAACGAGTATTATCTAACCGACACCATCTCGCTGATTGTACAGGCGGGCGGGCGCGCGGATGCGTTTGACGCGCAGGACGAGCGCGTTGTGCTCGGTGCAAACGACCCGTGGCAGCTGGTAGAGCTCAACAAGATTGCAAACGACCTTTCCCTGCGCGCGCACGCGGCAAACGGGGTACGGTTTGTCAGCCTTGACGGCATCGTCATCGCCCCTGACGCTAAAGTTGGTCCCGACACCACCATCCTGCCCGGCACCATCATCAAGGGCGGGTGCGTTGTCGGCTCGGGCTGCGTCATCGGTCCGAACACCGTCCTCGACCACAGCCGCGTGGGCAATGGCAGCACCGTCAACGCCTCTCAGATATTCTATTCCCGCATCGGCGACCATGTGACCATCGGTCCGTTTACCCATATCCGCCCGGGCTGCGACATCAAGGACAACGCGAAGGTGGGCGATTTTGTCGAGGTAAAGAACTCGGTGGTGGGCGAGAAAACCAGCATCGCTCACCTGACCTACATCGGCGACAGCGACGTGGGCAGCGGCGTAAACTTCGGCTGCGGTGTGGTAACCGTCAACTACGACGGTAAGAACAAGGCGCGCACCACCATTGGCGACAACGCCTTTGTGGGCTGCAACTCAAACCTGATAGCCCCCGTTACGGTGGGCGACGGCGCGTATGTCGCGGCGGGCACAACGGTAACCGACGATGTCCCCCCCGGCGATATGGCGATAGGTCGTGCCCGCCAGACCAACAAGAAGGGCTACGCACAGGGGCGCTTTCACAAGAAATAACCCGAAACTCATAGATTTTGACACAGACAAAGGACAAAACAGATGTTTTTTAAAAGAAGTAAAAAGGATGTTACCGGCATTCTGCAAGGCGCTGCGGGCGCGGCAGAGTTTCTAATCGTGGGGCTTGGTAACCCAGGCAAGCAGTACGAATACACCCGCCACAACGTGGGCTTTTTGGCAATTGATTTACTCGCGTCACAATGCGGAATCGCGGTAAACCGCCTTCGCTTTAAGGCACTTACCGGTTCGGGGGAGATCGCGGGTAAAAAGGTGCTGCTGCTAAAGCCGCAGACCTTTATGAACAACAGCGGTGAGGCAGTACAGAGCGCGATGCAGTTTTACAAGATACCGCCCGAGCGCACCATTATTTTGTATGACGACATCACGCTGGACGTCGGAAGGTTGCGCATCCGCAAAAAGGGCAGCGACGGTGGGCAAAAGGGCATGCGCAGCATCATCACTCTGACGGGCAGCGACAACTACCCGCGTGTGCGCATCGGCATCGGCGCAAAGCCGCACCCCGACTACGACCTTGCGGCGTGGGTGCTCTCCCACTTCCCCAAGTCCGACGGCGAGAAGCTGGAGGACGCGCTCTCAAACGCCTGCGACGCGGTAAAACTGTTGCTGGCGGGCGACTATGACGGGGCGATGAACCGCTACAACGTATCATGACATGAGGCGCGCTTCGCTTGCGCGCCCTAAACCCGCGCCCTTGGCGCGAAACAGCATCCGTTATATCATATTAACCCTTGTCTGCGAAAGGAATGGTCATGCAGCTATACAATCGGCTCTTTGAGCGGCTGCCCGAGCTTGCGCGTCTGCAAGCGGCGGCAAACAGCAAAACACCCTGCGATGTGGTGGGGCTTTCGCCGATACACAAGGCGGGGCTGATTTACACCCTTTGCCACGATACCGACCGACGTGCCCTGTGCATTGTGGCGGACGAGGCGGAAGGACGCAGGCTATGTGAGGATATCAACGCAATGTCCGGTGAGGATGTTGCGCTTTTGTTCTGCTCGCGCGACTTTACCTTTCGTCAAGTGGAGGGTGTCTCGAGCGAGTTTGAGCACGCGCGGCTTGCTGTGCTCGGGCGCGTTCTCGCGAAGGACTACCGCGTAATTGTTGCGAGCGCAGAGGGCGCGTCCCAGTACACCGTGCCGCCCGACACCCTTGGGCGCGCCTCGGTTACGCTCTCTGCGGGTGGCACGCACCCCATGCAGGAGGTACTGCGGGCGCTGTCTTCGGCGGGCTACCAACACCGACCGCAGGTGGACGGCGTATGCCAGTTCTCCCATCGCGGCGGCATTGTGGACTTCTACCCGCCCGACCTGCCCACCCCCGTGCGCATCGAGTTTTGGGGCGACGAGATCGACACAATCTCAAGCTTTGAGCTGGAAAGCCAGCGGCGCACCGACACGATGAAAAAGGTGCACATCACCCCCGCAAACGAGGTAATCTGCCCCGACATCCCGCGGCTATGCGCGCAGATTACAGACCTTGCCGCCAAGGTACGGGGCAAGCTTGCCGCCGAGGTTAGACAACACTGTGAGCAGGACATCGCCGAGCTAACCGACGGCATCTACCGGGGCAGCCTTGATAAATACCTGCCGCTTATCTATAAGGCCCCCGCGACAATATTTGACTACTGCAAGGACGACCTGTTGTTTGTGTCCGAGACCTTCAAGGTCAAAGACACGTTAAAGAGCGTCGCGTGGCAGCACCACGAGGATATCAAACAGCTATTTGAAGAGGGGCTTTTGTTTAAGGGGCTTGACACGTACACCATCGAGTTTTCGCGGTTTGCCGAGTACTTTGAGCAGTTCGGTGCCGTTCACCTTAACACCTTTGCGCGCAGCATTGCGGATATGCACATCGGCGATTTGATCTCGGTCAGCGCCTCCTCTCTCTCTGCGTGGGGTGGCGAGCTTACGCTGTTGCGCGACGATCTGGACAGCTACCTGCACCGCGGCTTTGCGTGCGTGGTGCTTGCGGGCACTGCCCGCGCGGCGGACACCCTGCGCCGTGACCTGATAAGCGCAGGGCTGCCGGTGCTTGATTCAGACACCCTGCCCGTAGACGGACGGGTATTGGTGACGGCAGGTGCGCTTTCGGCAGGCTTTGAGCTGCCCGACGCGCGCTGCGCGCTGATTACCCACGGGCGCATCGGGGCGTTTAGCAAAACAAGAGCCAAGTCAAGACGCTCTGCCAAGGAGATTATCCGAAACCTCAGCGACCTGACGGTGGGCGATTACGTCGTGCATGTCTCGCACGGCATCGGTATCTTCGAGGGCATCCACAAGCTCGATATGCAGGGCATCATCAAGGACTACATCAAGATTCGCTATCAGGGTGCGGACACGCTGTATGTGCCCGTGACCCAGCTTGACCTTGTCTCGAAATACATCGGTCCCCGCGAGGACAGCGCGGTGCGCCTGAGCAAGCTGGGCGGCACCGAGTGGACACGCACCCGCTCCCGCGTAAAAAAGGCGGTCGCCGATATGGCAAAGGAGCTGATTGCGTTGTACTCTAAGCGCATGCAGCTAAAGGGCTACGCCTTCTCGCCCGACGACGACCTGCAAAACGACTTTGAGGAGCGCTTTGAGTTTGAAGAAACCGACGACCAGCTGCGCTGCATTTCCGAAATCAAACGTGATATGCAGAGCACGGTGCCCATGGACCGGCTATTGTGTGGAGACGTGGGCTTTGGTAAAACCGAGGTCGCGCTGCGCGGCGCGTTTAAGTGCGTGACCGAGGGCAAGCAGTGCGCACTGCTCGTACCCACCACCATCCTTGCGTGGCAACATTACCAAACGGTGCTGCGCCGCTTTGAGGGCTACCCCATCCGCGTTGAGCTTCTGTCGCGCTTTCGCTCGCCGAAGGAGCAGGAAAAGACGGTACGCGCGCTGGCAAGAGGCGACGTTGACCTGATTATAGGCACCCACCGTTTGGTGCAGAAGGACATCCGATTTAAAGACCTTGGGCTTGTGATTGTGGACGAGGAGCAGCGGTTTGGCGTGGCGCAGAAGGAACGCCTAAAGGAGCTGTGCGCGAATGTGGATGTGCTCACCCTTTCTGCCACCCCCATCCCCCGCACCTTAAACATGGCGATGTCAGGCATACGCGATATGTCGGTCATCGAAGAAGCACCGCAGGATCGCCACCCCGTGCAGACCTATGTGATGGAGCACGACGACAACGTGCTCGCTGAGGCGTTGCGCAGAGAGCTGCGGCGCGGCGGGCAGGTGTACTACATCCACAACCGCATCGAGAGCATCGAGTCGCGAGCGGCGCAGATTCTGCGCGACATACCTGAGGCACGCATCGCCACTGCCCACGGGCGCATGGGCGAGGAGAACCTTTCGGAGGTGTGGCGCAAGCTGGTCGACCACGAGATCGACATCTTAGTGTGCACCACCATCATCGAGACGGGCGTAGACGTCTCAAACTGCAACACGCTGGTTATTGAGGACGCCGACTATATGGGGCTTTCGCAGCTGTACCAGCTGCGCGGGCGTGTCGGGCGGTCAAACCGCCGCGCGTT
The DNA here is from genome assembly GCA_023429685.1 of Bacillota bacterium. Classification (GTDB taxonomy): domain Bacteria; phylum Bacillota; class Clostridia; order Oscillospirales; family Ruminococcaceae; genus Acetanaerobacterium. The sequence continues at coordinate 5,095 of JAEZDF010000044.1, forward strand.
TGCGTATATGACGTTTCGGCGCGGCAAGGTGGTCAGCGACATCGCGGCAAAGCGGCTTACCGCCATCCGCGAGTTTACAAAGTTCGGCTCGGGCTTTCGCATTGCCATGCGCGACTTAGAGATACGCGGTGCCGGCAACATCTTAGGCGGGCAGCAGCACGGGCACATGGCGTCGGTCGGGTACGACCTGTACGTCAAGCTGCTTAACGAGGCGGTGCTCGAGGAGCGCGGCGAGCAGCCCGAGACGCTGGATACCTCCGAGTGCCTGATTGATGTGCGCATCGAGGCACACATCCCCGAGCGGTACATCGAAGACACCACCCAGCGCATCGAGGTATACCGCCGTATTGCGAGCATACGCGACAGCAACGACGTGCTGGATGTCATCGACGAGCTAATCGACCGCTTTGGTGAGCCACCGCAGTCGGTACGCGGGCTGATTGACGTCGCCCTACTGCGCAACCGCGCGGCGCGTTTTGGCATTACTGAAATAAGCCAAAAGGGCGAAAGCCTGCTTTTGTATATGAGCAACTTTTCGATGCAGACGGCAAGCAGTCTGGTTGCAGCACTGCCGGGGCGCGTCCTATTCAGCGCGGGCAACCGCCCCTACCTTGCGGTGCGCATGCTGCCTAACGAGCAGCCCGAAAACACCATAGCGACGGTGCTGGACGCGCTGGATATACAAACCGAGAAAAACCGCTCCGCCGCGTCCACTTAACGCATTTTCCCTTACCCGACATCACGCCCGGAGTGTAGACTTTTCGGCACAAAAGGTGTATAATCAACAAAGCTTGTCGTTGTACTCCCACGGTGGGAACAGCCCTTTTTTCTGTTTATTATCACTGGGGTGTTATTTTATGGGACAAGCCTCGCCGTATTGTTTACGGCTTTAAATTAAGCGCAGAAAGGCATGGTTTTTTTGTATATGAACAAAACAATACGCTTTGTATCCCTTCTTCTTGCGGTAGCAATGCTGTTTTCGCTTGCCGCTTGCATGGGCAGAAACGAGACCTGGGCGGTTGAGGTTGACGGCGAGCAGATACCCATCGGCGTGTACCTGTACTACCAGTTTAACGCTTATCAGGAGGCATCCTCCCTTGCTGCAGATACCAAGACCCCCTTGCTAAAGCAGAAGATTGAGGAGCAGGACGCGGCGGTGTGGATTCACCAAAAAACCATCGATTACTGCCGCAAAAAGATAGCAACAGAGCGCGAGTTTGCGCGCCTTGAGATGACGCTCAGCGACACCGATAAAACGTATATCGACTCGATGACCACATACATCATGTCGATGTATGGTGAAATCTTTGCAGAAAACGGCGTGGGCGAGGAGTCGGTTCGTCTAGCATGCACCACCGACCAGATGACCTCCAACCTGTTCTATAAGTATTACGGCGCAGACGGTCTTGAGCCGGTGAGCGAAACCGCGCTGAAGGACTACTACACCCAAAACTATGCCATCGCCAATATGTTTGGCACCAGCATTGCGGGCATGTCTGAAGAGGGCGCGCAAAAGGCAAGAGACGCTGCTAAGGCCGCGTCGGATGACCTGAAGGCAGGCAAGGGCGTTGCCGAGACCGCACGCAAGATGACGCTGGCGATTAACCCTGACGCCGAGGTTGACGAAACCGCCGACGATTCGGCTTACCTTTCCACCATCAACAAGGACGACAGCGGCTACCCCGAAGCGTTCCGCACCGAGGTGTTTCAAGCGACTGTGGGCACCGCTACCGTATACGACAAGGACAACTACCTGCTGGTTTATGTACGCAAGGACGCAGCGGCAGAGACCGAGGTGTTTGAAGGCTTAAAGAACTCGATTTTGCAGTCCATCAAGGGCGACGAGTTTTCTGCTAAGCTTAGTGAGATGGCAAACGCACTGACTGTAAACGAGAACTCCTCCGCCGTCAGATTCTACAGTGTACAAAAGGTTAAGGATTTCGAGTAAACCAAAGCATAACATAATCCCCGGGGGAGCTTCCCCCGGGGATTTTTTGCGTATGGAGGTACCACCCGGATTTGAACCGGGGAATAAAGGTTTTGCAGACCTTTGCCTTACCGCTTGGCTATGGTACCGCGTATATCATATATACGGTGCCTCGCGGCGGGATATTCCGGCGGGCTACAAAAGATATAGTTCTCGCTCATAGACGTTTATCGATGTTTTGAATTATTTTTAATTCTGTTTTCTGTTCTTTAAGAAAGCTGTTATCGAGAATATGTCTTTACCATCTATCAAAAATGATGGTTCTGAATACAATATAATTTTATACGCATCCTCGTTTTTTTCAACTAGTCCTGCACAGCACAGTTTTAACGGATTAGTATACTCTCCTATTTTAATGTACTCCTCTATATTGGGTAATAAACTAAAAGCTTGACTTGACTGTTCTCGATACTGATTACCAATATATCCATATACCATAATCCCATTTGTGTTTTCGTAACATAATTCGCACTCATTTTCAGCAATTGTAAAACTTCCAAAATTTCCATATATAGAGTATGAATTACCAATATGAATATCAGATAGTTGAGCAACATCTACTTTCAACAATGGCGGCTCGCGTTTTTTTGTGTTTTCAGATGAATTCTGTGTCACATTTAATGACGCAATTCCTACATTGTTCTCGTATGTATCTCTCTGATTATCAACTATATTACTTTTCGTATTGCTTCTTTTATTAGGATTCCTCTTGTTCCTTTTCCCTGCTGCAACTGCTGCCGTATCTTTTAATGCTTGCATTATATGTTTAGCTGTAAGAGATACTGGTTCAACAATACTACTCCGACGACTTCTACGTCCTTTTTCTCTTTTAACATCGTTAATACAGTTTGATAAATGTATTGAACCTGGTGACGTTTTAAAATATGAAGTAATTCCATGTTGTTTTCTTTCTACATATATAATTTCAGCTTGACACCCATTTACACCACAAAACAATCTATTTCTATATTTCTCCTCATATAATTCCTTGTTTATTTCTTCCAACGTTACCACCTTGGCTTCCGCTCCATCCAAATAAAAAGCTGAGTTAATCTTCATAAAAACACCTCCATTTACATTTTGTTCTATTATAACATTTTGTAGATAATTGTAAATGGTTATATTGTTTTGTGGGTTTCTCATTAACTCAATATGTTATAAAAAAAGCTGATTGCATAAGCAATCAGCTTTTTTATGGAGCGGGTTACGAGGTTCGAACTCGCTACCTCCACCTTGGCAAGGTGGCGCTCTACCAAATGAGCTAAACCCGCGAAAAACCAATGGTGCTTCCGGTCGGAATCGAACCAACGACACGAGGATTTTCAGTCCTCTGCTCTACCAACTGAGCTACAGAAGCACTTGGTGGCGACCTGAAGGGGACTCGAACCCCTGACCTCT
>JAEZDF010000047.1 GCA_023429685.1 Bacillota bacterium
GCGCAAAAGCATACCTATAAGCAAAGAGCAGAGCGTATTGTGAGCAAGCTTATGATATAGTTAAACTAGGTTGTTAAGTATAACCGATGTTTCGAGGAACATCATAATTTTATGGATGCAAAAAATACTGGATACAACATAAGACAAAAGGAGGAGAACAATGAATACGCATAACCTAAAGAATATCGATTTTGAAAAGGGTCTTTACCTGTGCGACCTGGTCGCATATCAGTCGGGGCAGGTAGTAAGTAGAACGCTGGTTCAAAACGGAGCTGTAAGCATCACGCTGTTCTCATTTGACGAGGGCGAAGAGATCAGCAGCCACGCCTCAACAGGGGACGCAATGGTAACAGTGATGGAGGGTACGGCGTTTATCACCATCGGCGATACCCTGCATGAGGTAACGGCGGGACAAACCATCGTGATGCCCGCAGATATTCCCCATGCGGTTGCCGCAAAAAGCAGGTTCAAGATGCTGCTAACCGTGGTGTTCCCGGTCAAATAAGTAAAGAAAATGCCCGCATAGTCGTCTTGACTAAGCGGGCATTTCTTATTTCGTATGGTGTTACTCATTGATTAGCTGCGCTATAAACTGCGTCGCGGTACGGGGCGATCGCCCACCGCGCATGGTGGCAAAGCGTTCCGCCTCCAAGAATAGTACAGCGTCATCAATCTCAATTTCATGGCGGTTTTTGAGTGCAAGCACAAGATTTAGGTACTGCTGCTTATCCGGCTTATAAAAACCGATGCTCAACCCAAAGCGATCAGAAAGAGAGCACAGCTCCTGCATTGTTTCGTTGCGGTGGATATCGTCTCCGTCGCGGTCGGAGAAGCGCTCCTTAATCAGGTGCCTTCGGTTGCTGGTGGCGTAGATGGCAAAGCTTGCGGAACGCGCCGATGCGGAGCCTTCCAGCACTGCCTTAAGCGTGTTAAAATCATCACCAACGCTCGTAAACGAAAGATCGTCGATAAAAAGGATGAACTTTAGCGGGTTGTCGCTGAGCGGTGAGATGATATCGGGTATCTCGTGCAGCTGTTTTTTGGTTAGCTCTATTAACCGAAGCCCTTTGTGTGCGTATTCATTGACTAAGGCCTTAACGGTGGAGGATTTACCAGTGCCCGCATCCCCGTACAGCAGTGTGTTGGCGGCGGGTTTCCCCGAAACAAGAGCCAGGGTATTGCGAATTACTTCATCGCGCTGAGCCTCGTAACCGTATAAGTCGCCGAGCCGAATGGAATCGGGATACGATATCGGATGCAATACACCGTTCTGAAATGTAAACATGGTATGCTCCGAAAACATCCCATATCCTCGAATGTGAACCTCGCCCAAGGCTTGGTCAAACGCCGTCGTAAAACTAGCGGTAGTCGTTTTCCATTTGGGCAGATAGCCTGCATAACCGAGGGAACAACAGATATCCTTTGACGATAGCTGCGAGATGCGCTCGAGCTTTTTTAGCTCTTCATACGTACAGGCACGCAGAGTATCACCGGCCTGTTTGCCCTGGGCTAGTAGACGGATATACTGGTTATCGTCATGGCACACCCTGTGTTTCAGGTAATCGGTTAGGTTATCGCCGTGACGAAGAAGACTTGCCATAAAATCTGAATACCGTGCTACACGCAGGGAGGGCGACAGCTCGGCGCTTTCGAGAAGCAAGCACAGCCGTAACACGACTTCATCCTGTAACAGCTTGCGAAAAACCACAAGGGATTTTAGATCTAAAGCGAGCTGCTCGTATAAATGCAAGGCAAATCCTTCTTTCTTCGCTGATACAACCCATATATCAGCATTTTGTTGTGAGATAATCGGCGGTGTATATAAGTGCATGGAAACGGTTTTGACTCAACTGGCGCATTATATGTTTATGTAAACAATTAAGCCATCCAGTCATAACGACGGACGGCTTAATCATGCGGTTAAATTGGTGGAGACGATCGGGATCGAACCGACTACCTCTTGAATGCCATTCAAGCGCTCTCCCAGGTGAGCTACGCCCCCATATCGATGCAACGTATGTTATTATACAAAATCCTTGTGGTTTCGTCAAGTGTAAAACTGCAAAAAATCACCCGCAGGCGATATTTTTCTCGCGTTACAGTATGACAAGAAACAAGAGCAATCCCCCAAAAGTTAACGAACGAGGGAACTGCTCCGTTTCAATCAATGCGTTATGAGGTTACTGTTTGTCTTCTCCCGCAGCAACGGCTGCTTCAATGTCCACAACCGCCTTATCCAGCCAATCGCCCACAAACAGCTCGAGCAGACCCTGGTCACATTGACGCGCAAGATCCGGATTGATGGGCAGCTGACCCAGCACACGGGTGTCGTTTTCTTTGGCTACCGCCTCTATATGGCTTTCGCCGAACACGCTGGTGCGTTTTTTACAGTCGGGGCATTCAAAGTAGCTCATGTTTTCCACAATGCCAAGGATGGGAATATTCATCATCTTCGCCATGTTAACGGCTTTTGATACGATCATCGAAACAAGCTCCTGCGGCGAGGTGACGATTACGATGCCGCTCAGCGGAAGCGCCTGAAAAACCGTCAGTGGAACGTCGCCCGTTCCCGGAGGCATATCTACAAACATATAATCGACGTCCGACCAAATTACATCCGACCAAAACTGCTTTACAGCGCCAGAAATAACGGGTCCGCGCCAGACAACGGGAAGGTTCTCGTTTTCAAGCAGCAGGTTAACAGACATAATCTCAATGCCGGTCTTCGTTTTAGCAGGGAGCATACCCCACTCGTTGGTCTCAATACCCGTCTTCAGACCGAATATTTTGGGGATAGAAGGTCCTGTTACGTCCGCGTCTAAGATAGCGGTGTGGTAACCGCTTCGGTTAAACAGCACGGCAAGCAGCGAGGTAACAAGTGACTTGCCTACGCCGCCCTTTCCGCTTACCACACCAATCACGTGCTTGACATTACTCATTGTGTGACCGGGCTCAAGCAGATCCTTCGGGTCTGTTCGGCGCGATGCGCAGTCCTCGCCACAGCTGGAACAGTCGCTCGTACAATTCTCACTCATAGGAACTCTCCTTTTATCAGTTAATCAACATTAAGTATACCACTGTCGTATTGTTTGTCAAATATCGTCCGGCATACAGGAATGGATTAGATATGTGGGTTAGCTGATGGCAGCAAACGTCTTTTCGTCTTGTTTCGTAGCACGGTCCTTGTTACCAAGCTGCTCACGGGCGACTGACAGCATCAGCTTAATGCGATTTTCCTGGTTCACACGCGTTGCGCTCGGGTCGTAGTCGATGGGGACGATGTTGGCGCGCTCGTCAATGGCGCGGATGCTGCGAATCATACCCTTGCCGCAGATGTGGTTGGGCAGGCACCCAAACGGCTGTGTGCACACAATGTTTCCATATCCAAGCTCAACTAGTTCCAGCATCTCGGCGGTCAACAGCCAGCCTTCGCCCATCTTGCTGCCGTAACCGATTACCCCATCCACCAGCGACTTGGTGTGCTGATAAGAGGAGGGCGGCAAAAACTGCGGGTATTTTTTAACCGCTTCAATCAGGGCGTGCTCCATGCGGAGCAGATAGTCCATAAAAGCCTTTATCACAGCGTACTTGATTGCGCTGCCGCCGTAGAGCTTGATGTCCTCTAAGCGGTTATCGGTTTTAAACAGCATAAAGCCCATGATGCCGGGTACCATGACCTCACAGTTTTGCTGGGCTAAGAATGCCTCAAGGTTATTGTTGCCAAGACCCGAGTATTTCACATAGATTTCGCCTACCACCCCTACCTTTACGATTTCGCGTTTCTGGATAGGGATCGCGGCAAAGTCCGCCGTAATACGGTCAAGGTTTGTTTTCATCTCCCGTACGCTGAGTGCCTTGCCGCGGTTATACAGCTCGGTTAGGGTTGTAATCCAGCGTGCAACCAGCGCGTCGCTTTCACCGCTTTGCAGCTCGTAGGGGCGAACCTGATTGCTTAAAAGCATCAGCGCGTCGCCATATACGAGCGAAACAATCAGCTTTCGCAGCATCGTCAGCGATAGCTTAAAGCCGCTGTTCTTCTCAAGACCCGAAAGGTTGAGCGATACCACCGGAATCTTTTCGTACCCCGCCTTGACAAGTGCCTTGCGCAACAGGTGTATGTAGTTCGACGCTCTGCACCCACCGCCCGTCTGCGTAATGATCAGCGCCGTGTGGTCTAAATCGTATTTGCCGCTTGAAAGCGCGTCAATCATCTGCCCAATAACAAGCAGGGCAGGGTAGCACGTATCGTTGTGAACGTACTTTAGCCCTTGAAGCACAACCTCAGGTCCTGTATTTTCAAGCAGCTCTACATTGTAACCGCTGTTTGCAAAAACGTTCTTTATCAGCTCGAAATGAATCGGAGCCATCATCGGTATTAAAATAGTATATTCGCGGCGCATCTCTTTGGTAAACAGAAGGCGCCCAGTTTTATCGTATTTGAGTTGTGCCATAGGCATAATCATCCTTTCGCCCCGCGGATTTTTAGGCGTTGCAATCGTGCTTAGAACGTTATCGCTCCTGCGTTGCTGCAAACAGACTGCGCAGTCGTATCTTTACCGCGCCGAGGTTTGTTATCTCGTCTATCTTAATCTGGGTATAGATGCGACCTTCCTTCTCTAATATGTCGCGCACCTCGTCGGTGGTAATGGCATCTACGCCGCAACCGAAGGAGACAAGCTGCACCAGATTCATATCCGGTTGCGTTGCAATGTATTTTGCCGCCGCATATAGGCGGGAGTGATAGGTCCACTGATTTAGCACGGTCGTTTTAAATCGCTTCACATCACAACTCACACAATCCTCTGAGATGATGGCGACATTAAAACCCGCAATCAAACGGTCGATGCCGTGGTTAATCTCAGGGTCGATGTGATAGGGCCTGCCTGCAAGAACGATGATTGAGCGACCCTCTTTACGCGCCTGCGCCACAATCTGCGCGCCCTGATTGCGCACCCGCTCAAAGAAACGCGCATACTCCTCATAAGCGACCTTTGCGGCGAACGACACCTCTTTTGGCGTAATGCCGTCAAAGTATCTGCTTAAAACAGCATACATCTTTTTGGGGAAATCGCGCTTGCGGTGAATCCCTACATAATCCTTTATGAAGGTTGTTTTTGCAGCATCGGGCATGTTAGCGGTAATCACCTCGGGGTAATACGCAACCACAGGACAGTTGTAATGGTTGTCCCCCAAGCCCTCGTCAACGTTGTAGGTCAAACAGGGGTAGAATATCGTTTCAATCCCATCGTCAATCAGCCTTTGTACATGACCATGCAATAGCTTTGCGGGGAAGCACACCGTGTCCGACGGTATGGTGCTCTGCCCAAGCAGATACAGCTCCCGGTCGGAAAACGGGGATGTTACGACCTCGAATCCCAGTTCGGTAAAGAAGGCGTGCCAAAAGGGGAGAAGCTCAAACATATTCAGCCCGAGCGGAATGCCTATCTTACCGCGTGTGCCCGAAACGGGTTTGTATTCCTGAATTAGCCTAAGCTTATAGTCGTAGATGTTTAGGCTGTTATCAGCGGTCTTTTTGGTAATGGGGCGCTCACAACGGTTTCCGCTAATAAACCGCCGTCCGGCGTCAAAGGTGTTAATGGTCAATTGACAGTTGTTTTCACACAGTCCGCAATTTACCGTGCGAACCTCGTGTGTAAAGTTTTCTAGTGCATCAAGCGAGAGAATGGTGCTCTTTTCGCCGTCTGCATTGTGGTTCTTAGCGTATAGGGCGGCACCGTAAGCGCCCATCAGTCCTGCAATCGTCGGGCGCACCACATCGACACCCAGCTCTTGCTCAAATGCACGCAGCACGGCATCGTTTAAAAAGGTTCCGCCCTGCACCACAATATGCCGACCAAGCTCGGCTGCGCTTGCAGCGCGGATGACCTTATACAGCGCATTCTTGACCACGCTGATAGAAAGACCGGCGGAGATGTTCTCTATCGAAGCACCGTCCTTTTGTGCCTGCTTGACCGAGGAGTTCATAAAGACGGTACAGCGAGAGCCTAGGTCAACCGGGCGGTCGGCAAACAGCCCAAGTCGCGCAAATTCTTCAATCGAATAGCCAAGTGCGTTGGCAAACGTCTGCAAGAAAGAGCCGCAGCCCGACGAGCACGCCTCATTTAAAAAGATGTTATCGATGGTGCCGTTTTTAATCTTAAAGCACTTGATATCCTGCCCGCCGATGTCAATGATAAACTCCACCTCAGGCAAAAAGTACTTGGCGGCGGTAAAGTGCGCGACCGTCTCAACCACACCAAAGTCGATGCAAAACGCGTTCTTTATAATCTCCTCGCCATATCCAGTAACGGTAGAGCCCGCAATCGTGATGCGTGGATAACGCTCATACAGCTCCTGCAAAAATTCACGGATAAGCGGGACGGGGTTTCCGCTGTTGGGGCGGTAGCTGCTTAATAACAGCCTGCCGTCCTCGGCAATCACAACGGTTTTAACGGTGGTAGAGCCCGCGTCGATACCCAGGTAAGCGTTGCCGCTATAATTGGTGGGCTCAAGTGCCTCAACGGTGTGCTTCATATGGCGCGAGGTAAAGTGCTCGTACTCTTCGGTAGAGAGAAACAGCGGCGTCATGGTTGCATACTGCTGCGCCGCTTCATAGTGAGAAAGTCGCTCAATGGCGTTTGCCAAATCCACCTCTTGATCGGCGGAAAACGCGGCGCCAAGCGCAACATAATAGAGGGAATCCTCCGGGCATACGCCCGTGGTTTTTAACGTCTCGTCAAAGCTCTTGCGAAGCTGGGGCAAAAAGGTAAGGGGACCGCCCAGATAAAGAATGTTGCCCGTTATCGGGCGCCCCTGAGCAAGACCGGCAATGGTCTGGTTAACCACGGCGTGGAAGATGCTCGCCGCGATGTCGCTCCTCTTTGCACCCTGGTTTAACAGCGGTTGAATGTCGCTTTTTGCAAATACGCCACAACGCGATGCAATGGTATATATCTTTTCGTGCTGCGCCGCAAGGGTATCCATTTCCTCAAGGGGCACATTTAGCAGTGTCGCCATCTGGTCAATAAACGCACCGGTGCCTCCGGCGCAGGAGCCGTTCATACGCACTTCCATACCGCCCGAAAGGAACAGAATTTTTGCGTCCTCTCCGCCAAGTTCGATTACGACATCCGTGCCAGGGGTGAGCCTGTTTGCGGCGATACGGGTAGCGTAAACCTCCTGCACAAATGGGATGGAGCAGCTTTCCGCAAGCCCCATACCGGCGGAACCGGATATTGCAATCCGAGCACCGCTGTGGGGCGGCAGAATACGTTGCACCGCTTGCAGCAACTCAATGGTTTTTTGCGTAATCTGAGAAAAATGCCTCTCGTACGAACGATATGTAATTGCTCCATTTTCTTCGGTTACCACGCACTTTATCGTGGTGGAACCGATATCAAGCCCAATGTTCAAATGGAATCCTCCACCCCTGTTTTATCTATCCCTTATGATGACCGTTACTCTGGTTTATACTATAGTTATTATACCAGTATTTTAGTATTTGGCAACTGTTTCAATTGTCCAGTCCATCCGATTTAAAGCAGGAAAATGCCCAAATTGAGATACAGTAATTGTAATAATCATACGATATTTATCAGCTGTTTGTCGAGAAATAAGTGCAATAATGTACAAAATTCATCTCTTTACAGATAATTCTTGATTAAAGAGATACACAGTGATATTATTGTAAAAAAGAGTGATTGGAGCTGAAAAGGTGCGCAACTAATCTTGCAAGTGAACTACGGTATGGCAAAAGTATTTAAGCGAATGACGTCGCTTTGCTTTGCTATGCGTTTGCAAGAAGGCTGTGTATTCTTTTTTTGCTCTTTTTTATAGCGATGCTATGCCTTATCAGGGGATAGCCTTACTGTATCTGCGAGCTGCAAGAAGGTGCTTTCTTGCAGCTATATTTTTGTGATACAGGGGGCTTTATTATGTCTTTAATCAGCGTTACGAACCTTTCGTTTGGCTATGACGGCAGCAGCGATTTGATATTTGAAAACACCAGCTTTCAGATCGATACCCAGTGGAAACTGGGCTTTACCGGCAGAAACGGCAGGGGGAAAACCACGTTTTTAAACCTGCTACTCGGTCGCTATGAATACAGTGGTAACATTTCCGCAAGTGTAGAGTTTGAGTATTTTCCGTTTGGGGTTACGAACACACAAAACAATACCATCGACCTAGTCGCCGAAATCCATCCAAACTACCTGCACTGGCAGCTGATGCGCGAGCTGACGTTGCTTGACGTAAGCGAGGATGTTTTATACCGCCCCTTTGATACGCTTTCTAAGGGAGAACAGACAAAGGTTCTTTTGTCGGCGTTGTTCTTAAAAGAGAATCGCTTTTTGCTTATTGACGAACCGACAAACCATCTTGACCGCAAAGCCCGTGAGTTAGTCGCCGACTATCTAGCAAAAAAACAAGGCTTTATTCTGGTATCGCATGACCGCGCGTTTCTCGACCGTTGTGTGGATCACGTCCTGTCTATCAACAAAACGGAAATCGAGGTTCAAAAGGGGAATTTTTCGAGCTGGTGGGCAAACAAGCAGATGCGGGATGAGTTTGAGCTCGGGGAAAACGAGCGCCTAAAAAGGGATATCAGCCGCTTGAAGGAAGCTGCAAAGCGTACTTCTGATTGGTCAGGGCAGGTGGAAAAAACCAAATACGCAACCCGAAATTCAGGATTGCGACCGGACAGAGGCTACATCGGTCACAAATCCGCAAAGATGATGAAACATGCAAAAACGCTGCAGTCAAGGCAGGAGAGCGCGCTAAATGAAAAATCCACCCTGCTAAAAAATGTTGAATCTGCCGATGAGCTAAAATTGTCGCCCCTCGTTTACCACAGCGCACAGCTGTTGCAGCTTAGTAATGTTTCAGTATTTTATGGTGATAATCGGGTCTGCGACAAGGTGAGCTTCACGGTGAATCAGGGAGACCGCATTGCGCTGTGCGGCAAAAACGGTTCGGGGAAATCAAGCATCATTAAGCTGATCTGCGGAGAGGATATCACATATACCGGCAGCTTTATTAAGGGCAGTCAGCTAAGGGTCTCCTATGTTTCTCAGGTTACCGACCATCTTGTGGGCAATCTGTCGGACTATGCAAAAGACAGAGGGCTCGACGAAAGCTTGTTTAAAGCGATTCTTAGAAAGCTTGATTTTAAACGGATTCAGTTTGAAAAGGAACTTGCCGACTTCAGCGCAGGGCAGAAGAAAAAGGTGCTTATCGCCGCCAGCCTTTGTGAACGCGCGCATCTGTATGTCTGGGATGAACCGCTCAACTTCATCGATGTCCTGTCCCGCATGCAGATTGAACAGCTGCTGCTCGAGTATAAGCCAACCGTCCTGTTCGTAGAACATGACCGCATATTTTGCGAGCATGTGGCGACAAAACAAGTAGATTTGTAGCTGCGTTTATTATCTATACCAGTGTTACACAACCACGGGATCGGATTTTATAGCGGAAACACTTTTGCGTGATAACCCGTTAAATTGCTAGAACGAACCATTTACAGGATTTGAAAAATATATTATAATAAAAAACAAGCGCAAAAGCTAGAGAAGCTGCCACATCACAGCTTCTCTTTTAGTATTTTGGATAGACAGGGGATAATATAGGTTATGTATGAGATTGTAAAAAAAGTGGCTCTAAACCCCACGGTAAGCCTGATGGAAATCAGTGCGCCGCTCATTGCGAAAAAGGCAGAGCCGGGTCAATTTATCATCCTTCGTGTGGATGGTGAGGGAGAGCGTATTCCGCTTACGATTGCTGATTTTAATCGCGAAAATGGAACTGTAACCATCATCTTTCAGATAGTGGGCGCGACAACCCGCTCTTTGGACGCACTGAATGAGGGAGATTGCCTCCGTGATTTTGTGGGTCCACTCGGGGTTGCCTCCCATGTGGAGGGGCTTAAAAGGGTTGCCGTTGTGGGCGGCGGCGTGGGCTCTGCGATTGCGTATCCCATTGCGAAAAAGCTGCATAACATGGGCGCGGTTGTTCATACCATCACAGGCTTTCGAAACAAGGAGCTGGTTATCCTTGAAAATGAGTTTTCACGTGTCAGCGATAAGCTGATTATTAAGACGGATGACGGATCTTACGGCTCGAAGGGCCTTGTTACCGACGCATTAAAGGAACTGATTGAATCGGGCGAGCAGTACGATGAGGTTATCGCCATCGGTCCGCTTGTAATGATGAAGTTTGTGGCAAAGCTTACGAAGGTATATAATATTAAGACGGTAGTCAGTATGAATCCGGTTATGATTGACGGAACCGGTATGTGCGGCGGATGCCGGCTTACCGTTGGCGGAGAGACCAAATTTGCCTGTGTGGATGGACCGGACTTTGACGGGCATCTGGTTGATTTTGACGAAGCAATGCAGCGCAGTACAATGTACAAGACGTTTGAGAACAGTCGTGATGAGGCTTGTAGATTGTTTCAAGTAGGGGACAATCAATAGTTTAAACAGGGATAAAAGGAGCTAAAAAGTATGCCGAATATGACGCCAAATAAAAACCCAATGCCGGTGCAGGATGCCGAGGTGCGAAACGGCAATTTTGATGAGGTTGCGCTGGGTTACACCGAGGAACAGACGGTTAACGAAGCAGAGCGGTGCTTAAACTGTAAGCATCGTCCATGCGTAGCTGGCTGTCCGGTTGCTATCGATATTCCAGGTTTTATAATGAAGGTCAGGGAGCGTGACTTTGAGGGAGCTTACGAGGTGCTCAATCGTTCCACCTCGCTGCCCGCGGTGTGCGGTCGCGTATGCCCGCAAGAGACCCAGTGCGAGGCGCTGTGTGTTCGCGGCTTAAAGGGCGAGCCTGTTGCCATTGGCAGGCTGGAACGCTTTGTGGCGGATTACCATATGCGAGAAAACACCGAAAAACCGGCAATGCCCGAGAAGAACGGGCATAAGGTTGCCGTCGTGGGCGCAGGCCCCGCAGGGCTTACCTGTGCCGGGGATCTTGCAAAAATGGGCTATGAGGTCACCGTGTTTGAGGCCCTGCATATGGCGGGTGGCGTATTGGTTTATGGAATTCCGCAGTTTCGGCTTCCCAAAGAGATTGTGGCGCAGGAGATTGAAAATCTAAAGGCTATCGGCGTAACCATCAGTACCAACATGGTAATTGGCAAGGTGCTTTCGATTGATGAGCTGTTCGACATGGGTTATGAAGCCGTGTTCATCGGCTCGGGTGCCGGGCTTCCTCGATTTATGCGCATCAAGGGGGAAAACCTCAAAGGCGTATACTCTGCCAACGAGTTTTTGACCCGCGTGAACCTGATGAAGGCGTACAAAGACAGTACCCAAACCCCGATTCAGCGTGCGAAAAGTGTAGCGGTTGTGGGCGGGGGTAATGTTGCAATGGATGCCGCGCGCTGTGCAAAGCGTCTCGGTGCGGAAAAGGTGTACATTGTTTATCGGCGTTCCGAAGCGGAGATGCCTGCGCGACACGAAGAGGTCGAGCACGCAAAGGAGGAGGGCATCATCTTCAATGTGCTCACAAATCCGTTAGAGATAATGGGCGATGAGCATGGGTTTGTAAACGGGATGAAATGCGTTGAGATGGAGCTCGGCGAGCCGGATGCTTCGGGCAGACGCAGCCCTATTGAGAAAAAAGACGCCGAGTTTATATTGGATGTGGACAGCGTCATCATGTCGATCGGAACTTCTCCCAACCCGCTGATTCGAAACACCACACAGGGGCTTGAGACAAACCGTTACGGCTGTATTGTAACAAAGGATGATTCCGGTCTGACCTCACGCGAGGGTGTGTACGCAGGAGGAGACGCTGTAACCGGTGCCGCTACCGTTATTCTCGCGATGGGTTCGGGTAAAAACGCGGCGGCCGCCATCGATGAGTACATTAAAAAGACAAAGGATATATAAGATTTTTCAAGATACATCAAAATGATGCAAGGCTGTTTGGAGAAAACCATACAGCCTTGTTTTTATGAAGGTAAGAAATATATATGGTAACATAGTACCAATTAATGTTTGTTTATTTTTGGAGTATTGCGCACATGACATTATTTTGTTAATATATATTTGTTTATGAATAGCATACTTGATAAAATTAGGTGTTATTTCTAACAGTTAATTGTTATTATGTCAAATTAAACACGAAGCAGCAATAAATGAAAGATTTAATAACTTAGCTTAAATATGTCAATGGTGTTTGACAATCTGGCGCGATGGTTGAGATAAAGTATCTTTTAGTCAAGGGGCTTGCAAGTTGACTAAAAGCGGAATGGAGATATAGGAATTCGTGTATAATGTATTGCTTGTTTTTAAAACCAAAAAGGAAAGTGAAACGATATGTGCAATGGAAGCGTGGGAGACTTTGGGGTGCTTTAACATTGCATGTCGCACCAAATCGATTCCCGACGCCTTAGAGTATTTGATGCACAACCCCGTAGACCTTGTTATGTGCGATGTGTGCATCTCTGACATGGGCGGCATGACGTTGTTAAAAGATATAAAAAAGAAGAACATGGCGGATGCGGTTGTTTTGTTTGGTTCACGCACCGATGCCCATATGGCAAGACAAAGCTTGGCGTTCGGTGCATTTGATTATCTGGTCAGACCCGTTGAGGATCAGCGGTTTGAGGATTTATTGCAAAGAGTAAAAAGCTATCTGGATGAAAGAAAGCTCAGTCGTGAGCACATGGATAACCTTGTCCGTATTGTGCTTGATAAGGTGGGGCACTATTATCCCAAGGCACAGATCTCACAGCTCGTAACCCATATCGGAATCGGTTTTGAAGAGGCGAGCGAAGAAACCGTTTTGATGATTAACCAGACACGTCGCGCGTTGGATGATGACTACTACAAGGTATCCTTTATCATCTGCCGCAGTATGCATGAGATTATCTGCAAGGTGTTTTACCAAAATAATTGGCTGCATCAGTTTTTGTCACAGCAGGAACTGCTTGAACTGAGTGCTGGCGAATATGCGGATATTGACGCTTTGACCGCTATGTCGGTACAGATTACCGAAACTTTGTGCGGCAGCATGCGAAATCTCGCTCTCAAGCACATTGAAAACCCCACCATCCGCCGACTTGCGGATTATGTTACCGTAAACCTTGATAAGGAGCTATCCCTCGAGAGCCTGTCGGAAAAGCTTTATATCAGTAAAACCTACCTGAGTGAGCTGTTTAAATCCAAAACAGGGTGCGCCATAACCGAGTACCTGACTAGGGTGAAGATGGAAAAGGCGCGTAATATTATTATGGAAAAGCATTTAAAAACAAAAGAGGTAGCCTCTATGCTGGGATACAAAGATTTTGTTTACTTTTCAAAAATCTACAAAAAATACTGGGGAACAACACCAGGACAGGTAAATAAAGTGTAAAAATTTCACTAATATTGTGTATAAAATGACGCAACAAACCGAACATAAAACATAGTAGCAATGCTGTATTTAAACTATAATGTTTTTAATACAGCATTGTTAATTTTTATAAAAAAACGAGTATGATATTGCAAGTATTGTTATTCAGAAGTCAGCAACGAGGAGAGTAAAAGAATGAAGACAGTTGGTTCTAAATTAGCAGTATTGGCGCTGGCAAGTATCGCAATTACCGCGTTGGTCGCCGTATCACTTTTGTATATCGGGAACATGATTGTTGTTAACTCGATATTACAAAAACAAACAGATACAGCAGTACAAGCATTTGCGTATGAATCAAACGAGAAGCAAAGCAAATCACTTGAATTTTCGGTTGCAATTGCTGAGGACGAGCAGTTGAAAAAGGCGGTTGAAGCCGGTCAAACAGATCGTATCAAAACGCGTATTACTGAGTTAAAACAAGAAAAATTTGGGGATGTAGATTTTATAACGGTTCTGGACGAAAACGGGGTTGTTTTGGTTCGCGGACACAGCGACAAATCGGGTGATTCTCTGGCATACCAAAGCAACATCTCTGCCGCGATGGCAGGTGAAACAGCCACCTTTATTGAGGAGGGCACCGAGATAAAACTCTCAATCCGCTCCGCCTCTCCGGTCAAAAACAGTTCCGGTAAGGTTGTAGGTGTTGTATCTACCGGCTACAATCTGACAAATGAGACGCTGGTGGATAACTTGAAGTTAATGACAGGCTGCGACTTCACTATCTTTTTGGGTGACGAGCGAATCAATACAACGATAATCATTGATGATGTCAGGCAGGTTGGCACAAAGCTTGACCCGAAAATCGCGCAGGTTGTGCTTAACAACGAAGTCTACCACGGGGAGGCAGCAATACTCGGTCAGCCGTATTATACGGTTTATGAGCCGCTTATAGGGCCAAATGGTGGCGCAATTGGCATTGTATTCGCCGGTAAGCCTTTGGCAGAGATTCGGGCAGGAGAACGGCAGGTTCTCCTAATAGTCTTAGCGATTATTGCGGTAATTACGATGGTTCTTCTGTTTGTAACGCTAATCATTGTTAAGAAGGTCATCTCCAATCCGCTTCGCGAAATGGCCGAGGCGGCAAACGAGATTGCCGCAGGAAATCTCGCGGTTCAACACACCACTTATCCTCAGCAGGATGAAATCGGCCAGCTTTCACGCTCCTTGGCTTCGATTGGGGATACGCTAAAGCTTTATATCAGCGATATCTCCGAGCAGCTACTTAAAATTTCACAGGCAGATATTTCGTCCGAGATTACACAGGAATATGTCGGCGATTTTGGACCGATTCGCGAAGCGCTTAACACCATCCTGAATGGTCTCAATGATATCATGCAGCGCATCAGCGCGTCGGGCAGCGAGGTAAATGCCGGTTCCAACCATATTGCAAGCGCGTCGCAAAGCCTTTCGCAGGGCGCCACCGAGCAGGCAAGCTCAATACAGCAGTTGAGCGCCTCAATCGTTGAAGTATCCGAGAAGATTCGAGAGAATGCTCAAAACGTTCGTCACGCGGCTGAATACGCGCAAAAGGCAGGCGATGGGGTTCGCAGAAGCAATGAGGAGATGCAACGCTTGCAAGAGGCAATGGACAACATTTCCCAGTCCTCAAGCGAGATTAGTAAGATAATAAACATAATCAACGATATCGCGTTCCAGACCAACATCCTAGCCCTAAACGCTGCGGTAGAGGCGGCAAGAGCGGGTGCGGCGGGCAAGGGATTTGCGGTTGTGGCGGATGAGGTGCGCAACCTTGCCTCAAAATCCGCGGATGCAGTAAAACAGACCACCGAGTTGATTGAGCGTTCCGGCAATGCTGTTAAGGATGGCGCCGCGATTGTAGTCAATACGGCGCGGGAGCTCGGACAGGTAGAAAAGGAAGCCGCACTTGTCCAACAGGCAATGCTCGAGATTGACCAGTCCTCATCGGCTCAAGCGACCGCGATTACCCAGATTTCCATCGGCATTGAACAGGTGTCTGCCGTCGTTCAGAACAACTCTGCAACAGCAGAGGAGAGTGCGGCTGCTAGCGAGCAGCTATCCGCTCAGGCAGCGGCACTTCATAGCATCATCTCCGGCTTTCGTCTACGCTAAGTACATATCGAGCGAATCATACGATAAACCTACCGTACCTTTCGGCATACAATATATCAGAGCTACTGTTTGGACTGATATGCGTATGCGGGGAGGTACTTTTTTATGGGGTTTGGATTAGCACTTAGTGGCGGGGGGACGAGGGGAGCCACGCATGTTGGCGTATTGCTTGCGCTGCAGGAAGCGTCTTTCTTACCACGTTCGTTGGCGGGCACAAGTGCGGGCGCGATTGTCGGGGGATTATATGCTGCAGGGGTTGAACCGCTTATGCTAAAGCAGATGGTGTACCATCTGGTTCACAACGGAAAGCAACTGATGGATGTTGATTACATAGGAATACTGCGTGGGGTATACCAGCTCGTAACAAGACGTGAGCTGACCTTGACCGGGCTTATGAAGGGCGAAAAGATGTACGACTTCATATCCCATTACACAAGCGGCAAAACAATGCGTGATGTAAGCCTGCCTATTGTTATCCCCGCGGTGGATATGGCTAGCGCCCGAACCGTGGTGTACACCAATCGTGCAGCAGGTAAACCAGCCATTACCGATGTGATATGGCGCGACGATGTCCTGCTTGCCGAGGCATGCTGTGCGTCGGCAGCGGTACCGATTGCGTTTCGTCCGCGTAAATCAGGCAAACTGATGCTGCTAGACGGCGGCTTAACCGACAACCTGCCCGTTTCACTGCTTGCTGCAGCGGGGGAGACAAATATCCTTGCGGTAGATATCTCGGAAGACTACGAGCCGCCGGAGGATGAAAATATTATTGAGATTGCCTCGCATTCCCTGTCTATTATGGGGCGTAGGCTGCGACAATGCAGCTCTACAGGTGAGCGCGTACTGCTAAAACCAAAGCTGCCTGATAATGCAAAGTTTCTTGATTTTTCGCACATGACGAGGTGTATGCAGGCCGGGTATGAGGCAACTAAAAATATGTTGCCCGTTTTGCGTACAATGCTAGTGTAGTTGAGGAAAATAGAGTTCACTAAATTGTGTGGAAATAAGGATATAAAAGTAATGTGTTTTTGTTACAGATTCGGTATAATATATTATTATATAATATAATAAATCGGCTATCGATGTATGGACAGATGTTTTTATTACAGAAAAGGAAGGACTACTATGAAAAAAATAGCGTTTTTTGATGCAAAACCCTACGACAAAATCTGGTTTGACCAGTTAAAGGACGAGCATGGCTTTAAGATAAAGTACTATGAAAACAAGCTCAATGAAGACACCGCCACAATGGCTGCGGGCAGTGACGCTGTGGTTGCGTTTGTCAACGACGATATTAATGCGCAGGTGCTTGATTTTTTAAACGAAAAGGGCATCCATATCATAGCGCTTCGCAGTGCGGGCTACAACAACGTAGACTTTCAATCTGCGTTTGGCAAGGTGCATGTGGTGCGTGTACCCGCTTACTCGCCCTATGCCGTTGCAGAGCATGCTGTGGCGTTGTTGCTTACCCTTAACCGGCATATTCACCGTGCCTATATCCGCACCCGCGACTACAACTTCAGCTTAAACGGTCTTACCGGTTTTGACCTGCATGGAAAAACCGTCGGGATAATCGGTACGGGTAAGATTGGACAGGTGTTTATTGATATCTGCAAAGGATTTGGTATGCGCGTACTTGCGTACGACCCCTATCCCGTACAGGACAAGGGGATAGATTATGTTCCCCTCGAAAAACTGTTCGCCGAGTCCGATATCATCTCGCTGCACTGCCCGTTAACCAAGGAGACCCATCATGTAATCAACAAGCAGGCGTTTTCACTGATGCGTGACGGTGTTTACATCATCAATACCTCAAGGGGTGCACTGGTTGACAGCGAGGCGCTGATTGAAGCCATCAAGAGCGGCAAGGTTGGCGGAGCGGGACTGGATGTTTACGAGGAGGAGTCCGAGTTATTCTTTGAGGATTTTTCCAACACGGTGATGCAGGATGACACCCTTGCAAGGCTGGTTTCTATGCCCAATGTCATTGTTACATCTCATCAGGCGTTTTTAACACAGGAGGCGCTCAAAAACATCGCACAAACCACCCTCGATAATCTGAAGGATTATTTTGATGATAAGCCGCTTAAGAATGAGATCTGCTACCAGTGCGATAAATCTGCGACATGTCCGATTAACCATGAAGGCAGATGCTTCTAGTAATCAAGTGAGGAAAGACTGTTAATTGCATCACAACAGGTGAGATACAGCGCACTTCTTCTATGTATTGTGCAGCGGCGCGCCGTCTGATACCGTTTACGACGGCGGGATAGAAATTAAAATCGATACCCATTGTCAATACACAAAAAAGGGCGGGGTGCAGTTTCTATGCACTCCGCCTTAATCGTTATTCTGCTTAGTTATTACGCACAGGAGTTACTAATCTTATCGAGGTTTTCGGTTGCAAACTTCGTAAGTTCGTTTACGATCAAACGATGTCCGTTCTCGTTTGGGTGAATGCCGTCTTCGCAAATCAGTGTATTCTTGTAGCTTCGCTTATCCAAAAATGCGGAACGAACATCCACGTACAGCGAGCCTGTCTCATAAGCAAGCTTGGTGGCAGCCAGGGAATACATCTCTTGATATCGATAGATCATCTGCACATCACCCAAGAAGCGTAGGATGTTCTGTGCGCTCAGACCGTTTCGCGTGATCCAGCGAAAATATCGCTCTCCGTCTATCGGTGGCAGGGACATCACAACAGGGGTAATGCCGCTGTGCTTAATAGAAGTAAGCATGCTTCGGTAGATTTCTTCAAACCGCTTAAACGGGGTATGCGGTTCATGGGTTGCATCGGGGTCTTGCGCAACCCGCTCCCAGTCATAATCACAGTCGTTTCCGCCGTACTCAAGCAGTACAAAATCGCAATCAAGCCCCTTATCCATAGCACGCGTGAGCAGTTGTTGCCCTTTTTCAATGGTACATCCAAACTTGGAGCGATTATTTACAACAAGCCCAAGGTTCGTGTAAAGCTGTTGCTCATCGCTCTGCTTCATAGGGTAATATCGGTTGGTTTCCTTATCAAGAAGGATGCCCTTCATAATGGAATCGCCGTAGATCTGTATCTGTTTTGCGATGTTCAATCCGCGCCCCTCCTTCTTAACAAAAATAATAATATACTATCGCTCGGTGCCTAAAAAGAACAGCGCTATGGTTCCGGGACCGGAGTGAGCACCGATTACAGGGTCAACGTAGTTAATCAGCACATCTTTCACATGAAACCGCTGTTTAACTTGATCAGCGACATATTGGGCGTCCTCAATGCAATCGCCGTGGGTAATAAACACGGTCTGATTTTGCGGCTCAATTGCAGTTTTCTGCATGCGGTCGATCAGTGTGTCCAGCGAACGCTTACGCCCGCGTGTCTTTTCAACCAATATAAGACGACCCTCGTTATCCATGTGCATAATCGGTTTTACACCCAAAATGGTACCCAAAACCGCAGACGTGCCTGACACACGACCGCCGCGCTTGAGAAAAAACAAATCATCTACCGTAAACCAGTGGCACAGGTGAAGCCGGTTATCCAAAACCCAGTTGTAAACCTCGTTAATATTCTTACCCTGTTCACGTAGCTTAGCAGCATGGTAAACCAAAAGACCTTCACCCAGCGATGCGCCTAGTGTATCGACGTATAGGATTGTACGATCGGGATAGGTGTTTTTTAAATCCTCCAGAACCATTGACGCAGCCTGAAAGCTGCCGCTCAGTGCCGAAGAAAAACCGATGTACAAAAGATCGTTTCCCTGTTCTAGGATTTCCTCAAAGATGGGCGTACATGTATTGATATCAATCAATGTTGTGGTAATCTCTTCTTTGTTGCGCATCATGGTATAAAACTGTTTTAGCTCGGTTTTCTTACCTTTTTCGTAGCTGTAATATTCCTTGCCGTTTACACGAAACATCAAAGAGAGAATGTGTAGTTTATATCTCTCAATCAATTCATCGGTCAGGTTGCTGGAAGAATCGGTAACAATCTCAAATGACATATGATATACCCCCGAATTTATGTATAGATGTAGTGCTACATCTAGTTATTATAACTAGAATAACACTCAAAGCACTCTATGTCAAGCATGATGAAGCACTATTGAACTTATTTTGTGAATATGTTAAAATAATAAACAACAGACTGAAAACAAAGGAGTGCCATCGGGTGGAAAACAAGCTAGAACAGGAGCTCTTGCATTGGTCGGACGATATCTTAACCTTTCATCTGCCCCGGTGGTCGGAGCTGCCTGAGATTGATTTGTATATGGATCAGGTTGTTGTTTTGTCAGAGCGCATCTTCTCCCGTTTTCCGGGAACCCATACCGGAAGGCTGATAACCCCGTCCATCATCAACAACTATGTAAAGCTGGGCATCATCCCTCAGCCGGTTAAAAAGAAGTACTCGCGCACGCATATCGCGTATTTGATGATGATCTGCCTGCTAAAGCAGACCTTACCCATCTTGGCAATAACCGATTTAATCTCCTACCAACTGGAATCAGATACCATTCCAGCTATCTATAATCGTTTTTGCGAGATGCAGGAGCTGGCAACAAAGGTAGCGGTGCAAACTGCCCGTGCGGAGTATTTCTCGACGGCCTCACAAGATGGCGAGAGCGGTCGTTCTCTTATTGAGCTTACCCTTATGATGGCAGCAACCGCGAACTCCAGTAAGTTTTTCGCTGAAAAGGTCATCTGCTTAAAACGCGAAAAAGAGATGCTTGATGCTGCGGACGAGGATATAGACGAGGATAAAAAAGCAAAATCAAAATAACAGAACCCTGCCAAAAAATCTTTGGCAGGGTTCTGTGCGATAGTATTCCAAAAACTATACTTTCTGAAATCCCAATATTTGCTGATGACCGTCTATTTGCAGATAAATATGTTTAAGCCCGTGCTTTGTAAACGTTTTGATTATCTGTGCGGGAGAATAAAACTTAACATCTCCTGCCTGTGAGAAGGGTACAAATGGATTCAGAAGCATTCGGATCAGTGAAGGATAATAGATTTCAGCAATATATAAGGTTGCACCTTGTTTTAGCAAGCGAGATGCTTCCTTCGCAAAGGCATCAACGCTTGGAAAATGGTGATAAGCACAGCAGACGGTTATAAGGTCAAAATAATCGTTGCAAAACGGCAGTTTATAACAAGGGGCGACAGTAAAATCCATTTTGGGATGAAGGCGTTTTGCATTTGCAATCATGTTTTCTGAGATATCCGCTCCATATCCGTCTATATGATATTTATCATCTATCATTTTTAGTAGGGTCCCGTTTCCACACGCCACATCCAGTACCTTACCGCCGCGAAAAGAAGAAAGTGCCCCAAGGAGCTTGTGCTTAAAAACGAGACAGAACCTTCCTTCAGGGGTGTTGTCATAATTGTTAGCCATTTTGTCGTAGCTTGCCTTTGAGCGTGCCTCAAATTTGTTCATGCGGTAGCTCCTCGCTTATACTGATAATCAATTACTCGTTGTAATCTGTGCATCCTCCTGCGGTTTTCGTATGCGTGAGTATGCGGCGGCACAGAGCAAAGAGGTAAACGGAATGGTAAACAAGATACCCAGACTACCTACAAGCGATTGCAGAATTTCCACCACAATCATTTCGCGATTTAACAGGTGTAAAACGGATGGCGAATATACAATCAACAACAACACAACCGAAAGCGAGCTTCCGATATAGGCGAGAATCAGGGTGTTTGACATCGTACCCATCATGTCTCTGCCTATCGTAAACCCGGAACGCAGCAGGGCGGTAAAGGTGGGGTTTTTGCCCTCTTGGCTCAACTCGTACAAGGCAGATGCGATGGACATCGCAACGTCCATGATGGCGCCCATCGCACCGATGATTATTGCGCCGAAGATGATTGCCTTAAGGTCAATGGGGTGTGTGGTCTCTAACACTGCAAGAAAGGTTGCGTCTTCATCCGTATATCCGCTTAGCTTTAAGAACATGTCGGAGATTACCGTAATCAGACCCGATATCAGCACACCGCCAAAGCAGCCGATGATAGAAGTCAGCGTCTTTAGATCGGGACCGTTAATAATCAGTAGGGTCATTACAATGACAAACAGGCAGATAATTATTGAAGATAGATAGATGTTATAACCTGCCAGTATCGAGGGGATAAAGACAAAGAATACCGCAGAGCAGGTAAAGGCGAGAGATATCATGGTATTAAACCCCTTAAAGCCTCCGAAAAGCAGCAACAGCAACGCAAAGATAATGCCAATCACAATCAGCGTGTCGGTGCGCCGATACTCCACAAACATCCATTCATAGGCTTCGGGATTGTCAAGGTCTTTTGAGATCAGCACCTTATCACCGACCTCCACCTCTTTCAGACCAGAGGGCAGATATCCGTCTATGCTCTGTACGGCAATGATTTCCGAGCCCGGCTCACTTCCACCTTCGAGCTTTGCAATAAACCGAACCGTCACATTGGTTATGAAGGTGCCCCCCAGGTCGAATTCTTCCTCATTGCGTTCAAGCACCATCGAAACGGTTGCCCGTTCGGGCTCAAGACTTGTGGTACCCGACAAGATACCGGCAACGTCCTTAGACGTAAAACGGTTTCCAAAATACAAGAACATCAGCGACAGCAATACAGTAACGATATATACGATAAGGTAACGAAGCCTGTGTTTCTTTTTATCAGTTATCATGTTAATATCCGTTCCTTTCTACAAACAAAGGGGTTATATTCACTTTAGAGTTAAGGCGTGATGATAAGGCGAAATAAATCTAGGTTACACGATACCATATCGTCAATGATAATTCAACAACACAGCGGTGACTTTTAGAATAATCGTGTAAGGATTCTATCATTAAAAATGGAATTGATATATAATAGAATTAACCTACTAGCGGAGGGTGACAGATGAAAAACGGAGCGTTTCATTATTTCGAGGATTGCCCTGTCATTGCTGCGATAAAGGATGATGAGGGGCTAAACGGGTGTACCCAGTGCGACAGTCGTGTGGTTTTTGTACTGTACGGTACGGTCTGCAACATCGGTGACATCGTGGGTAAGATCAAAGACGCAGGCAAAACCGCGATCGTTCATATCGATCTGGTTGCCGGTTTATCTTCAAAAGAGGTTTCGGTCGATTATATTAAAAGGGAAACAAGAGCCGATGGGATAATCAGTACGCGACCGGCGCTTTTGCGGCGCGCACAGGAACTGTCGCTCATCACCATACAACGGTACTTTTTAATCGATTCCATTGCATTTCATAACATCACAAAGCAGCTTGAGATGTACAGACCCGATTTTATCGAAATCCTGCCCGGCGTGATGCCTAAGGTCATCCGCAGGCTATGTTCTTCCGTGAACACACCGATTATTGCAGGAGGACTGGTGGCGGATAAAGAGGACGTTATGGCGGCGCTGGGGGCAGGGGCGGTTGCAGTATCGACGACCAATCAAACCATATGGGAGATGTAAAGGGAAAAACCAAGTATGTGGTTGCTTGCAGCACGCGAAGATGATATAATATAGATAAATCAAAATAATAAGCCTAGAGTGAAGAGTCAGGCAATACGAAGCTTGTGCCAAAAGCACGGGTATTGTATTGGTTGGCTTTTTTATTTTGCGGATGGGATTTGCTTGGGGAGGACACGACATGTATGATGTAGCCATAATCGGTGCGGGAATCTCGGGATGCTCATTATTTTATGAGCTTGCCCGTTATCGTCTGCGTGTAATACTACTGGAAAAAGAGAACGATGTTTCGCTGGGTACGACTAAGGCAAACAGCGCGATCGTTCACGCCGGCTACGACCCGCCGGAAGGCACAGTAATGGCGCGTACCAACGTAGCGGGTAATGCCATCATCAAAGAGCTTTGCAAACAGCTGGATGTGCCCTATAAGCAGATCGGCTCGCTGGTCATCGCCTTTACGGAGGAGCAGATGGATACGGTGCGCAAGCTGCACAGTAGAGGTGTAAAAAATGGCGTGCCGGGTCTGCGTGTATTGAGTAAGGAAGAGACGCGGAACATGGAGCCATCACTCAGCGGGCAGGTTGTAGGCGCGCTGTATGCACCCTCTGCAGGGATAGTCAGCCCATGGGAGCTGACGCTTGCCTTGGCACAGAATGCCGTGCAAAACGGTGCAGAGCTTGCCCTTCGCCACGAGGTTCGGGAAATAACAAAGACACAGGACGGCTTTTTGATTGAAGCGGGCGAACGAATGGTTCACGCAAGGTTTGTCGTCAACGCCGCTGGCGTAGCGGCCGACCGAGTTGCGCATCTAGCGGGTGACGACACATTTGCCATCCTGCCGTCAAGGGGAGAGTATTATCTGCTAGATAAAAGCCAGGGCTCTTTGGTGAATCATGTGGTATTTCAATGTCCGAGCAAAGAGGGTAAGGGCGTTTTGGTTGCCCCCACCGTTCACGGTAACCTTGTGGTTGGACCAAATGCGACCCAGAGCGGTGCAAGTGAGGTTGCCACCACGGCGCAGGGGCTCGAGTTTGTGCGTAATATGGCACAAAGATCGGTGCCGTCCATCAATTTCAGGGAGAGCATACGAACCTTTGCGGGTATCCGAGCCATATCAGACGACAGCGACTTTATCATCAGGGAATCGTCTGCTCAAAAAGGGCTATTTCATATGGCGGGAATCAAATCCCCGGGGCTTACCGCCGCGCCTGCCTTTGCTCGGGAGATGGTAGAACTACTGCGGCAGGCAGGGCTCTTACTGACACCCAAAAAGGTCATCATCACAACACGCCGTGTTTCGCGCTTTCGAGAGATGAACGAAGATCAACGGGCAAAGGCGGTAAGAGAAAACCCGATGTTTGGCAGGGTAATCTGCCGCTGTGAAACGGTAACCGAGGCGGAGATCGTACAAGCACTGCATATGCCCATACCGCCCGTTTCACTGGATGGGGTAAAACGGCGCTGCTCGTGTGGCATGGGACGCTGTCAGGGCGGGTTTTGCGGTCCGCGGGTGCAGGAGATTATCTCACGCGAACTCGGCATTGTGGTGACCGATGTGCCGCTTGATAGGGATGGGATGACGATACTGTACGGCGAGACAAAATCGGCAGGCAAAAAGGCGGTGAAATAGCGATGGAATATGATGTAATCGTAATCGGTGGGGGTCCTGCCGGACTTGCGGCAGCGATAGCCGCGTACGAAACAGGTGCAGAGCGGGTTTTGCTGCTGGAGCGAAATACGGATTTGGGCGGAATTCTAAACCAATGCATCCACAACGGGTTTGGTCTGCATTATTTTAAAGAGGAGTTGACGGGCCCCGAGTATGCGGGTAGGTTTATCAAGCTGTTAAACAAAACCGGCGTAGAGGTAATGACGGACACAATGGTGCTGGATATTGGCAAAGACAAAACCGTGCGCGCCGTTAACAGCACAAATGGTTATATGGAGATTGGGGCAAAGGCTGTGGTGCTTGCGATGGGGTGTCGCGAACGGACTCGCGGCGCCATAGCAATCCCCGGGGATCGTCCCGCGGGTATCTTTACTGCGGGAACCGCGCAGTTGTATGTAAACATACACGGGTACATGGTCGGGCGCAGGGTGCTTATCTTAGGCTCGGGAGACATCGGGCTTATCATGGCGCGCCGCATGACGCTGGAGGGCGCGAAGGTACTGGGATGCGTGGACCTCATGCCCTATTCCGGGGGATTAACCCGCAATATTGTTCAGTGTCTGGATGACTATGGTATTCCGTTATATCTGTCCCATACCATAACGAATATCAAGGGGGATAAACGAGTAGAGCGGGTTACCGTTTCTAAGGTGGATGAGAACAGGCGTCCGATACCGGGCAGCGAGATGGAATTTGAGTGCGACACCGTGCTGCTTTCGGTGGGGCTTATCCCCGAAAATGAGCTGTCGCGTGCTGCAGGTGTCGCTCTGGATGAGCGCACAGGGGGTCTTTGTGTTTACGAAAACATGGAGACCACAGTTCCCGGCATCTTTGCGGGGGGGAATGCGGTGCACGTCCATGACCTTGTAGACTTTGTGACGGGAGAAAGCCAAAGGGCAGGGCGTGCCGCCGCGCGATATGCGCTAGAACAGCCGCATGAGGATTTGGCGTCATTATCCGTTATAAACGGAGAAGGCGTAAGCTACACCGTTCCCCAGAGGATTCGCTCCGAAAATGTTGATAAGACGGTGGATGTGTTCTTTCGCGCAAGGGATGTTTACAAGGATGTGAGGATTGTCGTTACAAGCAGCGGGGATACGCTTGCTTCGTACAAGCGAGAGCATATCACCCCGGGCGAGATGGAACGAATTATTCTGCCCAAAGCCTTGATTGAAAAGGCAGGGGGCACGGAACTTACCGTATCAATACATCAAAATGAAACAGCACAGTAAGCTGTTGTTTTGATTTGCCGACAAAATGATACTAAGAAGGTCAGGTGAGTAGTATGAAGGAGCTTGTATGCATTGTATGCCCCAAAGGGTGTCGCCTGCATGTGGATGAGCAAAACGGATTTGCCGTAACGGGCAACGATTGCGCTCGCGGCGAGGCATACGGCAAAAAGGAGCTGACAAACCCGACGCGGGTCATTACCTCTACGGTTCGCATAGAAGGTGCTCACGATCGCAGGTTGCCTGTAAAAACCGATGCCGAGATTCCAAAAAACGCAATCTTTGATGCCATTCAAATTCTAAACGAGGTAACCGTGCAAGCACCCATTCAAACTGGCGAGGTTGTTGCTTCTGACATTTTGGGGCTGGGCGTTAACTTTGTGGCTACAAGGGATATGGAGCGGGTATAACTTTTTACCAGAAGCTGTACCGATTTGTGGCATAAAAATATAAACAAAACATATCTGATATCATATGCGTCATTTTGCCCTATTTGCTCTTGAGTAAATAGGGCGATTGAGGTATACTAATAAAAAATATGTGAAAGTATAAAGAAAAGGAGCGTTTAATATGGCGCACTTTTACAGCGAGCCTTCTCGTACCTTCAGTGAATATCTTTTGGTTCCCGGGTATTCGTCCGATAAATGTTTTCCGTCCAACGTTTCGCTTAAAACTCCGCTTGTGAAGTTTAAGAAGGGCGAAGAATCGCCGCTTTCCATCAACATTCCGCTGACATCAGCCATTATGCAGTCGGTGTCCGACGACAAAATGGCCGTCGCGCTTGCCAAGGAGGGCGGCATTTCGTTTATCTTCTGCTCTCAATCCATAGAAAGTCAGGCGGCGATGGTCGCTAAGGCAAAGGCGTACAAGGCGGGCTTTGTAGTCAGTGATTCCAATATTACGCCCGACGCTACCCTTGCCGATATCCTTGCACTTAAAGACAAAACAGGGCACTCCACCGTTGCGGTCACCGCTGACGGGTCACCAAATGGCGTTTTACTTGGTCTTGTTACCAGCAGAGACTACCGCATAAGCAGAATGAGCACCGACCTTAAAGTGAAGGAATTCATGACCCCCCTTGAGTCGCTGGTTTACGCGCCAAAGAGCACCACACTCAAAGACGCAAACGACATCATTTGGGACCATAAGCTGAACTGCTTACCCATCGTTGACGATGAAGGCAGACTGCTTTATATGGTATTTCGCAAGGATTATTCTTCGCACAAAGAAAATCAGTACGAGCTGCTCGACAGCTCAAAGCGCTATGTAGTGGGTGCTGGTATCAACACGCGAGATTTTGCCGAGCGCGTTCCGGCTCTCGTAGAGGCGGGCGCAGATGTGCTGTGCATCGATTCCTCCGAGGGGTACTCCGAATGGCAGAAGATTACCATCGGATTCATCCGTAAAAAGTATGGGGATACCGTTAAGGTGGGTGCCGGAAACGTGGTGGATAGGGACGGATTCCTGTTTCTTGCCGAGGCGGGCGCAGACTTTATTAAGGTTGGTATCGGCGGCGGTTCCATCTGCATCACCCGGGAACAGAAGGGCATTGGTCGCGGTCAGGCAACAGCGGTTGTAGAGGTTGCTAAGGCGCGCAACGAGTATTATGAAAAGACCGGAGTTTACATCCCCATCTGCTCGGATGGCGGTATTGTTTACGACTACCACATGACCCTAGCACTTGCTATGGGCGCAGACTTTTTAATGCTTGGTCGTTATTTCTCTCGGTTTGACGAAAGCCCGACCAACAAGGTAAACGTAAACGGAACCTACATGAAGGAATACTGGGGCGAGGGAAGTGCCAGAGCAAGAAACTGGCAGCGCTATGATCTCGGCGGTTCCCAAAAGCTTTCGTTCGAAGAGGGTGTCGATTCCTATGTTCCTTATGCGGGCAGCTTAAAGGATAACGTAGGTCTATCGCTTAGCAAGGTGCGCTCCACCATGTGCAACTGCGGCGCACTTACCATTCCAGAACTACAGTCAATGGCGAAGATAACGCTGGTTTCGGCTACGAGTATTGTTGAGGGCGGCGCACACGACGTGGTGCTCAAAGACAGCAATATGACGCTGTACAACAAATAGATTATCGCATATTGAAAGCCCCGCCGATTTTTTTCGGCGGGGCTTATGCATTTGGCTTACTGTTTATCCACCATCAGTGTGCAGATGGCATCGGCGAATGAAGCAGGCTCATCTATGGGCATGCCTTCGATCAAAAGCGCCTGATTGTAGAGCAGGCTTGTGTATACCCTAAGTCTATCATCGCGGTCATTGTGCAGCTTTGTAAGCGTTGCAAAGACGGGGTGAGAGGCGTTAATCTCAAGCACTCGATTGGCTTTAATCTTTTGGTCGGTTGGCATTGCGTTAAGCACCTTTTCCATCTCGAGTGATATCTCGCCCTCACTGGAAATGCAAACGGGATGAGATTTTAGACGGGTGGAAAGGACAACGCTTGTTACTTTGCCATCCAGCGCATCGCGCATCGCCTCAAACAGATCCTTATGCTCCTCGGTCTGTTTTTTAATCTCCTCTTTTTCCTCTTCTGTTGTAAGGTTGAGGTCATCCGCAGAAACGGATTTGAATTTCTTGCCGTCATATTCGTCAATGATGCGCAGCGCAAACTCGTCTACGTCATCGGTGAGGTATAGGATGTCAAACCCCTTATCAAGAACCAGTTCCGTCTGGGGCAGCATCGAAATCTGCTCAATGCTTGCGCCCGCCGCGTAGTAGATATGCTCCTGCCCGTCTTTCATGGCGTCCTTGTATTCCTCAAACGAAACAAGCTTTTTGTTTGCCGCCGAGTAAAACAGCAGCAGATCCTTTAAATGCTCTTTGTTTTGACCGTAGCCGGTATATGCGCCGACCTTAAGCTGAACACCAAAGCTCTTAAAAAACTGCTCGTAGGTCTCACGGTCATCCTTAAGCATCTTTAACAGCTCGCCACGTATTTTTTTATCGAGACTATTTGCAATGATCTTGAGCTGACGGTCGTGCTGCAGCATCTCACGTGAGATGTTAAGCGACAAATCCTGAGAGTCAACAAGACCCTTTACAAAACTAAAATAATCGGGCAGAAGGTCTGCGCATTTTTCCATAATCAGCACACCACTGGAGTACAGCTCAAGACCTTTTTCAAACTCCTTGGTGTAGTAGTCATATGGTGCTTTACCGGGGATAAATAGTAAAGCGCTGTAGGTTGCGGCACCTTCGGTTTTGCTGTGAATCACACGAACAGGGTCGGTAAAATCGTAAAACTTGTCCTTGTAAAAGCGGTTGTATTCCTCGGCGGTGACCTCGCTTTTGTTCTTGTTCCACAAGGGCACCATGCTGTTGAGCGTTTTGTTCTCTACAACCGTTTCGTATTCGTCGTCGCTACCTTCCTTCCGTTGCTCTCGCGAGATATCCATCTTGATGGGGTAACGAATATAATCCGAGTACTTTTTAACAATAGACGAGATTCGGTAAGCATCCAAAAACTCATCGAACGATTCTTCGCCCGCATTTTCTTTTATGGTAAGGTAGATGTCGGTGCCCACGCTTTCTTTTTCGCAGGGCTCGATGGTATAGCCATCCGCTCCGACCGATTCCCACCGAAATGCTTCGTCACTACCGTATGCGCGGGTTATAACGGTAACCCTTGCGCTTACCATAAACGCGGAGTAAAAGCCCACGCCAAACTGCCCGATGATGTTTACATCGTCGTTTTCGCCAAGCTCTTTTTTAAATTTGAGGGAACCGCTGCTTGCAATGACTCCAAGATTGTTTTCTAGCTCCTCTTTGGTCATGCCGCAACCGTTATCTGACACAGAAAGGATTCGTTTCTCTGTATCCACCGCGAGACGTATGGAAAAATCCTCACGGCCAAGCCCGACTCCGGGGTCGGTCAGGGAACGAAAATAAAGCTTGTCCATTGCATCGCTTGCATTGGAGATCAGCTCACGAAGAAAGATCTCCTTATGGGTATAGATGGAGTTGATCATCAAATCCAACAGACGCTTCGATTCCGCCTTGAATTGTTTCTTAGCCATAGAACCACCTCAACAATGTATTAGCACTCGACGCGTTCGAGTGCTAATACTACTATATAATAC
>JAEZDF010000100.1 GCA_023429685.1 Bacillota bacterium
GCTTTCTTCGATAAAATCAGCCAGGGGATGAGTAAATTTATTTTACACCAGGGAAAGTGTAAAACGCCATTAGTTAACCGCCGCAAGCTTTGGCTCGGTCTTTTTCGCCTGCTTTGGGATGGTGACGATGTACTCGATGTAATCGTCCTTTTCCACCTGCTTTGCTTGCGCGTTCACGCCCGCCTTCTGCATCGTATCCACCGCGCGGTTGACAGTGTTTAAAAAAAGCCGCACATCCTTCACGACGAACACCCTCTCCTGCCGTGGCTTTGGGGTATAGCAGAGCAGGCCGTTGATGTACTCCTCGGTCTTTTCCACCGTAAGCCTACGGGCGATGATGACGTCCAGCGTCTGGTCGCGTTTTTTGGGGTCGTCTATCTTTAGCAGTGCCCGCGCGTGCCGCTCGGACAATCGGTTTAGTAAAATCTTGTTCTGCTGCTCGGGGGAGATTCGCAGTAGTCGCAGCTTGTTTGCGATGGTGGACTGTGCCTTGCCAAGGCGCTGTGCCGCCTCCTCCTGCGTGACCGCCCAGTCGTGGATCAGGGAGTAATAGGCATTTGCCTCTTCAAAGAAGGTCAGATCGCTGCGCTGCAGGTTCTCGAGCACCGACAGGATGGCGGATTGCTGCGCAGTCGCGTCTACCACGATGCAGGGAACTACGGGCAGGTTAATCAGCTTTGCGGCGCGCAGTCTGCGCTCACCTGCAATCAGCTCGTACACCCCGTCGCGGATGCGCCGCACCGATAGCGGTTGCAGCACCCCGTTTTCGCGGATACTCTCCGCAAGGCTTGCAAGCTCGGACTGGCTGATGATTTTGCGCGGTTGGGCAGGGTTTGGCAGGATGTTATGTACCCCCACCTCGATGACCTTATTCACAACCTTTTCGCGTGAAAACACCGCCATGGGCAATCACCTGCCTTTTTCATACCAGTTCCGTAAAAAAGCAAAGCACAGAACAGGCTTGTCCGCCTTGTCTGTGCTCAGAATACCATATCGGTAGTATAATTTCCAGTATTTTCTATCTCTGCTTTGCGACAGGATGTGCCGCCATCCGCGCGGCTACAAGGGGCTTTTTGCCATTTTAGCACCGGGGCGCGGGTAGCCTGTCGGGGTTTGCGATATCTTTTTTATCACAACGATGGTTCGCTCCCCCGCATTCGGCAGGGTAAAGCGGATTACGTCCTGTACTGTTCCGCCTAAGGTTTTAATGGCGCGCGCTGCTTCGGTAAGCTCAGTATCCACATTGCCGCTTTTCATAGCCGCAAACACGCCGCCTTGTTTGACAAACGGCAGGCAGTATTCCGTAAGCTCGCGCAGGTGCGCGACGGCACGGGCGGTTGCGATATCATACCGCTCACGGTAACCCTTGTCGTTGCCTAAGTCCTCCGCGCGGGCGTGTATCGTGCTGCCCGTTAGTGACAGCTCCTGAAGCAGCCCCTCCAAAAAGGTAATGCGCTTATTTGTGCTGTCGGCCAGGGTGATGGCAACATCCTCCCGCATAATCTTTACCGGCACGCCGGGAAAGCCCGCCCCGCTGCCGACATCGATAAGGCTTGCCCCCTCTGTGATCGCGACGTGGTGCGCAAGCAAAATGCTATCGAGAAAATGCTTGACCGCAATGCCCTCGTCGTCCTTGATGGCGGTCAGGTTCATGCGGGCGCTCCAGTCGAGCAAAAAAGCGGCGTAGCGGTCAAACCGCATAAGCTGGGTGTCGGTAAGGGTGATGCCCAGCGGCGCGGCGTGTTGTTTTAGGATGTCCGAAACAGTAGGCATGGCGGGTCTCCTTTAAAATATGATGGATGCGATGGCTTTATTTTGCACTCGGTGTTCGATTATAGTGGGCTTATCTTCGCCGAAACCACCAAAAATCGTTCGGGTTCAGGCAGTGTGACAAACTCCACCTCATATCGGGTTAACAGCGTATACACCGGATTCTCGGCGTAATAGGACGGAACATCATACGAACCGAGGGTCAGCTTAATGCGGTCGCCCTCCTGCTTATAACTGAGCACACCAAATGCCCGTACCCCGCCGTACCCGCCGAGCATTGGCAGCACATATTCTCGTGATGCACTGTCGTACCCTTTTGTGCCGCCGCTTAACGGGTCAAAGCCCTGCTGGGGGTCAAAGAAATCGGTGTCAAGGTGGGCGTATAATATCTGTTCTATATCGGCAAGCGGAATACGGTACACACTGCCGTCAAACCATTCTTCTTGTTTGTCGTGATAAAGATCGGTCGAGAGTATCCAGAATAAAAACGCTGCTTTCTCTCGTTCGGTGGGCGGCGTGCTCACCGTAAGCTCGAGAAATAACATCCCCTGTGCAATTTCAACAACAGAACGTTGTTCCTGTGTCAGCTCATGGTTGGGAATTGGTACGGTAACAGGCGGTGCGCAGCCGCAAAGCAGCGTAAAGCATACAAGCAGCCCTATCGTTAATCGTTTGATTGTCGGCATTAAACCGTACCCCCCATTTATCGCAACGGTCATAACTGTTCCTTACGGATTGAAAGTCGTGCGTTTCACGTGATAAGAAGTCCGAACGTAGTGCCGAGTAGGGGCGAATAGCCAACCGGTGGTTGGCATTGCAACCGCCCGCATTTACCCTCATCATCCGACCCCTATGAAAGAGCGACCATCGGTCATCCGCAAAACAAAGCAAACCTCGCTTGGGCAACCCATGAATGTAGTGACCTTCGGAGCGACGAGGGCGTCGCTCCCTACGGCATATTCAAACCGACGTATTGTCACATTTTGGAAAGCAGCGTTACTTGCGGAACGGTCAAGACCGTTCCCTACGGGTTTGCGCGTATTCTTTGCGCGATTGATATTCTTTTTTCTTTATATTGTTGGTGGATTGCGCGTTTTCGGCTATTTATTGCGCTCGAGCCACACCAGTAGCACCGAGATGTCAGCGGGGCTGACGCCCGAGATGCGCGACGCCTGACCGATGCTCAGGGGCTTGATGCGCGTCAGCTTTTCGCGTGCTTCCAGCCGCAGGCTTTCGATGGTATGGTACGGCGTATCGGGGGAAAGCGGGCGCTTTTCGAGGCGGCGCATCTGCTCCACCTGCGCAAGCTGGCGGCGGATGTAGCCCTCGTACTTCAGTTCAATCTCCGCCTGCTCCCACACGGCGCGGGGCAGGGTCGGACGGTCAGGGTCAAACGGGGCGAGTGACAGATAGCTCATCTGCGGGCGGCGTATCAACTCCGCAAGCCGTGCGCCCGTAATCAGCGGCGCGGTGCCGCTGTCTATCAGTAGGGCGTTGAGTTCCTCACTCGGCGGCAGGATTACCCGGGAAAGCCGCGCGATCTCCTCGTCCACCAGACGATATTTGTCGCACATCCCGTCGTACCGCTCTTTTGAAATCAGCCCGATTTCGTACCCGACGGGGGTCAGGCGTTTATCCGCGTTGTCCTGACGCAGGATAAGCCGAAACTCCGAGCGAGAGGTCATCATACGGTAGGGGTCATGGCAGCCCTTGGTGGTCAGGTCGTCTATCAGTGTACCGATATAGGAGCTGCCGCGGTCAAGGATGACAGGCTGCTTGCCTTTTACCGCGCGGGCGGCGTTGATGCCCGCCATCAGCCCCTGTGCCGCTGCCTCCTCGTAGCCGGAGGTGCCGTTGAACTGCCCCGCGCCGTACAGCCCTTTGACCTTGATAAACTCAAGGCTGGGCAGCAGGTCAAGCGGGTCACAGCAGTCGTACTCGATGGCGTAGGCGTTGCGCATCATCTGCATGTTCTCAAACCCGTCGATGGTGCGGTACATCGCCACCTGTACCTCCTCGGGCAGCGATGAGCTCATGCCCTGCAGGTACATCTCCTCGGTATCAAGCCCCATCGGCTCCAAAAAGACCTGGTGACGCTCCTTGTCGGCAAACCGAACCACCTTATCCTCAATACTCGGGCAGTAGCGCGGACCGATGCCCTCTATCATGCCGCCGTACAGCGGCGAGCGGTGCAGGTTTGCCTTGATGATGTCGTGGGTTTTGGTGTTGGTGTACGCAATATAACACACCGCCTGATTTTCGGGCGGGATTTGTGTAGTAAACGAAAACGGCTCGACCGGCTCGTCGCCCGGCTGCGCCTCCAGCTTATCCAAATTGATGCTGCTTTTGAGCAGCCGACCGGGGGTTCCTGTTTTAAAGCGGCGGGTGGGTATACCTAAGGCGTTCAGGCTTTTGGTCAGATGCATCGCCGCCTGACAACCGTCCGGACCGCTTTCGTAGCTTGCGTCGCCTACAAAGATGCGCCCGCCCAGATAGGTGCCGGTGGAGACGATGACCGCCCCAACCTCGTACCGCGCGCCGAGCCTAGTGACCACGGCACACGCGCGCCCGACTTCAACGCAAACCTCGCACACCTCCGCCTGCTTGATTACCAGATTCTCGGTGCGCTCAAGCAGCTGCTTCATCGCGATATGGTACTGCACGCGGTCAATCTGTGCGCGCAGGCTATATACGGCGGGACCCTTTCCCCTATTCAGCATCCGGCTTTGGATGGTGGTTTGGTCGGCGATGCGCCCCATCTCACCGCCCAGCGCGTCGATCTCCCGCACGAGGTGCCCCTTTGCCGTGCCCCCTACCGACGGGTTGCACGGCATGTTTGCAATCGCATCGAGCGACAGCGTAAACAGCACGACGCTCGCCCCCAGCCTTGCCGCCGCGAGCGCCGCCTCGCAGCCCGCGTGCCCTGCGCCGATTACGGCGACATCAAAGCTACCCGCGTTGTATTGTGTCATATCGGTGTTTCATTCCTTTATCTTTTACAGTGGGTTGTTATCCTTATCTTTGGCTACGTTTGCAGCGATGATTCTTCATATCCGTTGCGCATTATACTCTTGGTACTAATCGTTGCCGCCTACTGGGTTTTTGGCTATGAATCAAGGTTAAGTATAATGCAGTGAGGCTGAACTGGCAAGAGAAAAGTGGCGGGATTAAAACTATCGCCCCGTCAACTAGTTGACGGGGCGGTGGGATTATTTTAGTATAGTGGCTACGCGGGGAATGAAATGATGTGTTGGTAATTTTTTATATTCTGTCGCTATATGGTAATGATTTAATGTAACTTTCCATATATTTCCAGTCTGGCAAGCCTTGCTTGGTAACAGGAATTTTAATAATTGTATCCGCCATTCTTGACGACCACTTACGTCCAAAAGAATATTTCGGGCGTTCTAAGTCCAACAGCGTAACAATAAACATACCAACATACTGATTTAAGTTCTCATTATACCCAACGGTTAAATCCGCAGTACCAATAAAATCATCATTCATGTAATTTGAGTATCCAACAGAACCTTGACCATTACCAATGAATACTATACAATTCCCTTTTGTAATAACCCTTTCATCGCGAACAACACGACGCATTACACCGTTTTCACTTTTTTTAGCGCCTAAGTAAAAGCAGTCGTCTCCGTCTATCAAATCGCTTGACGATCTGTTTTTACAACGTTCTAATCTAAACAATTCACCTATTTTGAACTCTTTCCAACTTCCAATTTTTAATAGCGGCACCTCTATACAACGAATAGCCGTCATTACTCGCTCAACAGTCATAGTATAAACCCAGTCAGGGATATTTTCTGGCAATACAATGTCTTTCAGAGTCTTATTCGCTTGCCGCCCATAATTGTAACGATAGGCGTTAGCCTGAATACACATACAATAATAAAGCTTTTCTTGTAAAGTCATGTCCTTCTTTGGCTTTAGTACACCTATATGAAAAGACGTATAAAAAGGTTTAGTCTGAACGAATGCAGACAAAACACTTCCACCAAGAGCAACGGTAATATCCCCCGCAGGAAAAGGCTTAACAAAATCGTCGGCACAGACTTGCGCAACAACACCATTATCTTGTGCGGTGCGGGAAACAAAGTTAATATTAGAAGTCATAGATAATTCCATATTCATTAACTCAAAACTATTCCCTTGATAGACCTTAAATAAGTCCCTAACTTTCATTGACTTCACCTGCCTTTACAAGGTAAGCCAAATAATCATTAATAGTTTTCTGAAAGTCAGTTTGTGATAATTTACTGTAATCCGTATTCATATATGCTTCGCAAAGCCATTCATCGCTATGTTTTACGCAAGCGCGAGCGGAAAGACCGTCAACAACATCGCGATTCCGATATAGTTTAAGCCATTGTTCCTCTGTTTCTGACCAGCGCCCATAATAATCTATACGACCTAACTTTTTGCGCTTTACAAAACCGTCATTCTTACAGTAACCAAAGAATGTTTCCTGATTACAGTCGTGCGGAGTATGGGCTTCCCACACCATAACACATGGGTTCGTCCCCGTTGGATAGAATATATCGTCCGGCATTGAAAATACAGCCTTAAGCGTGTGTTTCTTGAAAAGTCTTTCGCGTTCTGCCTTAAACTTTGTACCTATGGCACAACTCATAGGCACGACAACAACACCCACTCCGCCAATAGTTATAATGTCAAGCAACTGCTCAACAAATTCTAATTCGCTTACGTCGTCTTGCGAATAGGGTGGGTTAATAAGCCCAATATTGATGTTTTTTGCCTTCAATTCCTTGACAATAGCTGCGTTAAAGCAATCACCTTTATAAATATTGCTCTTGCCATCCTGCCTGATAATCATATTTGCAATAGCTAGAGTATAAAGTCCATCATCGAATTCGACGCCATATAACTGTTCTTTTCGTATATGCTCAACTTCAATGGGATTTGCGTTCTTAAACATTTTACTCATTGCCGTAACAAGGAACGAACCCGATCCACAACAAATATCAACAACGCGACTGTTTTTATTTACTCCAGCCAAATCACACATAAATTCTGTGAGGTGTTGTGGTGTAAGGACAATCCCTAAACCGCTTCCATCGCCACCAGAATATTTAATGAATTCGTGGTAGAACACACCTAGTGCATCAACCGTACTGTCGGCATTATCCATCATAGGCTTGATTTTTAATTCGAGTTGTTCTATATACCAGTTTATTGACTTCTTCTGAATAAGCGGTATTCCTGAAAACTTTGTATTATCTTGAAGTGTTTTAAATACCTGCTTTATATATACGGCTCTATCGCTTTTTATCCCACTATTTTTTAAGACATTCTCAATTGCGGTTTGTATGCTTGACATTACTGCCTTGTACGACGGTAAAAGGGCGTAACTTTTTGAGAAATCTTCGTCGTTAAGCGCGATAAGAATACCTGCTACAAAGATAGGTTTGTGCGCTTCCACAACCTTAATTTCCCTTAGAGCGTCATGCATTTCAATTGCAAGGGCGCGAATTTCGTCAAGCGAATACTCTTTTTGAAGTTTTTCGCCCTTAATAAGTTTGACATAGTTTTTTGGCTCCAAAATTATATCTTTCGCCTTACGCAGAGGTAAATAAGTTTCCGCGCCTTTTACCCAATGAAACGCGTCAACTTTCATATTCCCTGTAGTTGTTCCGCTGACGGCAACGGCTATCACGCTATACTCATCTTTGAGAAACTTTGCATAATAAAGGACACCGTCAACCGCATAACCGCGCGGATAACTTAAATCAGCACTGCTATGTTTCTTAACAGAATTTTTACATTCAACTACAATAATTGTATTAGTATCATCATTCATTGTAATAATATATTCAGGTTTTGCCTTGCCATTTCCGCCTTTTGAAAAATCGTCAAGTGCGCAATTAACAGGCTTTCCGCCTGCTTTCATCAACAACCTTTCAACCTTATCAACAGCCGAAACATCTCCTTGCGGGAAAACATAACCCCAACCATTATCACCCAACTCGCATTTCATTTCACGGAGCGTAAGGCTTTCGGTGTATTGTTCAATCGCCATTATAGGTGCGCCCCCTTCCAAGACATGAATATATATAATAATATAACACTAGCATGCTTATAAAAGCAATCACCAAGATGTAAATTAAGCAATGTATTGGTAAATACATACA
Source organism: Bacillota bacterium (assembly GCA_023429685.1). Lineage (GTDB taxonomy): Bacteria > Bacillota > Clostridia > Oscillospirales > Ruminococcaceae > Acetanaerobacterium. Next base: position 7,935 of record JAEZDF010000100.1, read on the forward strand.
TAATAAAAACCATTGCCACGAAAACAATGCAATACTAAAAGGAGATGCCGTTTCATCACAAACGGCATCCCCTTACTTATTTTATATATGTTGATTACCCGCCTTACGGCTTCAGCCCCTCCGCGTGCTCGCGGGAAAACTCGCACGCCATGTCGGCGGCGCGTTTGATGCGGCGCATGGTTTCACGCTTGAGGCGGTCGCTGTCGCCGGGGATTTGCTCGGGGTCTAAGCCCTCATCGGACAGCATCTCGCAGCTTACGTCAAACAACGTGCCGTAAATCACACAGGCGGTCAGGTACCCGTACAGCTTACTGGGCACCACACTGCCTGTTTGGTGCAGCTGCTCGTAGGGCAATATCCCCCCGCCCACCAGCAGATGATGCGCGTAGCCGCCGTATATATAGCTGTTGTTTTGTATCTCCACCAGTTCCTTGGGGTAATCCAGCTCTGTAATCAAGGAATAAAACGGCGTACCCTCTGCAAACAGCGTACAAAGCTCGTTCATTGCGTGCAGGGTTCTCTCCCCGAAGAGTCCGCCCTGCTCCTGCACAATCACCACGTCGGCACTTTCGCGCACCGCCTGCCACTCAGGACCTTGCAGCACCTTACAATGATCCTCCAGCCGGTAATCGTCGGCGCATTGCTTGTGTAGATGAACGGTGCGATACTGCTTTGACGCAATGCGGCAAAACTGCTCGGGGATGCCCCCTTCGGTCAGCAGCTGATCCCCTACAAACAGCACCGTAATTTCGCTAAGCTTGTTGAGTGAATTCATTCTTTTTCTTGCTCTCCTTCAGCGCTTTGTAAAACTAGATATACTTTTGGCGGCAAACGGGTTGCCCTTATCCCTAATAAGGTAATAGAACCCCCACGTAGTAAACGGATATGATTTAGATACAAAGCGACATACCCTATTAAACCAGTCTGGACGTAAAAGTACAACCCAAAACACAAAAGTCCATTACATTTCACAAACACAACAAAAAGTTTTCCACACATTTCGTACAAACGGAGGAAAACTTTTTGTGTTTACGGGATTATTACCGTTGTATTGTTGACAGGTTACATCCGGACAGGGACGGAGCGACGAGGGCATCGAAAAGCGAAGGTTAGTGATGCGTAGGGGACGGCGTCCCCGACGTCCCCTGGCGTCGTTTGTATAGGGAACGCGGGCGATTCGCCCCTACGGTCGGATTTATAATACGCAGAAAACCGCAGGACACGGCCTTGTAGGGAACGGTCTTGACCGTTCCGATTGATTGCACAATAATCGATTGACATGCCTTTTTGTAATTGGTCGGTAACGGAGCGACGAAGGCGTCGCTCCCTACGGTGTGGGTGTTTAATAAATGCGAACCACCAGCTTCAGATAGAACCGAAAACCAGAGAACCGAAGGTTCGCGATGCGATGGTTTTCTTAATGCCTAACGCCAACCATGGGTTGGCGATACGGGCGATTAGTAATCGCCCCTACGGTTAAACTTGATATTGCGCCGAAAACCGCAGGTTTTCCTAATGCCTAACGCCAACCGTGGGTTGGCGATGCGAAGGTTGGTTATGCTATTTCCCGACGCAAAAGCGTTCGAATACGCTGTCGATTACCGCTTCGCTAGCCTTTTGCCCGGTAAGCTCCATCAACGCGTCGAGCGCGCAGTCGATGCTCGCACACACGGCATCAAGCGTAAGCCCCAGTGCGTCCAGCGCTTCGCCAAGCAGGACGCGGGCGCGCTCGGCGCAGTCGCGCTGACGCTCCCCCGCAAGCACGGCACGCATCGGGTCAAAGGCTTTCACCGCAAACAGCTCGGTTATCGCGTCGCGCAGCGTGTCAGCCCCCTGCCCCGTGGCGGCGCTAATCTCTACAATATGCTGATAGTGCGCCGATATATACGCTCTGTCAAGACGCGGCGCAAGGTCTGTTTTATTGATTACCGCAATGCGGGGGGTGTTGTCCTTGCGCTCGACGAGCCGTCGGTCTTCGTCCGACAGCGCCTGCGAGCTGTCAAATACTGCGAGTATTAAGTCTGCCGTATTCAACCGTTCTTCGGCAAGGCTAACGCCTAGACGCTCGACGGGGTCGTCCGTAATGCGCAGCCCCGCTGTATCCCACAGGTGCAGGGTGATGCCGCCAAGGGTCACGGTGTCCTCCACCACATCGCGGGTAGTTCCGGGGATGTCGGTGACGATGCTGCGCGTTCTGCCCGCAAGCAGGTTCATCAGGGTGCTTTTGCCCACGTTGGGCTTGCCCGCAATCGCGGTGCGGATGCCCTCGCGGATATACCGCCCCGTCACAAAGCTACCAAGCAGCGTGTCCAGTCGGGCGCACGCTGCGTCAAGCTGGGTCTGCACCGCACCGCTCTGCACGGCGGGCACATCCTCCTCGGGGAAGTCGATCCACGCCGTCAAGTCTGCGGAAAGGGCTATCAGGCTGCCGATGAGGTCGGCAATCTCGCGGTGCAGTGCTCCCTCCCGGGCGGACAGTGCCGCACGCGCTGCCTGCTCACCGCTTGCCGCAATCAGGTCGCACACCGCCTGCGCCTGGGTCAGATCCATCTTGCCGTTTAAAAAGGCGCGTTTAGTAAACTCCCCCGCCCCTGCAGGTGAAACGCCCTGTGCATACACCGCGCGCAACACGCGCTGCAGCAGGTATGCCCCGCCGTGGCAGGAAAGCTCCACCACGTCCTCGCCGGTATAGCTTTTGGGCGCGCGGAAGATGAGCGCCACCGCCTCGTCGATGTCGCCCTGCGCGTCGTACACCCTGCCATAGCGGGCGGTATATCCTTTGGCGTTTGTCAGGTCTGTTCCGTTTGCCGCGCGAAACACCGCGCTTGCCGCGCGCACCGCGTCCGCACCAGAGATGCGTATTACGCCAAGACCCGCGCCGCTGCCGCCCGTTGCAATGGCGGCTATCGTATCGCTGTGCATGTTGTTCACCTCAAATCATAGATGGATGGTTACTACTGGTATATATAATCTCTTTTATTGCTAATACGGACGATTACTATAGCGATGCTTGCTTTACTTTGCTTCCCTACCTCTCGCAATGCGTAGGTAGGGAACGGTCTTGACCGTTCCGTCTATCACCGTAAAAATCAACTTATTATTCCCGAATACAACAGTCCCCCACGCCTTGCGGCGCGGGGGGCGTTTTGATGTAACTATGTCGTCTGGTATTTACTCCAGATCAATCTTGCTGTAAAGCGGCTTATCCTCTACGTCCTTGTTGGGAACCGCCTTGGGCTGCTGGCTGGGTGCGGGGGTGGCGTTGCGGTCGCCGTAAGGCTTGCGGTCGCCATAGGGTTTGCGCTCGCCCGAATAAGGCTTCTTCTCGCCACTGTAGGGTTTGCGCTCACCCGAGTAGGGCTTTTGCTCGCCGGAATACGGCTTGCGCTCACCGGCATACGAGGGCTTGCGGTCGCCCGAATAGGGCTTCCTCTCGCCGCTGTACGGAGGCTTGTCCCCATAGGGTCTTTTCTCACCATAGGGGGGTCTGTTACCAGCGGGGCGCGGCGCGCCAGTGCGGGGTGCGTACCCCTGCTTGGGCGCGGTCTTAGAGGAGATAACCACCCGACGGTTTGGCTCTTCGCCAATCGATGAGGAGGTTGCGCCCTCCACCGTCTGCACCGCGGCATGGATGATGCGGCGCTCGTACGGGTTCATCGGCTCTAGTGTGCTGCTTCTGCCCGAACGCACGGCGTTTTTGGCAAGACGTTCCGCAAGCTCGGTCAGGGTCTTTTCCCTCTTTTGGCGGTAGTGTCCGCTGTCTATGGTTACCCTGAAGTAGTCGCCGTCCATCTTGTTGGCGGCAAGCCCCGTCAGGTACTGCAACGCGTCGAGTGTTTCACCGCGTCTGCCGATGATAACGCCAAGACCCTCGCCCTCTAAGGTGAAGGTTACGCCGTCCTCGCGCTCAGCGACGGATATCTCGGTGTGGCCAAGCCCCATCTGGGCAAGCACTTCGGTCAGGTACTGCTGTGCACACTGCACCTTGGTTTGTGCATGGGTTACCTTTACTCTGGCAGGTGTGGTACGAAGACCCAGCATACTCTTTTTGGGCAGATCGAGTATCTCCCACTGTGCGTCTTCTCTGGCGATACCAAGCTGTTCACAGGCCGATTCAATCGCCTCTTCGACGGTTCTGCCTGTCGTGATAATCTCTCTTTCCATTTTACAGCCCTCCATTCTGCCGGCAACAACCGGCACCGCTGCCGGCAAAAACCGTTCCGGCAGGAAACTCTGTGCTTTTTCTATTCCAATGCGGGATGTGTCCCAGGTATGAAAAGGTTCGCTTTCGCTGAAGAACCATACCGTGTATCGCCAAAAACATCCTTCGCATCGTCAAGCTTTGTTCTGTTATACAAGATTATACCAGATTAACTCATACTGTCTACGAAAACTCGTTGTGAAAGCCAAAACTTTTTGCTTTTACTCATTTATATTCGGACATATGAAAGTGAATCAGCTATAGTATATACGGAGCTGCTGTTCGAAAACAGTCGCAAACAGGTGCCTTGTTTATTGCTGTTTGAATGAACCAGATGCAAAAAGGACCGCTCTATCTCGCGCAAAAATCGGGCAAGGCCCGCATCCGCGGATAAAACGGTCCTTGCTAATCCAAGGTGCAAGGGTAACATAACAACAATATATTCCCTTTGCTTTTAAAAACGAGGCTATTTTAAATCGTCCTCGGTTACGTCAACGTATACCTCGCCATAACGTTCGGCATCGCGTCTTCTAGCCTCTGCCAAACGAATGCGGTCAAGCTCCTTCTGAGAAAGGTTCTCCTCCTGCACGGGGGTACCTTCAACCGTGGCCACCGGGCGTTTGCCGGCATTCTTGCGTGCCGCGCGGCGCTTCTCCTGCTCCTCTTTGGCCTCTTCGAGCATCTTGGCGGGGCTGTACACCTTGTTCAGGAAATATTCCTGCAACAGGCTAAACAGCGACGAAAGGGTCCAGTAAAAGCTAAGACCTGCAGGGAACGAGAACGCGATAAACACCGAGAACAACGGCATCATGTACATCATCGTCTTCATCGAGCCGCTTGCGGGGTTTGCTGCACCCGACACGCTGTTGACGCGCTGGGTGTAAAAGCTGTGTGCAAATGCCGCCGCTCCCGAGAGCAGGGGCAGGATAATCAGCCAGTTAAAACGGCCGTCTACCGTCAGCGCAAGCTTGGGGATGGCGGTAAAGTCGATGCCGAGAAAATTCAGGTTCAGCGAGCTGAGCTGGGTTAAATATTCGCCCGGTACGGCGGAAAACGCCTCGGGGGTGTTCTTGAAATGACCCAGTATGTTGAGCTGAGCGGTCAGCTGCGCTACGTTGACACCAAGACCCTCGCCAATGCTTTTGAGCTGGTCGATAATCTCAACCGGCAGGCGCAAAAGGTGGGTCATGGGCTTGTATACCACATCGATAAGACCGAACAGTATCGGAAACTGAATCAGTGCGGGAAGACAGCTACTCATGGGGTTGTAGCCCTCTTCTTCGTACAGCTTCATCATGGCTTCCTGCTGCTTTTGCTTATCGTTTGCAAACTTCTTGTTAATCTCGTTTATCTTGGGCTGAAACACCGCCATCTTGGCGGTCGCCTTCTTCTGCTTAACAGCAAAAGGCAGCAGAATCAGCTTTGTGATCAAGGTAAACAGGATAAGCGCCACGCCGTAAAAGGGCAATACCTTATAGCACGCCCACATAATCCACCCAAGTGGATAACCAAATAACGTATAGATAAAATTCATCAATATTCCTCCCCGTGGGGTTTATTTCTGGGTGTCTTCCCCGTCACGAGGGGACTGTTCTTGTTTGCGTCTTCTAAATCCGTCTAAAAATCGCTCGGGCACATAATCAATACCCCCGCGCGAAAACGGGTTACAACGCAGTATCCGCCAAGCGGACAGTACAAACCCCCCAAAAAACCCAAACCGATCAAACGCCGTGTAGGCGTATGCCGAGCAGGTGGGGTAGTACTTACAGCACGCACCAAATAGCGGCGACAATACCCGTTGGTAAAACCGAATGGCAGCCTTTGCCGCATGCTTTAGCATGGCAGAACGCCCGCCTTTTTAAGCTGTTTTTTCATTACGCTTAGCACCTCGTGCATCTTAACATGCGGGGTTTTGGTGCGCGCGACAAAGATGATGTCCCACCCCGGTGGTACTTCGGGGGATAACAGACGAAACGCCTCACGGATAACCCGTTTTGCACGGTTACGCGTAACGGCGCCTCCTACCTTGACGCTGACGGTAATACCGTAACGGCGTCTTCCTGTCCTGTTCTTTAGGCAGTAGGTGACCAAAAGCGGGTGCACAAAAGATTTTCCGCGCGCGTAAAGCCTGCGAAAATCCCTGTTTTCCCCAAAGGTTTGCACCTTTTCCA
>JAEZDF010000086.1 GCA_023429685.1 Bacillota bacterium
GACCGCATCGCCCGCGGCTTTGTTGTGGATTATGTGGATTTTCGTCTAATCAACTTTTATGTGTTTAATCTGGCGGATGCCTGTGTGTGTATCGGCGTCGGTCTTGTAATCTTGTATATCCTGATTATAGAACCGATGCAGGCAAGGCGCGCAAAGCAGGCAGATGCGGCTGAGGTTGGTGAAAGCGGTGAGCAGGTCTGAACGGTACCTTGTAGGTGAGGAGTTTGTAGACACACGGCTGGATGCCTTTTTACGCACCGTCGTACCCGAGCTTTCGCGTTCTCAGGCACAAAAGCTCATTGACGAGCGCATGGTAACGGTAAACGGTATGCTGCAAAGCAAAAACCATAAATTATCCGCGGGGGATACGGTGTCGGTTAGCTTTTTAGATGCGGTTCCGCCAACCGCCCAGCCCGAGAATATCCCGCTTAGCATTCTATACGAAGACGACGACATCATTGTTGTAGATAAGCCGAAGGGCATGGTGGTGCACCCCGCTGCGGGCAACTATACAGGGACACTGGTCAACGCGCTTTTGCACCACTGTGGCGACAGTCTGTCGGGCATTAACGGCGTTGCGCGCCCCGGCATTGTGCATCGCATCGACAAAGACACCAGCGGTATCCTGATGGTTGCAAAGAACGACCTCGCCCACCGTTCACTTGCCGAGCAGATTAAAGAGCACTCGTTTGTCCGCGAGTATGAGACGGTGGTTTACGGCGGTCTTCCCCATGATATCGGCAAGATAGAAGCATCCATCGGCCGGCATCCCGTCCATCGCAAAAAGATGGCGGTGACCGAGAAAAACGCAAAGAGCGCCGTGACCCACTACCGTGTGCTTACCCGATATTCGGGCTTTACCCATGCCGCCGTTCGGCTGGAGACGGGCAGAACCCACCAGATACGCGTGCACATGGCGTATATCGGTCACCCTGTTGCGGGGGACGCGGTGTATGGCCCCGCAAAGCCGATTAAGGAGCTGTGCGGTCAGTGTCTTCATGCGAGGATGCTGGGGTTTGAGCATCCCACAACCGGAAAGTGGATGATATTTGAAAGCGAGCTGCCCGCATACTTCACCGCGTTTTTGGAGAAGCTTAATCGTATGCAGTGACGTATTCGCGCATCTGTGCAACAAATGACTGTTTTCACACATGAATCGGGTCTTGCGGGCTTAGGCAGGACGGAAAGGATGGGGCAATACAACCATGGCAAAACGCATCTCGGACTTTTTGCTGGTAACTGATCTGGATCATACGCTGTTAGACGGTGAAAACGGAATCCCCAAGCGCAACCTGCTTGCCATAGAGCGATTTCGCAGGGCGGGGGGCAGGTTTACCATCGCAACAGGTAGAAGCATCGAATCCGCCCGCAAGGTAATTGAAGGGCTTGGCATAGACACCCCCGCGGTCGTCAACAACGGCTCTGTGGTGTACGACTACAAAACCGGACAGATACTCGCGCAGCACCTGCTGCCAAATAGCATCAAGCAGATTACCTACGACCTGTTGGAACGCTTTCCATCCGTGGGAGGCGAGGCGTTTTCTGGGCGGGACGTTTACATACTTCAGTATAATGACCAGATTGACCTGCATGTTGAGGTAGAGGGCTTTCCGATTGTTGAAGCATTGCGCGGAACACCGACCCCTGATTGGACAAAGGTACTGTTCGCCGATACGCCTGAGGTTATTTTGCAGATGAGCAAACACGCCGTAACCCTGCACTCGGTAGATGCCCAGTTTGTGATGTCCGCGCCCATGTATCTTGAGATATTGCCGAAATCGGTGAACAAGGGAACCGGGATTGCGCATCTGGCAAAGATAATGGGTATTGATAGAAAAAACACCGCCGCCATCGGCGACTTTTATAACGACGCAGAGATGATACGCGAGGCGGGCATCGGCGCGTTTGTAGAAAACGCCCCCGACGACCTGAAGCGAACTGCGGATATCGTTGTTGGTCACTGCAAGGATGGAGCGGTAGCAGACTTGATTGAATACATTGAGACTTTGTGCATAAATTAAGGCTAAGCGTTGCCGTTATACTGCTTTTTCGCGGTTAACATAATTGAACATAACGGAGGTAGACAAACAAATGGATGCCAGTAAAAAATTAAGGCTCAAGCAGCTTGCCTGCAAGGTCAGAATGGGTGCGATAGAAGGCACCTTTCACGCCAAAAGCGGACACCCAGGCGGCTCGCTCTCGGTTGCCGATGTGCTGACCTATCTGTATTTTGAGGAACTCTCTATCGATCCTGCGCAACCCGATAAACCCGACCGCGACCGCTTTGTACTCTCTAAGGGTCATTGCGCGCCGGGGCTCTATTCGGTGCTTGCATTGCGCGGCTTTTTCCCCGCCGAGGAGCTTAAACGTCTAAGAAAGCCCCATGCGATGCTGCAGGGACACCCCGAGATGAAGGGAACCCCCGGCGTAGACATGACCACCGGCTCGCTTGGACAGGGCATCTCCGCTGCGTGCGGCATGGCAATCTCGGCTAAAATGTTTGGCGACAGCTACCGCGTATACGCGGTACTCGGCGACGGTGAGCTGCAGGAGGGACAGGTGTGGGAAGCACTGATGCTCTCTGCCCACAGAAAGCTTGATAACCTGTGTGTGTTTGTCGACAACAACAACCTACAGATTGACGGAACGGTCGAGGAGGTTTGCTCCCCGTACCCAATCCCCGAAAAGTTTAAGGCGTTCGGCTTCCATGTAATAGAGGTTAACGCGCATTGCTTTGACGAGATTGACGCCGCGGTGAAAGAGGCAAGAACCATTAAAGAGAAGCCCACCGCAATCATCTGCAGCTCGGTTAAGGGCAAGGGCGTGTCGTTTATGGAAAACAACGTGCATTGGCACGGCACCGCACCCAATGCGGAGCAGTACGAGCAGGCATTGGCGGAACTAAACGCCACACTTGCCGCGTTACAGGCGTAAGGCAGAACAACTCGCATAACAGCAGAATGGAGAGTAGACGATGGCTGATGTAATAAAAAAGGCGACCAGAGAAAGCTACGGCGAAGCACTCGCAGAGCTTTCCGAAACAATGGACAACTTAGTGGTGCTGGATGCCGACCTTGCGATGGCAACCAAAACCATTACCTTTAAAAAGAAGCGCCCCGACCGATTTGTAGACTGCGGTATCGCAGAGGCTAACATGATGGGCACAGCGGCGGGCATTGCCACCACCGGCAAGGTGGTGTTTGCAAGCACCTTTGCGATGTTTGCGGCAGGCAGAGCGTTCGAGCAGGTGCGCAACTCAATTGGTTATCCGCACATGAACGTTAAGATTGGCGCCACGCATGCGGGCATCTCAGTGGGTGAGGACGGCGCAACCCACCAGTGCAACGAGGATATCGCGCTCATGCGTACCATCCCCGGCATGACCATTATTAACCCCGCCGACGACATCGAGGCAAAGGCGGCAGTTAAGGCGGCGGCGCTGATGAACGGACCGGTGTATCTGCGCTTTGGCAGACTGCCCGTTCCCGTAATCAACGACAAACCCGACTA
>JAEZDF010000121.1 GCA_023429685.1 Bacillota bacterium
CATAAAATGCTTGACTGTTCCCTTGGGGGCTGGTGTATGGTACAGGGGAGAGGAGTGATCACGATGTTGATTCACGAGGTCTGCAATCGGTGCGGACTAACCAAAAAGGCGGTTGAGTATTACGAGCAGCAGGGTCTGATCGCGCCGCAGATTCTGGAAAACGGGTACCGAGATTACGACGCAGAGCAGGTTCACGCCCTAAAGGAGATAGCCGTGCTGCGAAGATGCGGTCTGAGCATTCTGGATATCCGCACCGTTTTAACCAGCGCAAGCAAACCACTTGCGCTTGCGCGGTACAAGCATCTAAACGAGCTGCGCATCGAGCGGCTCAACGCGACCCAGACCTGTATTGACAGCCTAATCGAGCATTACGATATTGAGAAAAGCTTTTTGCAGCTGCAGCAAATGGATATTTCCCCAGTCAGCATTCGCGAAAAGCTGGTTTTGGCTTTCCCGGGCAGCTATGGACTATTGTTGTCCTTTCACTTCGGGCGATTTTTGGATGAACCCATTCAAACCACCGAGCAGCGTACGGCGTATGACAAGGTAGTCGCCTATCTCGACAGCGTAGCCTCTCATATCCCAGACGAGCTTGGCGCGTATCTGGAGCAGGCGATTCCTCTGAATCAAAACGAGGATATCCGGCAGTATGAAGACGATATGAATCGGCTAATGGAGCAGGCGGTCGCCGACCCCGATGCCCTTTTTCAGTCCATGCACATCGAGCAGTATGTCGCTTACCGCACATCCGACGCGTTTCTGCAATCCCCCGAGGGGAAAATGATGGATATGATCACCGCGTTTCAAAAGAGCAGCGGGTACACGGACGTTTTTCTAAAGAACCTCAAGATACTGAGTCCTACGTATCAGCAATACTGCGACAGCCTTGAGAAGGCCAATCGAATGATATTGGAACAATACCCTGCGTTGGGGCAGCTTTACGAGACGGGCGGGTCGCAAGGCAATATTCAGAGCAAATAAAGCCGGAGGTTTTGGCATGATGAATAGATTAGAGCACCGCGGCGATGTGCTGTGCGTCGATGTGCGGGACTTTTCCCTGCGCGACACGCTGCTGTGCGGTCAGTGCTTTCGGTGGGAGGAAACCGAGCCGGATGTGTTTTGCGGCGTTGTGGGTGACCGCACACTCACCGTGATACAGAAGGACGATACGCTTGTCTTTAAGGACTGCACGCTGCAGGAGTTTGACACTGTTTTATACGATTACTTTGACCTTTCCCGCGACTACGCAGGGATTAAAGCCGATTTGTACAGCGATGCCGCCCTGAAAACGGCGATTGACTACGCGCCCGGTCTGCGGGTGCTGCGTCAGCCGCCGTGGGAGACGCTGTGCTCGTTTATCATCTCACAAAACAACAACATCAAGCGCATCAAGGGCATTGTGGCGCGGCTGTGCGAGTGCTTTGGAAAGCCTATTTTGGACAAAGCGGGCAACCTCACCGCTTATGCGTTCCCCGACGCAGATACCCTTGCCAGACTGGATGAGCCCGACCTTGCCCCGCTTCGCGCGGGGTGGCGCGCCGCGTATCTTTTGGATGCAGCGCAAAAGGTCTCTGCCGGAGAGATTGACCTTGCACGGCTGTATACCTGCCCAATCGACGAGGCACGCGAGACACTCCGGTCGATTAAGGGCGTGGGTCCAAAGGTGGCGGATTGCGTCTTGCTGTACGGCTTTGCCCGCACCGAGGCGTTTCCGCTCGACGTATGGATGAAACGTGCGATGCTGCGGTATTACCCTGACGGGCTGCCCGCGTGTGCGCAGCAATACCCGGGGCTTGCGCAACAATACCTGTTTCATTACATACGCTGCGGAGACAAGGACTGTACCACCTCCGTCTGCATCTCAAGTAGCGCAAAATAAACGCAAAAAACGGCTGCCGACGCAGCCGTTTTTTATTTAGACCCAATTGGCTATATTATGGGATTATCCCGCGCTTTTTTCCCGTGCCTGATCGCGGCAGGCAGTCATTAGCAGCGCCGCCGCCGAGATATCGTCCTCGTGCCCGTCGCTGCGTCGCTGTTTGGCCGTCTCGACAATGCTTTTTGCAAGCGCCTGCATGTCGTCGCCTTGGTAGCGTTCGAGCTCCTTCACAACCCATTCACCGTCATCAAACACCACACCATCCGACACCATCAGCACAATGTCGCCTTCGGTAAGCTCTATGCCCGAGTGGTCTACCGAGATGCCGTTTAGGATGCCGATGGGCAGCGAATCGCCCTCGAGCATAAACGCCTTGCCGCCGCTGCGCACAAAGGTGGGCGCGGCACCCGCCTTGTAAAACTCCGCCTTGCCGGTGTGCAGATCAACGAGCGAGATATCCGCCGTGGCAAGCGATTCCTCCGCCGATTTGGTCAACAGCGCGGCGTTTGCAAACTTGAGTGCGCCGGTGGCACCCAGACCCGCGCTCATCATGCGGGTAAGCAGTGAGGACGCCATCGCGGAATCCACCGCCGCCGCCGGACCGCTGCCCATGCCGTCGCTGAGCACCAGCTGCACCCTGCCCCCGTCGGACAGGTAGCGGATGCTGTCGCCGCACAGCCTACCGTCGCGGTAAGCGGACTGGTATTCGCCGTACACCGGCTCAAACCGCGCACGCTCTTTTAGGCGGATGGTCGTAACGCCGTCCTTCTCTACCACCGTGGGCAGCGCAAGCTCACGCTTGCACACACGCCCAAGCACCCGTGCAAGTCGCACCCGGCTGATGCTCTCTATCTCATCGGTATCGATTAGGATAGTAAGGGTAATCCGCCCGTTTAGGTCGGTTTCGCACACCGCCTCGCGGGGGTAGATGTTGGTGCTCTCCAGATACTCCCGCACCGCGCCCGAAAGACGCACATGGCGGGTTCGCTTTCTTGCCGCCTCTTCGCTCAGCTCATCAAGCAGCTCGCCCATCGCCTCAAACTGCCCCGATACCACCGCGCGCAGCTCGCCAAATCGGCGCGCGCTGCTCTCTCTGCCGCGAAAACGCTCATATTCTTCATTGACCGCCACGCACAGCTGACGCGTTTTGTTACAGCCTTCTGCAAACGAGCGGGGGAAGTCCGCCTCGGTGACCGAGCCTTTGTCCTTGAGTACGCTGCCAAGACCGTGGAACGTCCCCATCGTGCTGTTGTAGCAGGGTCCCCAGCATGCCATGCGCTTTGCGCAGCGTGCACATACCGCATCTGCCGCCGCGTCATACACGGTGGTGATGTCGTCGGCGTTGATCTTCTTTAGGCGTTCGGATACGCTGTCTACCGCGCTGCGTACCTCACGCATCACACTGCCGGCAAGGGTTAGGCGGGTATGCAGCTCGCGGCTGATGCCCTCTGCCCCCTGCTCGACGCGGTCGGTCGCAATGCGAAACGACCCGACGGTGTTTATCAGGTTTTGCGGCAGCACCATAAACAGCACCGTTGCCGCCATGACCTCGTACAAAACCTGAACAGGTACTGTGCCCGTTCCCGCTGCAATCACCAAAAGCCCGTTTGCCAGCACAAACGCAGCGCACGCGCCAAACCGCCCGAAGGCGTAAAACACCCCCGCAAACAGCCCCGAAAAGCCGTATACCCCCGCAAGCACTAATAACGATACATCATTAAGCCCTGCCACAACGCCAACCACAACGCCCGCGCCTGCTGCCACAGCGGGACCATAACAGGACGCAACCGCCAAAACCACAACAACCCCCACGAACCGACCGACCGAAAAGCCGAACAGTCCAAACCCGCACAGCGCTAGCAGCATCACGCTAAGAACTGCTAAGATGCTCGCGTGCTCCTTGCGTTCGAGGATACTTGCGACAAAGCCTTTTTGCAGGGGTGCCCCCGCAAGCTGTACGAGATAAGCCCCGGCACCCGCAAGCAGCGACTCTGCCACGCTGAGCAGTATCTGCGACGCGTTCGCCGATGCAAGTGATGCTATCAGCGAGGGGATAAGAAGGGCAAAAAAGCCGACCAACGCCGCTGCCGCGCCGCTTTTTTCAAGGCGTGTCCAGCGTTTTATGAGTGCGCGCGCCGCCACAATAAGGCAGAGCGCCGCCATATACTTCATGCTACCGATACCCGCGCCCACCGGCAGAAGGTAGCCGCACAGCGCACCAATGACACCCGGCCAAAACAGCCCCGCCGGCGCACCCGCCGCAAGCGCGATACCAAAGGGCGCTATCCTGCCGTACATGCCGGCGTTTGCCATTAAAAAGCCCGCCAGAAAGCTGACTGCACCGACCATTGGCGCGCGGGTCTGCACAAATCGCTGCAACGTCATCCAGATTCGATTTTTTACCGCTGTATGCTGTTTCATGGTGTGACCATGCCTTTCTGTTTTGAGATTGTTATCCATTAATCTTCACTGGATTATGTATTTTTAATCGCTTTGCGCAAAACAATGGCTTGCTTGTACATGTTTGACTGCTTACTTACATATATTACCTTTTCTATCCTATCGCGCATCGGGCGCAAAAGCTGTCAAAACGGTTCGGGGATTTCGGGGCAAATCTGCTGAAACGACGCGAATCGGGTTGCAATGACCACCATATAATGGTATTGTATACTTGAAAAACTACAAAGTGGGGTGCTAAGCTTTGAACGTAACCTTTCGGGAAATTGGAACGGTGAGCAACCAGGTCGCACAGCAAAAGGACTGCGGCTGGGGGAAGGACTGCTCCTTTATTGTTATCAACGAGGAGTATCGGCAGGGGCTTTTGGGTCTTGATGGATTTTCGCACATCGTTGTTGTGTTTTATCTGGATCAGGCTAAATTTGACCCTGCACAGCATCTGGTGAGAAGACCGCATGAACGGGCGGACTTCCCGCTTGTGGGGATTCTCGCACAGCGGTCTAAGAATCGTCCCAATCCCATCGGCATTACGGCGGTGAGGCTGCTTGATGTAAGCGATAACGTAGTTACCGTACAGGGGCTGGATGCCATAAACGGTACACCCGTTCTTGACATCAAGCCTTATTACCCCAAGTATGACTGCCGCCCCGACGCCACGGTTCCTGAGTGGGTGGACGACCTGATGAAAAATTACTTCTAAGACAAAAAGAACAGCTGCGGAGCGTACTGCCCGCAGCTGTTCTTTTGATATTTCGTTTTATAACCAATTAACCGTTTAATATATTATCTTCTATGCCGCTAGCCGCACGCAGCCTCAAGCAGCCGAATTCCCGTCTTTACGCGGTCAATCGCATCCTCTTTGCCGAGGATGGCGCAGATCTCTATCCCGCCGCCGGGAGTAAACTGCTTGCCGCTTACCGCCACGCGCAGCGGCCACAGCACGGCGCCGTTTTTCACCTCAAGGCGCGCGATCAGTTCAAACAGCGCGTCGTGCACCGACTGCATCGAGAAGTCGGCTAGCCCTTCGAGCACCGGCAGAATCTCGCGCAGCATCGCAAGGGATGACTCCTTTGTGGTCTTCATCTTCTTGCTCACATACAGCTCGAGGTCGTAC
The DNA here is from genome assembly GCA_023429685.1 of Bacillota bacterium. Classification (GTDB taxonomy): domain Bacteria; phylum Bacillota; class Clostridia; order Oscillospirales; family Ruminococcaceae; genus Acetanaerobacterium. Next base: position 5,451 of record JAEZDF010000121.1, read on the forward strand.
TCGGGCAGTGCATCGACAAAATCCACCTGCTCGGGGATGTCGGCGAGCGTCTCGGTGCGCGCCTGTAGCACCTGCGCAATGATGGGCAGGCTGACATCCGCGCGGGTGACGGTCTTTTTTATCCATGGCGCGGCAAGCTCGGTAAACGCCTCGGGGGACAGCCTGCGGATGTATTCGCCGTTGATGTGCCGCAGCTTCTGCGTGTCAAAAATAGCGGGGGATTTCGAGATGCCGCTTGGGTCAAACGCCTGTATCATCTCGTCGAGTGAAAAGATCTCGTTCTCGCCGCCCGGCGACCAGCCCAGCAGCGCGATGTAGTTGAGCACCGCGTCTTTGAGGTAGCCCGCGGCAACAAGGTCGCCGTAAGACGCATCGCCGTTGCGCTTTGAGAGCTTTTCGGTCGCGTTCTTCATCACAGGCGAGCAGTGGATGTATACGGGAATCTCCCACCCGAACGCCTCGTACAACAGGTTGTACTTTGGGGTGGAGGACAGGTATTCGTTTCCGCGTATCACGTGGGTAATGCCCATTAGGTGGTCGTCCACCACGTTTGCAAAGTTGTAGGTGGGCATGCCGTCGCTTTTCATTAGCACCTGGTCGTCGAGGGTGGTGTTTTCCACCGTCACGTCGCCAAACACCATATCATGAAAGGTGGTGGTTCCCGTCTCGGGAATCTTCTGGCGCACCACAAAGGGCACGCCCTCGGCGAGCTTTTCGTCGATCTCCTGTTTGGTCAGGCGTGAGCAGTGCCCGTCGTACTTGGGCGAGATACCCGAAGCCGTTTGCAGCTTGCGCACCTCCTCGAGCCGCTCCTTATTACAGAAGCAGCGGTAGGCGTGGCCGCTATCGATCAGCTGCTGGGCGTAGCCCCCATACATCCCCATACGCTCGCTCTGGATATACGGACCCATCGCTCCGCCGATGTCGGGACCCTCGTCCCACAACAATCCGGTATCGCGCAGGGTATTGTAGATGATGTCGACCGCGCCCTCTACATAGCGCTCTTGGTCGGTATCCTCAATGCGCAGAATAAAGCTGCCCTGATTGCGTTTTGCAAGCAGGTAGGCGTACAGCGCTGTTCTTAGGTTGCCCACGTGCATATAGCCGGTGGGGCTGGGTGCAAATCGGGTGCGCACCTTGCCGTTGTTCATTGCGTTATCCATTCCTTTCGTATATAAGCCATACCATATCGTATCGCCGCCCACGGCGTTTGTCAACCATCACAGGGGGGCTATTTAGGCGAGGCAAAATGCTCGGTTGCATACCATTCGTACCCCTGGTCCGACTTGCGGACATACACACCCACCCCCGTGCGCGTCACATCCGAGGCAATCATCGCCTCGTAATGGGATGTGCTTTCCTTCCACGAGTCAAAGATATCCTGCGCGCTCAGGGTTTGCGCCCTGCCCTTTTGCAGGTTCTCGCTGACCACCGTATATCGGTAGCCCGCTTCCTCTATCACGGTGGACCAATCGCGCCCGTCGGGGCGGGTATGCTCAAAGTGGTCGTGCTCCATCATCTCTTTGCAGCGGGTACGCGCCGTTTTATTCAGCGTGTCTTCTTCCACAAGCAGTGGCAGCGACAGCCCTTGGCGTTCCTCGTTTACCAGGCGCAGCACGCCGCTTTCCAGTGTTGCGGAAAAATCGGTCTCACCCTCGCCGCCGGGGTCGATGTGAAATTCCGAGTCGGTGTCCTGCACCATACTCGAGACCTTTTTGTCCGCCCGCACGGTGTTGGTGCTTCGGGCGATGGCGTGCATCAGCCCGTCCACATCCAAAAGCGAGCAGCCTGCAAGCAATACGCAGGCAGCCGCTGCCGCTATCAGTACGCCCACTCTGCCTCGTCCTTGTTTCATCGTCAACACCCTGCCTGTCTAAGTCAATTACTGTCGGCGAAAGCCGAACGTTTATAATTGAGGCGAAAGCCTCCAAAAGTGAGGGAAGCGTCTAAAAAATTAAACTGGTTGAACACATAATTCGCCTGAAAGGCAACGGTTTTTAACCGTAATTGACTTTATAAAGTCAATCGGCATCGGTTTAACCAGTCGGGCTAAGCCCGTTTGCCGTATTGTCGCGGTCGTGAGTACCTATCCTATTTTAGTCGCCATTTAATCCCCTGTGGGGTGTCTTCCAGCACTACGCCCATCTCGGCAAGGCGGTCGCGAATCTCGTCTGCCTTCGCGAAATTCTTCTGCTTTCTTGCCTCCTGACGCTCGGCAATCAGCGCCTCCACCTCGGCATCCAGGCTCTTTTCGGTCTTGCGCTCGTACAACAGACCGAGTACGCCGGTCAGCTCGTCAAACAGGTCGCGCGCGGTCTCCATCGCCTGCTTCGAGCCGGGCTGCGCGCCGGTGGTCAGGGTATTGATCTCGCGCACCAGCTCAAACACGGCGGCAAGGGCGTCGGCGGTATTTAGGTCGTTGTCCATCGCCTCGGTAAACTGGGCACGCCTCGCAAGGATGCTCTGCAGCAGCGCGTCCTCGTCGGGTGCCTTTTCGTCGGTGGCGCTGCCCAGTGCAAAGTCGAGGTTTTCGCGGCAGGTGTATAGTCTTGCAAGCGACGTCTTCGCCGCCTCCATAATCTCCTCGCTGTAGTTCATCGGCGTGCGGTAGTGCGCCGACAGCATGATAAGGCGGATGGGCTCGTAGCCGTAATGCTCGCCCACCTCCCGTGCGGTGCGGAAGTTCCCGAGCGACTTTGACATCTTTTTGTTGTTGATGTTCAGGTACTCGTTGTGCATCCAGTAGCGCGCAAACGGCTCGCCCCACGCGCACTCGCTCTGCGCAATCTCGTTTTCGTGGTGCGGAAATACCAGATCAAGCCCGCCGCAGTGCAGGTCGATGGTCGCGCCCAGATAACGCTTTGCCATGGCGGAGCACTCGATGTGCCAGCCCGGACGACCCTTTCCCCACGGCGACTCCCAGTACGGTTCGTCGGGCTTTGCCGCCTTCCACAGGGCAAAGTCCATGGGCGACTCCTTGTGTACGCCTATCTCAATTCGTGCGCCCGCCTCCAAATCCTCCAGCGGCTGATGGGACAGCTTGCCGTACTCCTCAAAGTGTTTCGCGCGAAAATACACATCGCCGTTTGCCTCGTACGCAAAGCCCTTTGCAAGCAGCTCGGTAATAATCTCAAAGATGGTGTCGATGTTCTCGGTGGCACGGGGATGAATGGTTGCCTCTTGCACGTTCAAACGCGCCGCGTCCTTTTTGTACTCGGCAATATAGGTCTCAGCAACGGTCAGGTAGTCGCTGCCCTCCTCGTTTGCGCGGCGGATAATCTTATCGTCAATATCGGTAAAGTTCTGAACATACACGACCTTGTAGCCTTTGTACTCCAAATAGCGGCGCAGGGTGTCAAACACGCACAGGGGGCGCGCGTTGCCGATGTGAATAAAGTTGTATACCGTCGGTCCGCACACATACATGCGCACCTCGCCCTCGCGCAGCGGGATAAACTCCTCTTTTTGGCGTGTGAGGGTGTTAAATATCTTCATTGTTGCGTCCATTCCTTTCCGCCGGCAAAGCGCGATGCCTTGCCCTTTTTCGGTTGTGTTTACTATCTGTATTTTAGCCTTTGGGCTTGCTTCTATCCCAAAGCGTGCGCTGTTTACGGGGTGTCCCCTTTGCCCTGATTTAGCTCATTCAACTGCTTTTCAAGCTTGTCGAGCTTGATGGAAAGCCTGCACAGCTCCTGCGATACAGGGTCGGGGATGTGCACCTGATCAAGATCCTCCGAGCAGATCTTTTTGCCGTTTTGCTTGACGATGCGCGCGGGCACGCCCACAGCGGTGGAGTTTGGCGGGATGGTGTCGAGCACCACGGCGTTTGCCGCTATCTTTGAATTATCGCCCACCGTAAACGGTCCCAGCACCTTGGCACCGCTGCCGATCATCACGTTTTTGCCGATGGTGGGATGACGCTTGCCCTTGTGCTTGCCCGTCCCCCCTAAGGTAACGCCCTGATAGATGGTGCAGCCGTCGCCGACCTCCGCCGTTTCGCCTATTACAACGCCGGTGCCGTGGTCGATGAACACACCGGTGCCGATCTTTGCCCCCGGGTGAATCTCAATCTTGGTAAAAAACCGCCCGATTTGGGAGTTGAGCCGTGCCAAAAAGTACAGCCTGTGGTTGTATAGCCAGTGTGAAACGCGGTGAAACATCAGCGCGTGCAGCCCAGAGTACAGCATAAACACCTCAAACGAGTTTCTCGCCGCCGGGTCGCGCTCCTTAATGGCCTTAATATCCAATCTTAACCGCCGAAACATGGTAATCCTCCATTCCCCATTATCGCATAAAATGATGTCAACTATCAAGAGTCTTTCGTATATAATTACAGTTTTTGTAAATTTTCTGTCCTCAAAATAAAAAACGCCCCTGCTGCCTGCAAAGACAACGGAGGCGGATAACCCGCGGTTCCACTCCGATTTATCACTCACTAGTTTCGTGAAAACCATACATCCCTTAACGCGGGACAACACGCCGTCGGA
>JAEZDF010000128.1 GCA_023429685.1 Bacillota bacterium
AAATTATTGTCACTGTCCTCAACATCTATCTATGTATTGGTAGCTCCGTCCACAGCGAGTATTGTGTAAAACGATGATTGCGCGCCAAACAAAACTACATACAACCCCATTCCAAGCACACCCTATCTATCAAACTACGCAGTTTGGTATTCTCGTCAATTTCCACGCCAAAACCTTGACATTGCCCACCTGCTTGCGCATAATAAAGGGTAGTCTGCTTCCAACAGGTCAGTTCTCATCTGCCTTTTGCCCACGGCTTGATTTTTAGGCAGTAACTGACTTTATTAAACTGTGTATCTTGTGCTTTTTGTGGCGCAGCAGGGTTTTTATAGAAAGGGATGGTCATCACTATGTCAAAACAGCTCGACAAGCTTTACGACCCTAAGCAGGTAGAAGGCCGCATCTATGACTTTTGGCTTGAGGGAGGCTACTTTCACGCGGTCGTAAACCCCGATAAAAAGCCGTATACCATCATGATGCCGCCACCCAACATTACGGGTCAACTGCATCTGGGGCACGCGCTGGATAACGCCATGCAGGACAGCCTGATTCGCTTTAAGCGTATGCAGGGCTACGAAGCCCTGTGGATGCCCGGCACCGACCATGCCGCCATCGCCACCGAGGCAAAGATTGTGGAGGACATGAAAAAGGACGGCGTCACCAAGGCAGACCTCGGACGCGACGGCTTTATGGAGCGCGCTTGGGAGTGGCGTCGCAAGTATGGCGGACGCATCACCGAGCAGCTAAAAAAACTCGGCTCCTCCTGCGACTGGGAGCGCGAGAGCTTTACGATGGACGACCGTTGCTCCAATGCGGTGCGCGAGGTGTTCGTGCGTCTGTTTGAGCAGGACTTAATCTACCGCGGTGAGCGCATAATCAACTGGTGCCCCCACTGCCTGACCTCTATCTCGGACGCGGAGGTAGAGTACGAGGAGAAGGACGGTCACTTCTGGCACATCAAATACCCCGTCGTGGGCGAAGACAGCTTTTTGGAGCTTGCCACCACCCGCCCCGAGACGATGCTGGGCGATACCGCCGTAGCGGTGCACCCCGACGACGAACGGTACAAGCACCTCATCGGTAAGAATGTTATTTTACCTATTGTAAATAAAGAGATCCCCGTTATCGCCGACGATTATGTAGAGATGGATTTCGGTACCGGCGTGGTGAAGATCACCCCTGCCCACGACCCCAACGACTTTGAGGTGGGTCTGCGCCACAACCTGCCCGTGATTAACGTGATGCACGATGACGGCTCAATAAACGAAAACGGCGGGCGCTTTGCGGGTATGACGGGACCGGACGCGCGCAAGGCGATTGTAAAGCAATTGGAGGACGAGGGCTACCTGTGCAAGGTGGAGGACATCAAGCATAACGTGGGTGCGTGCTACCGCTGTGCCCATGTGGTGGAGCCCCGCGTCTCTAAGCAATGGTTTGTAAAGATGAAGCCGCTGGCAGAGCCCGCCATCGAGGTGGTAAAGAGCGGCGAAACAAAGTTTATCCCCGAACGGTTTGATAAAATCTACTTCCACTGGATGGAGAACATCAAGGACTGGTGCATCTCGCGTCAGCTTTGGTGGGGGCACCGCATCCCCGCCTTTTACTGCGCGGCATGCGGGCAGATGACCGTCTCGCGCGACGACCTGGATGTTTGCCCGCACTGCGGCAGTGCAAACATCGCGCAGGACCCCGACACGCTGGATACGTGGTTTTCTTCCGCGCTGTGGCCGTTTTCTACCCTCGGCTGGCCCGAGAACACGCCTGAGCTTGACTTCTTCTACCCCACCGACACACTGGTGACGGGGTATGACATCATCTTCTTCTGGGTGGCGCGTATGATCTTCTCGGGCGTTGCACAGATGAAAAAGACGCCGTTTCACACCGTATTCATCCACGGCATCATCCGCGACGCACAGGGGCGCAAGATGTCAAAGTCGCTAGGCAACGGTATCGACCCGCTCGAGGTGATTGATTCTTTCGGCGCGGACGCGTTGCGCCTAACGCTGCTCACCGGCAACAGCCCAGGCAACGACATGCGCTTTTCGGAAGAAAAAATCACGGCAAGCCGCAACTTCTCAAACAAGCTGTGGAATGCTTCGCGCTTTGTGCTGATGAACGTGACCGACGAGGTTACCGCCGTAGCTCTGCCCGACACCCTTGCGGTGGAGGACAAGTGGATCATCAGCAAATACAATACTCTCGTCGCCGAAATCACCGACAACCTCGAGAAGTACGAGCTGGGTATGGCGGTGGCTAAGTTGTACGACTTTATCTGGAACGTGTACTGCGACTGGTATATCGAGCTGACAAAGCCCCGTCTACTTGCGGGGGGCGATACCTCCCTCGCGGCACAGCAGGTGCTGGTGTTTATCCTGTCAAACACCCTGAAGCTTTTGCACCCGTTTATGCCGTTTATCACCGAGGAGATTTGGCAGGCGCTGCCCCACGAGGGCGACACCATCATGACCAGCGCGTGGCCGGTATATGACGACAAGCTGTCGTTTACGGCGGAGGAGACCGAGTTCGAGCGCGTGATGCTCGCCATAAAGGGCATACGCAACCGCCGCAGCGAGATGAACGTGCCGCCCAGCAAAAAGGCGAGCGTGTTTATCGTAACCGAGTACCCCGAAACCTTCGAGCAGGGTAGGATGTTCATTGAACGCCTAGCGTTTGCATCAAACGTAGAATTGGTTCGGGAATACACCGGCGGCGACGCGGTGAGTGTAATCACCGACAGCGCGCGCATCTTCATCCCCATGCAGGAGCTGGTGGACCTTGGCAAGGAGCGCGAGCGCCTGCAAAAGGAGCTGGAGGCGTGCCAAAAGGATGTGGCTTTCCTCGCGGGTAAGCTGGGCAACGCGGGCTTTGTGGCAAAGGCCCCCGCCGCCGTCATCGAGCAAGAGAAGGCAAAGCTCAAAACCGCCGAGGACAAGCTCGCCAAGATTAGCGAGAGCCTTGCGGCACTGGGGTAACGGGTATTGCCTTTCGCAGCAATTGGTTTATCATTCCCGCGTCTGTAGGGAACGGTCTTGACCGTTCCGTTAAATAAAGCAAAGCGCAATAAAGAGCCGAGAAGGACGATGGTCTTTCTCGGCTCTTTTTGGTTGACGATTTATGTGATTATATGTATTATTTAGAAAATATGGTTTGTATTTTTAAAAAATGACGGGCGGTGGTTGATTGGCATTGTCACAGCGAAAACCACAACGATTACAGGATTATGATTATTCCGAACAGGGCGCTTATTTTATTACGCTTTGCACGCACAACAGGCAACACCTGTTTGGCAAACTGCTTGACGGCACCATGCGCATTAATAAATATGGACTAATTGCGCAAAGCCATTTGTTAAATATCCCACAACATTTTGATTCGGTTGTGGTGGATAAATTTATTGTTATGCCAAATCATCTTCATTGCATTTTTATCCTCTGGGGTACGGCGGAACGGTCAAGACCGTTCCCTACGCTGTCTACCGTGGTGGGCTTATATAAGTCAGGGGTGACCAACCGGATACACGGGTTTTCACCAGACCTTTGCGTATGGCAAAAGTCTTTTCACGACCATGTCATCAGAGACGAACAGGATTACCTGAGAATCTGGCAGTATATTGATACCAATCCACTGAATTGGGAAAAAGACCGCTATTTCACCCCCGAATCATCCCCCGTTATAATTAAAAATGCCGCCCCGTAGGGAACGGTCTTGACCGTTCCGCTAGTGTACACTACCTAAAGTGAATAAGTAAAGATTTTAAGATGTTGTTATGGGTTATGGTGCTTTTGGCGTCAATAACTTATAGAGCTTTTACTTAAACACCCGTAAGACGATACATTTTCTCATCGACCATTGTACTCGGTTATGCTATACTTTTGTGGCGGGCTTCGTGCCCGCCACATCTATTTATCCCGTAACGATTCGAGGTTTTACCATGACTTACAACGACGCACTATCCTACATCCATTCGTTCCGTCGCTTTGGCAAAAAGGCGGGGCTTTCAAAGATTACCCGCCTGCTCGAGCTGCTGGGCGACCCGCAGAAGAGGCTGAAATTCGTGCACGTCGCGGGCACCAACGGCAAGGGGTCAGTGGTATCCATGACCGCGTCCGTACTGCGGCAGGCGGGCTATCAAACGGGGCTGTTTATCTCGCCCTTTGTGGTGGACTTTACCGAGCGCATGCAGATAAACGGCGCGTACATCCCGCAGGCGGAGCTTGCGCGGGTGACCGCGGTGGTCAAACAGCAGGTGGATAACGTAACCGCTGAGCTGGACGCGCCCAGCGAGTTTGAGGTGGTGACCGCCGTCGCGCTATACTGGTTTTGCGAGCAGCACTGCGACATCGTGTGTCTGGAGGTGGGCATCGGTGGGCGGTTTGACCCCACCAACGTCATCGACACCCCCGCCGTCGCGGTAATTGCAAACATCGGGCTGGATCACACCGCCATCCTCGGCGACACGCTAGAGCAGATTGCGTTTGAAAAGGCGGGCATCATTAAGCCCGGCGGCACGGTGGTGTGCTACCCTACCCTGCCCCCTGAGGTGATGGGCGTTCTTTTCGAGCGCGCTGCCGCGCAAAACGCACGGGTGGTGCAGGGCAACCGGGGTGCCGCCCACGTGGTGCGCGACGAGGTATTTGCCACCGTAGTGGAGTACGCGGGGCTTACGTTTACCCTGCCGCTTGCGGGTGCCCACCAGATAAACAACCTCATCTGCGCGGTTCATACGGTTGATGTGCTGCGGCAGACAGTCTTTGCGGTATCGGACGACGCGCTCGTACAGGGCATTGCGAGTACCCGCATCCCCGCCCGCATGGAGGTGTTTGCGGGCAGTCCCACCGTGGTGGTAGACGGCGCGCACAATCCCCAGGGCGCCGAGACGGCGGCGGCGGTGGCAAGCCGCGTGGGCACAAGACGGGTGCTGTTGTACAGCTCCCTTGCCGAGAAGGACTACCGCGCCGCCCTTATCCGTCTTGCGCCGGTCTTTGACGAAATAATCGTGACAAGAACACAGGCGATAAACGCGCAGGACGAGACGGTGCTGTGCGAGACCGTACTAGCGCAAGGCATCCCCTGCACCGCATGCGGGGAGCTTACGCAGGCGCTTACGCTTGCCAAGCAGCGCGCCGGGGAAGACGGCACGGTGTTTGTGTGCGGGTCTTTGTTTCTTGCAAGCGAGGTTCGACCCCTTTTGCTAAAAGAGGCGCACGGCTAAGCCTTTTTCGCGCAAATACGCCGCGCGGTTTCGCGCATTATTTTGATGATAATCCCTTATCCTATTTGGGTAAGGGATT
>JAEZDF010000153.1 GCA_023429685.1 Bacillota bacterium
CCATTATTAACCCCGCCGACGACATCGAGGCAAAGGCGGCAGTTAAGGCGGCGGCGCTGATGAACGGACCGGTGTATCTGCGCTTTGGCAGACTGCCCGTTCCCGTAATCAACGACAAACCCGACTATCGCTTTGAGATCGGCAAGGGTGTTACCCTGCGCGACGGCAAGGACCTTACCATCATTGCCACTGGTCTATTGGTGGGCGAGGCGGTTGCCGCGGCAGAGCTGCTTGCAGGCGAAGGCATCGACGCGCGTGTTATCAACATTCACACCATTAAGCCAATTGACGCCGAGCTGATTGTTAAGGCGGCAAAAGAGACGGGCGCAGTTCTCACAGCCGAGGAGCACAACATCATCGGTGGATTGGGCGGCGCGGTCGCAGAGGTTTTGGGCGAGCAGTACCCCGTACCTATGCTGCGCGTTGGCATCAACGACGAGTTTGGCACCTCGGGTCCCGCAGTCGAGCTGCTGAAGGAATATGGTTTGAGCGCCGAAAATCTGGTTGTTAAGGCAAAAGAGTTGCTCAAAAAGAAAAAGTAATTTCCGGGTAGGAATACAATGCAAGTGCGGCAGAATGATCTGCCGCACTTGTTTTTGACTTTATTTTAACATTATAGATAGATATACGAAAAAGATAAACGCTCCAGCGTGCGCAGCTTGCTGCCGGAGCGTTTATCTATTGCGGCTTTCGATCGTGCGGGCGGTTTTTCGCCTCGAAAAACTCCTTAGCAATCTCAACATCGGTGTTGGAAAGAATAGGGGCAATGTCTGGGTTTTGGCGAAGACGGTTGCGCCTGGTAACCGAATGCGGAGGTAAACCGTCTGTTAGTGCGCCGGGGTTAGGTTGTTTGGTTGTATCTTCACGCCTTAGATTCATGAGACGAGTCTTCCTTTCGTTACAAAAAACTTCGCAATCGTTCGATAAAATCGTTTTCTGACTCTACCACCTTTTCGCAGAATATCATCACATGTTCGGAGCATCCTTTGCCTGCCGTCAGCCTGCGCGTAATTCCAATAACCTCGGCGGTGGCGCTCACAATCAAAAGCTCAGCCGCCGTACGCACGTTTATTTTGGACATCGCTACATCCAATCGGCTTTTTTGAGCATTGTTGTGTGATAGATAGGGCTGTTGGCAAAATCGGTTAAGGTAAACAGCGCAACGCCTTGCGATCTGGCGGTTTGTTCGCAGCTCGTTTGCAAGCACATAAGCAAAGGCGGGCGGTACATCCTCTTTTAACAGCTGTGCCGTATTATTAATCCGCACCCTGCTTGCAAACCGTATAAACGCCAAAACCTCGCAATCGGCATTCGTCGTCATACATAGCCCCCGGTCCGAAAATGGATGGAATATCATCACTGGTCGTTTGAGTTTTTTATAAGCGTAGTCGCTACCTATAGTGTTTGCGCACGAGGATAAACTATTCCCCCAAAAAGTGATTGTTTTTTGGTTCAATTTCGATATAATGGAATTGGATAGTTGACATAATGTTAAAGGCGGGTGGTTGACATCAAACGGGCGTTGGTGCTTGGCGGAGGCGGTGCACGCGGCTCCTATGAGGTGGGCGTGTGGAAGGCACTGTGCGAGCTGGATATGGCGATAGATATTGTAACAGGCACCTCTGTAGGGGCGCTCAATGGGGCTGTCATTGCACAGGGGGACATGGACACCGTGTATCAGCTTTGGGAGCATATTGATACGGCAAAGATTCTGGAGTTTGACAGCGAGCAGGGTACCGATACGGTACAAGGCGCACTTTCGTCGCTTAAATCCTTGGCGCAAGAGGCGTTTCGTACCAAAGGGGTAAGCAGTGCCCCGCTTGCAAAGCTGCTGCGTGAAACAGTTGACGAGGATAAGATTAGGGCGTCAAAGGTGAAGTTTGGTCTTGTTACCTTTGAGGTTCCCGCAATGAAGGCGCATGAGCTGTTTATCGAGGATATCCCGCGCGGCATGTTGATAGATTACATGATAGCTAGCGCGTCCTGCTTCCCCGCGATGCACAGCTACGAAATAGCAGGCAGGCTGTTTATCGACGGTGCATACTACGACAACCTGCCGGTAAAACTGGCAGCCCAAGGCGACGCGACGGAAGCGGTTGTGGTAAACCTAAACACACCGGGAATGGTGCATAAAGCGCACCTAAAGGCGATGATGCATGAACTGATTGCACCGCGGTGGGATCTAGGTGCGCTGCTGTTGTTTGACGGCAGCCGCGCAAAACGCAACATCACCCTTGGCTACAACGAGTGCATGAAGCGGTTCGGGCGGTTGGAGGGCGAAAAGTACACATTTCACAAGGGCGAAACGGATAAGAACAGCCTGCAGATGTATTCGTTGTTCCACGCTTTTTTTTCGCGTATGGGTTTTGATATCGACGCAAAATTTCCGCGGTCCTTACAGACTGGTCTGGATGCCATGCCAGAGTATCTTGCGAAGTACGCGGTGATGCGCACAGCGTTGAAGCGCTCGAGAAAGCACACCTTGAGCACGGCGGATATCGTAACCCTGGCGGCGGAGTCGGCGGCGGAAATCCTTGAGGTCAGCCCGATTGAGGTTTACACCTTTGATGCATTTAATCTTCGCGTAATGAACCAGATTGTTCGTCATGCAAAACTGCCCTATTCAGAGCTTGGGCTAGAGCCGTCTCCTGCGCTTTCGGTGCGCGAGAGTATCGCAACCATCACGAAGACCGTGTCTCCCATCTCGCCGCTCAACCGCATGATGTATATCCTGTCCTATCTGTCCGACGACGAGCATCTCGCCGATAATAAGAAGGTGCTTTCACTGCTTGCCTCTGCGCTCCCCGATGAATTTATGGCAGCCATCTACATCATGGCACTGGGAAGCATCCTAAAGATATAATCTTAAAAACCGATAGGCAGCGACTTCCTTGTGGTTTGATCCCACATTGTATCCTTTCCGCCGTATAAAAAAGCAAAGGCTTGCATCGATTATGTCGACGCAAGCCTTCTGTTATTCATAGAGTATACGAATGGTTATATCCTATGGGGTTACAACATTTATAGGGCTGCCCGCTAGAAAGGCGGCAAGGTTCTTCGCTACCAAATCCACCAGACGCACGCGCGTCTCAATCGGCGCCCATGCGACGTGGGGTGTGATGATACAGTTTTTTGCGGTCAATAGTGGGTTGTCATCGCATATCGGTTCTTTGCTTACAACATCCAAGGCTGCGCCTGCCAGTCTGCCCGTGTTTAACGCGTCTGCCAACGCCTGCTCATCCACAATCGGACCGCGCGCGGTGTTGATAAAAAACGCGCCCTGTTTCATCATCGCAATGTGGTCGGCACAGAGAAGACCACGTGTTGCATCAACCAGCGGCAGATGCACAGAGACAACGTCGCTCTGTGTAAGAAGCTCCTCCAGCGACACAAAGGTCGCCTGCTCGGGTTTGGGGGTTCTGCTGTAAGCAAGAACATTCATATCAAACGCGCGTGCAAGCCTTGCCACAGCACTGCCGATGCTGCCGTAGCCGATGATGCCCATGGTCTTGCCTGCAAGTTCGGTCATGGGGTAGTGCCACATCGCGTGAACGCCGTCTCGCTGCCACGCGCCATCTTTCACCGCGGCATTAAAGTCTCCCACGCGCATGGCAAGCTCAAGCAGCAACGCAAAGGTCATCTGTGCAACGGCGGGCGACGAATAATCGGGTACATTGCTAACGACGATGCCCAGCCGTTTTGCAGCATCAATATCAACCTGATTGTAGCCGGTGGAGAAGGTGCCAATCCATTTTAGGCGGGGAGCCTGCTGCAACACCGCTTCACGAAGCGGCGTGCGGTTTACCAGTACGCCGTCGGCATCCTGAATTCGCTCCAGCACCAGCTCTTTGGGGGTGTCGTCGTACAATACGGTTTCGCCAAGCGCCTGAATGGGTGCAAAGCTGATGTCGTTGTTGCTAAGCGCACCTGCGTCTAGTATTACAAATTTCATCTCTCTTTCAAGCCTTTCCGGTTAAAGTATATAACAATATAATTCGGTTAAGTTTCGGACGGGGCTTCTTGTAGAATGTTCTATGGCGTTAATCGCATTTTCCTCACACCGATTGTTGTTTTGGCTTTTAACTGTATATGTAACGGCACAATTAGCTTTCGCTTAGGGCTAGGCTGTTGTTGAAAATTAAAATTAGAGTCAAACGCATCTTCTGCGTATCGACTAGAATTTTTGACGCAGCCGCCCGAGCGCGGGCAGTACCCCCCGTAACAGCATACCGGTAATAACACCCATAAACACGCCCGAAATTACGAGTACAGGTGCATAGTACAGCGCATCAGAACCAAGCAGTACCGAAGCCGCCAACAGCTGTGCAAGGTTGTGCGCTACCGAACCAAACACACTAAGCACAAGGTAACTGAGCTTGCGCTTTGGCAGCAAAAGCAATAGCATCACAAGCACCGAGAACACACCGCCGCTCACACTCAGAAACGCGGCGGTCGCCCCGCGTGTAATAAAAACAAACAACGACTTTAACACGGCAATCGAGAACGCCTCTCCATATCCCAAAAAGAATACGGCGTACATGGTCACAATATTAGATAGCCCGGGCTTTACGCCGGCAGGCAACAACCCGCTGACGGGGATAGCCGACTCCACGAGGGAGAGCACGAGTGCCAGGGCAAACAACAGCCCCAGAAACGCAACCTTTTTTGCGGGATGCTTGTTCATATTCTTACTTCCCATCTGTTCGAGAACAGTATTGTTACAAACATTTAAAAGTCAAGATGATAGGTGTATGCGCTGTTTTCACTGGGTGTAAACACATTGCGAAGACCCTGCGACACATAAACATTATAGTCCTTGTCTACCGCAACAATCCCCGCGTCAAGGGTATCCATACGACGAAGAACCTCGTCTCGTCCAAGCAAAAACAGCCAGGTCGAAAGAAAATCGGCGTACATTCCGTCTTCGCAGATCGCGGTAACCGACATGAGGTCGGTTTCGGCAGGGGCGGCGGTAGAGGGGTCCATGATGTGGTGGTAACGCTTTCCGTCCTGTTCAAACACGCGCTCGTAGTCGCCAGAGGTTGAGAGCACCTCATCGGTCAGACGTACCTTGCCGAGCACCTCAATTTGCGTTCCCCGTGGGTCGCGGATGCCAATGACAAAATCGGAGTTGTTCGGTTTCTCCCCGGTAACTACAATGTTCCCGCCAATAGAGAGCAGTGCGGCGCTCACCTTGTTTTGCAGATACAACTCCCTTGCAATATTGCAGGCCTCACCCTTTGCCACAGCCCCGAGGTCGATGGACTGCCCCTTGTTGCGCAGCATGACAGAATGGTTCTGTTCGTTTAGCAAGATATCGTTATAGTTTACAAGCGCCTTGAGATTATCGAGCTCCTGCTCAGACGGGACGCGCGGGGCGTCGCTGTTAACCCCCCATGCCTGCGTAACCGGAGCAATTGTGATGTCAAACACGCCATTCGACAGCGCACAGTAGGACACCGCCTTCTTAATCAAAGCAAAGGTTTGCTCCGAAACTTCCACGTAGCCCACACCAGCGTTCTCGTTAATCTTGCTAATCTCCGACTCGGCGCGATAAAGAGAAAATCTGTCTTCAAAGGTCTTTAGTGCGCTCATCGTTTGGCTGATAATCTGATTGCCTTTACTTACGCCACGGGTATAAATTTGCTGGTCAATCGTTGTGCTCATTGCAAAACCGTTGCCCGTTATCAGCTTTACCGAAAACACATCCCCAATTATGGAGATGACGGCTATCAAAATCACGAATACTCCGCCTAATAGCGCAAGGACAAATCCCTTTTTATTCATCTGTGTTCCATCCTATTGTTAATTAAGTCTATTTTGGCTATAATACGTGTGAGACGATTGCAACGTCTACTATTTTAGTTCCTCCAAGGTTACTAGTCAATTTTAAACGCTGCTACGCGGTTCGTCAAGGTAAACAAATATACAGTTTGGACTTAGGAGACAATTACGGAAATAGTTACTATTACCATTGACAAATTGTCGAGATAATGATATATTGTTAACAAGCAAACAAACATATAAAACACGGAGGGAAAGTATGAAGAAACTTATTTCAATTGCTGTTGTCGTTCTTACCGTTGCTATGATTCTCGTCGGCTGCTCTGGTGGATTAAAAGACGGAACCTACAAAGCGGAGAATGCCGAATTTTCGCATGGCTGGAAGGATTACGTTATCGTTTCCGTTTCCGGCGGCAAGGTAACCATTCAGGAGTTTGACTCGCTCAACGAAGCAGGCGATAAGAAGTCTGTGGATCCCGATTACCGCTCTGCAATGGAGCCGGTATCCGGCACATATCCCGAGAAGTTTTTCCCCGAGATTATTGCAGAGTATAACGCAAAGGGCTCGGTAGACAAGATGGATAACATCACGGGCGCAACCGGTTCCACCGATTCGTTCAAAGCTCTTGTAACCGCAGCGCTTGAGAACGCAAAGAAGGGCGACACCGCTACAGCAATTGTAGCTGCCGCTGAATAATTAGAGCCATCTGTAAAGGCGTCCGATTCGGGCGCCTTTATTTTTATGCCTGCGCCTCGGCAGATATCTTTTGTTTTGTCGTTGTAAAAAATTCATCGGTCTGGTATACTGAATACAAATTGTGGGACAAGCTGATAATACATTTAAAAATTGATTGGGCTTATATGTACTCAATATAAGGCGGAAAGGCATGGTCAGTACAATGGCAAACGATAAACGTTTTGCGGTTTTAATCGACGCGGACAATGTATCTGGAAATTATATTAAATTTATTCTCGATGAGATATCCAATGAGGGGATTATCACATACAAGCGAATCTATGGCGATTGGACAAAACCGGCGCTGGGATCGTGGAAAAGCATTCTGCTTGAATACTCTATTACACCGATTCAGCAGTACGGTTATACAACGGGCAAAAACGCAACCGACTCTGCCATGATTATCGATGCGATGGACATATTATACGCCGGTAATGTTGAGGGCTTTTGTATTGTTTCCAGCGACAGCGACTTTACCCGCCTTGCTTCCCGCCTGCGTGAGTCGGGCATTACGGTGGTGGGTATGGGGGAGAAGAAGACCCCCAGCGCATTTATCGCAGCGTGCAACAAGTTTAAGTATCTTGAGGTTATCGCGAAAGTCATTGACACACAAAGCCCCTCCAATAAGAACCAGGAGGCTGCCAACGCCAAGGACAAGGCAAAGCTCGGCTCAATTACCAAAGCGATTCGAACCATCCTAGACGAGGTGTCGGATGACGAGGGATGGGCACAGCTCGGCGAAATCGGCAACATCCTGCAAAAACGCTTTCCCGATTTTGATGTGCGTAACTATGGTTTTAGCAAGCTCAAGCTGTTTGTTGAATCACTGCACGAGTTTGAAACCCGATCGTTGGAGGGTAAAAACGGCAGTGCAATCATCTATGTGCGCATTAAGCAACGATAACCCATACTAGATATAATATAACGCCTCATTGTAACCGCCATTTTGCACGGTTACAATGAGGCGCTTATTTGTGTGTTGTTTGGGCAGGGTAACAATACGTTACATTGATATCATTTTTCTGTTATTCATCATCTACCCAGAAGTCGGCATTGCTGTAAACGGCTTTGGTTCGATAGATGCTATAAAGGAGATCACCGATATACGCACCATGACTGCGAACGGTGCGCCTGAGCCGATACAAATCCTGCGGGTTTTGCGACAGGTAGTTTGCGCCTTCGTCGCGGCTAAGCGTTGCGGCAAACCCCATCTCGCTGATTAGATTCACGGTCTCCTTGCCGATAATCCCATATGGATAGGTAAACGCGACCGGCACAACCCCTACCTTGTCGTCGGTTTCCTGCTGTAACAGCAGCACATCATTGTACAGTGCCTGAACATAGGCATCAAGAGCCTCCTCTTTTTGCCGTGCGGTACCGCGGCGCGCATCCTTTATGTACAGGTTCATGTTGTAGCTTTGGTTAGAAAGCTCCACCAGGGATGACTCCGTCATCTCACGCAGCTCGTTCCAACGAAGGTAGGCAGGCTGTGCCCCCTTCGGCAAAGCGCTTGCCTCGTTGACCTTTTCACCCACAATCGAAAACACTGCTTTGACGTTGTACTTTTGCAGCAGCGAAAACGCATGGGTATATCCGCTGGAAAATCCACCGTCAAAGGATATGACTATCGGACGAATGGGCAGCGAAGCATTAGAATAACAATACTCGACAAGCTCAGAGATATGAATCGGCGTGTAGCCGTTCTCCTTTAGGTAGATCAGGTCGTTTTCAAACTCTGCGGGGGTGATGCAAAACTCCCCGAGCAGCGACTCGTCGGTGGAGATGTGGTGGTACAACAAAATCGGCACACATATACGGTTGGTGATATCGAGCGCCGCCTTGCCCTGCGTGTTCACACTGCGTACCGCAAGCACACCCGTTATCACTAGTCCGATGATTGCGGCAACAGCGCAGAGTACTGCCCATACCTTGTAATGCAACTGCGGTTTCATCTGCTCACCCCTAACAAGATGGTTATGCCGAGGCGGCACATATAATCATATGTAGTTCATCAGCATACCATGCAAAAAACAGAAAACCACTGTATTATTCCATGTTTTGTGTTAAAATAAATCATACCAAATATTAAACGGATGGGAAACGGGAATGTCTTTAAATTTAAAAAAGAACGATATTGTAACATTAGAGATTATGGATATAACAAGCGAGGGCAGCGGGGTCGGGCGCATTGACGGAATGGCTGTCTTTGTCCCCACGACGGCAGTGGGCGACCTACTTGATGTACGCATTACTAAGGTGCTAAAAAGCTATGCCTACGGGATTATCGAGCGCATGATAACCCAAAGTGCCGACCGAATCCAGTCGGATTGTCCCGTATTCAAGCAATGCGGCGGATGCACCTACCGTCATATTAGCTACGCAGCGGAACTGCGTATCAAGAAGCGGCAGGTATACGAAACACTTGCGCGCATCGGCGGGGTGCGGTTTGACGAGCAACGGATCATTCCGTCCCCGCAAACCGAGCATTACCGCAACAAGGCGCAGTATCCTGTACGCGCGGAGGAGAATCAAAAGTGCATCGCAGGCTTTTTCTCCAAGCGCAGCCATCGATTGGTGCAAAGCGACGAGTGCGCATTGCAGTCGCCCGAATTTGCGCAGATTGTAGCGGATGTTCTTTCGTTTGCAAACTCCCATGATATCCCTCCTTACGACGAAGGCACGGGCAAAGGATTGCTGCGTCACATCTATCTGCGTAAAGCAGAGGCGACCGGGCAGCTGATGGTTTGTCTTGTCGTTAACGCAAAAGAGCTACCCCACGCCGATGAACTGATTGGCACCTTGACGCACAAGTACCCGTCTATTCAGAGCATCGTGCTTAATGTAAATAACGAAAACACGAATGTGATACTGGGCAAGAAAAACACCACCCTGTACGGTACAGACACCATCGAGGATGTGCTGCGCGGGGTCAGGGTGGCGTTGTCGCCGCTTTCATTCTATCAGGTTAATCGCAGGGGCGCAGAACAGCTGTACGACATCGCCGAAAAGGTCGCCTGCCCTGAGCGGGTTTCTCTGATTATCGACCTTTACTGCGGCGCAGGAACCATCGGGCTTTCGATGGCGCACAAAGCAGACCGCCTGATTGGCGTGGACAATGTGCCCGAGGCAATCCAAAACGCGCGGGACAATGCCCAGCGCAATGGCGTGCAAAATAGCGAGTTTTTGTGTGCCGACGCGTCACAGGCGGCAATAGAGCTGCAAAAACGCGGGCTGCGCCCCGATGTCGTAATCCTCGATCCGCCCCGTAAGGGCAGCGACTATGCGTGCCTTGAAGCGGTTGCAGCCATGCAACCCGAACGGATTGTGATGATCTCCTGCAACCCCGCCACCGCCGCCCGCGACATCAAGATTCTTCATGAGGAGTTCGGGTACAAGCCAATAGAGGCAACGGCAGTGGATATGTTTCCGAGGACAAGCCACGTTGAGACGGTAGTATTGATGTCAAGGGTTAAAGATTGATATGTACAAAGCCAACTGCGGTTGGTTTATAACCCCAGTAAATAAGCCATTTCTGTGGGTTCTGTTTTTTAAACTGTACACTCAAATCGTGATTTCGCTTGTGCATGGGAATCGGTCTATCGGCTCGGATTCCTTTCACGAGAGAACAGGATTGATAACAGGCTTTCACGACAGGACAGAATAGATGTTTTGCGTTTTTGGGGCTTGGTGAGAGAACGGGATTGATGTTTTTTGGATTTTCCGAGGTTGTGTGGTCAGGTTGAATATTGGTTAAGAAACTTAATGGGGGGAATGAAACATCATGAGTGAAAAAGAAAATGCACTTGCAGAATTAGCAAAACAAATACCAGTAAAGGATATATACACAGATTTACTACATCCAGCTTTGAGTGAAGCCGGAAAGGGTCTTCAAGGTGTAACAAGAGTTGCTTTGGCTCCAATTTCAGGAATGGTTTGGTGCTATGATAAAATCACGGGTTACTTAGATGCTGCAATACCAGAGTATTTTGCGAGGCGTAAGATTGACAAAGTAAAAATTCAATCTCCAGATGTTGCAATTGCTGTCCCTGCAATAGAAGCATTGCGGTATACTGAACAAAAAGAAGAATTAAGAGAAATGTTTGTCAACCTGTTAGGCGCTTCAATGAATTCAGATACTGCTGAATTGGTACATCCTGCATTTGTGGAGATTATTAAGCAATTATCAGTGGATGATGCTATTTGTTTAAGTTATTTAAAGGGTTACAGAAAAGCTCTAATAGATTTTGAAGTTAGAGTTGACACTGAATATGTAATGGTTGGAAGTAATGAAGTTGTAATCCCAGAGGAATTTGAAAACAACATAACTTCTCATATCAACAACTTTATTAGGTTGGGAATATTTGAAAAGGTTAGAACTATCCGTGATTCGTGTAGTTATGAATTCGAGGAAGTTGAAAATAAAATAAAAGTCCTTGCCGTAGAGGACTATATTGAGGAAACAAATAAAACACAATATGAAAAGATCACTTTAAACGCTGAATATTATTGGTTAGCACTTACCGAGTTTGGAGATGATTTTGTATCAATATGTTGTTAGCTTAGCAACCCTTTATGAGTCAAGACACCCTGCGCTGTAACCATTTTCAGCGCAGGGTATCTTGCTCGTCTATATCCTAATTCATCCACATCCATCGTCACACCGGACTTGAACTCTACGGTGAATTTGTCATAAGCGACTGCGTATAGTCACTTTGTAGACAGGTGACCTTTTCAATCAACCGCCAGACAAGAGCGTCACACCCATCTGAAAGTGGGTGGTCGTATTCGGTCAGGACGGTGGGCTGTTCCCGCAAGAAAATGCCCATGCCCGAGATGCGCTTTTTTTGCTCGTCCCGCCCGGCGCTTTCCAGCTGAAGCTTCTGCTTATCCTCGCGCAGGCGGTAAATCTCTTGCCTCAATTTCTCATTAAGGGTTAATGAACGAACTAAAAAACATGCTTAGAAAGGAAACAAAAAATGAAATGGAATATTGTTGCAGACTCATCCTGCGATTTGATGAAAAAAGATGTAGACTGTGAGGAGGTCGGTTTTTCTACCGTTAACTTTACTCTTAGGGTTGGAAATCGTGATTATATAGATGACGAGCAGTTGGATGTTCTCAAAATGCTTGATGATATGGAAGCATGTCCTACCGCAAGTTCATCTGCTTGTCCTTCACCGGATGCATGGGCAGAGGAGTTTAAAAAAGCAGAACAAACCATAGCTATAACGATATCCGGCAATTTATCAGGCAGCCAAAACAGCGCTATGGCTGCTGTTGATATAGTTATGTCAGAGCATCCAGATAAGAAAATAGCTTTGCTTGATTCCCGTGCCACAGGTCCTGAGATGGCTCTGTGTATTCATCATATTGCTCAGTGGATCAAAAGTCACCATACATTTGAAACAATAGTGGAAAAAGCAGAAAAATTCTTAGAGAATACGAAAACTACTTTTGCCCTATCTTCTTTTAATAATCTCGTAAAGAACGGACGCATGAGCAAACTCACAGGCTTTATTGCAAAGGCACTTGGAATGTGGGGGGTTGGAATTGCTAGCGAAGAAGGGAAAATTGCTATGAAGGGAAAAACAAGGGGAACAGATAAGATTTTAGCCTTAATTTTGGACGACTTGAGGCAGCGTGGATTTCAAGGCGGTGAGGTTGCTATCAGCCATTGCTATAACGAAAATATGGCAGAAAAACTCCGCGCAAGTGTTCTTAGCTGTTGGAATAGTGCAAGAGTGACAATTATAAAAGCTAGAGGGCTTGATAGTTTCTATGCCGAGCGTGGGGGCTTGATCGTGGCATTTTGCACTGAGTGAAAATGAAGGTTCGTTTCGCTTGTTTTCGCAATTCGGGGTATATGGAGAAAATAAAGTAAAAAATGAAACGAGGCACTCTACGATGTAATTTCGTAGAGTGCCTCGTTTGTTTTCATCCTTATTCATCCACATTCACCGTCACGCGGACTTGAATTCGACGGTGAACTTGTCATAAGCGACTGAGTACAGTCGCTTTGTAGAATGGTGACCTTTTCAATCAGCCGCCGGACAAAAGCCTCAAACCCACCTGACGGGGGTGGTCATATTCGGTCAGGGGGTAAGCTGCTCCCCCAAGAAAATGCCCATATCGGCGATGCGTTATTCTGCTCGTCCCGCCCCGCACTTTCCAACTCAAGCTATTGTTTATCCTCGCGCAGGCGGTAACTCTCTTGCCCCAATTTCTCACTAAGGAATCGGGGCTGGCGACTGTCCTCATAGTCGGCTCGGGTGCCCGTTCGGTTATAAAGATCCTCTTGCAGTTCTGCCAGACGCTTGTCGATGTCGGTAAGCGGCTGGCTTTTTTCGTTTCCAGAACGGTTTCGTTGTTTCTTTGCAGAGTGGCGAGGAAGGTGCCCTTATCACACCCTGTCTGATTGACGACTGCGACCAGCACTTACTCAATCTGGCTTTCCGGCACTGTGCGCGCGTCGCAGTATAGGGTGGTATTTTAAGTCAGCTGATACACCGCCAGACGATGGACATCTTGCCACGGAAGCTAGAAGAAGTAATTCCTGTTTTCCCCAAACAAAACGCATTGTGGTATGTTTTTGCAAATTGATTGGTAAAATCGTAAAAATTCTTACATATGCAATAAAATATTCTATGTTATTTTCGCTCCAACTACTATACAATGTAAACAATACCCAAATTTGTACAGGAGGAATATTTCATGAAAAAAATTATTGCCCTTATTCTTGTTGCCATGATGGCACTTAGCATGGTTTCCTGCGCCTCGGGACAGGCTCCGGCGGCTGCTGATCCTTCGGCGCCAGAAGCAGCCACACCGGCTGCTCCCGTTGAGCCCGAAAAGGCTGCAATGATTAAAGTCGGCATCATCAACAACCCACCAGCGGAATCTGGCTATCGCGAAGCGAATGTTAAGGATTTCGAGACTGTTTTTACAACCGAAAACGGCTATGATGCAAAAACCTACTACAGCATTAACAATGACGAACAGCTTAATGCAGCCCAGCAGTTTATTACTGAGGGTGTGGATTACTTAATTATCTCCGCCGCCGCAACAGACGGTTGGGACGCTACTCTCAAGTCTGCCCAAGAAGCAGGCATTAAAGTCTTCCTGTTTGACCGTATGATTAACTGCGATGAAAGCCTCTATGAGAGCGCTGTCGTATCCGACATGGCCAAGCAGGGCGAAACCGCCGTTGCGTGGCTGAAAGCGCAGGGTCTTCCTGAATACAAAGTGGTTCACATTCAGGGTGCCATGGGCTCTGACGCTCAGATTGGTCGTACCGGTGCGCTTGACGCTGAGTTTGCTGCCGGAACAATGACAAAGATTGTACAGCAGACAGCAACATGGGACGAGGCCGAAGCGAAGAAAATCGTGGAATCCGTTATCAATTCCGGCGAAAAGTTCAACGTTATCTATGCCGAGAACGACGGTATGGCTAAGGGCGCTGTCGCCGCTCTTGATGAAGCGGGCATCACCCATGGCGTTGATGGTGACGTTGTAATCATGGGCTTTGACTGCAACAGATGGGCTCTTAGGGAACTGCTTGCAGGCAAGTGGAACTATGACGGTCAGTGCAGCCCCTTCCAAGCGGCTGTAATTGATAACATGATTAAGAATGGGACTACGCAGAAGAAAGTAATTTCGGAAGAAAAGGGCTTTGATGCCAAGACAATTACCCAGGCTGACATCGATACCTACGGTCTGGGCGAGTAATAATCATAACTTTATAATTACCCCGGGGACGATACCCCATTCACGGGGTGCGGGTATGTGGATGATATCCGCATATCCGCACCCCGTTTTTTAGTAAAAACGTTGTAGCAACAGAAAATATACTAACATATAAAGGTGGAATGTTTGATGCACGACGACTTCGTCTTATCCATGCGGAATATATGCAAAGCATTTCCGGGTGTGCGGGCATTACATAATGTAGATTTCACGCTCCGCAAAGGTGAAATTCGTGCCCTTATGGGCGAAAACGGTGCCGGAAAGTCAACCTTGATCAAAGTTCTAACCGGGGTTTATCATAAGGATGCCGGTCAGATTAACATAGCAGGCA
>JAEZDF010000063.1 GCA_023429685.1 Bacillota bacterium
AGCAAGGAGTGGTGAACATGGGTGACAACAAAAAGCGCAAACAGATAATCGGCTATGTGCTGACCCTGTTGCTCTTAATTTCGGTCGTCTATTTCTTTATGACATTGCAGGCGCCGAAATCCGAGACAAAATATTACGAGATACTGCAATACTTCTACCGCAATGAGGTGGAGGAATATAGATTGGATCTGGGTTCGGGCAACCTGGATATGAAGGTTAAAGGCAACAGTGAGTCTATCATCTACACAGTGCCCAACGTAAACCTGTTTTTAGAAGATACAATGGAGTACGTTCGGGCATACAATCAGCAAAACCCGGACGCACCGATTAAAATCGATTACAAAAAGATAGAAGAGATCCCCGGCTGGGTATCCATCCTGCCTTCGATCCTGCTCATCGTGGTCATGGTTGGCTTCTGGATCTACATGATGCGCGGCGCGGCGGGCGGCGGTAAGATGAACACATTTGGCAAGGCTAAGGTGAAGCATCAGTCCGACAGCCGCAAGACCACGTTTGCCGACGTAGCGGGTGCGGACGAAGAGAAGGAAGAGCTCAAGGAGATTGTTGAGTTTTTGCGTAGCCCGCAAAAATACAACGACCTCGGTGCACGCATCCCCAAGGGCGTGCTGCTGATGGGCCCTCCCGGAACAGGTAAAACCCTGATTGCGCGCGCCGTAGCGGGCGAGGCGGGCGTACCGTTTTTCTCGATTTCTGGTTCCGATTTTGTCGAGATGTTCGTCGGTGTCGGCGCATCCCGTGTACGCGACCTGTTTGAGCAGGCGAAGAAGGAGTCCCCCAGCATTGTGTTTATCGATGAGATTGACGCAGTGGGTCGTCACCGCGGCGCGGGTCTTGGCGGCGGTCATGACGAGCGCGAGCAGACCTTAAACCAGCTGCTTGTTGAGATGGACGGCTTTGGCGCAAACTCTGGTGTTATTGTCATTGCGGCAACCAACCGCTACGATATCCTTGACCCCGCACTGCTTCGACCCGGGCGCTTTGACCGCCGCATTGTGGTAAACACCCCCGACGTGCGCGGCAGAGAGGACATTCTAAAGGTTCATACACGCAACAAGCCTCTCGCACCCGACGTAAACCTTTCGGTTATTGCAAAAACCACGGCAGGCTTTACGGGTGCGGATCTTGAGAACCTGTGCAACGAGGCGGCGCTGCTTACGGCGCGCAGGGGCAAGCACGCAATTACGATGCTTGAGATAGAGGAAGCGACCATTAAGGTTGTGGTGGGTCCCGAAAAGCGTTCGCGTGTCATTAGTGAAAAATCAAAGAAGATAACCGCGTACCACGAGGCGGGTCATGCTATCATCAGCAACTTCTGCCCCACACAGGACCCCGTGCACCAGATTTCTATCATTCCGCGCGGCATGGCGGGTGGCTTTACCATGAGCTTACCCACCGAGGACAAGAGCTATGTGCTTAAAAACGACATGCTCGAAGAGATTGTTGTGCTCCTTGGCGGTCGCGTTGCCGAAAAGCTGGTGCTTGATGATATCTCCACCGGTGCGTCCAACGATCTGGAGCGCGCCACCAAGATAGCCAAGGCGATGATTACGCGCTACGGCTTTAGCGAAAACCTAGGACCAGTCGTATACGGTCATGCGCAGGAGGAAGTATTCCTCGGGCGCGACTTTAACAACGCCCGCGATTACTCTGAGGCGGTCGCCTCCGAGATCGATACCGAGATGCGCAAGATTATCGACATCGCTTACAAGCGCGCCAAGGAGATACTTGGCGAACACATGGAAAAGCTGCACGAGCTTGCGCGATATCTGCTTGCCTGCGAAAAGATGGACGGAGAAGACTTTAAGCGCTTTATGTCTGGTGAGCTGGATGTAGACGCCGAAATTGCCAAGTGGAACACCGACCACGCAGACGAAAAGCGCTTTACCGAGGAGTTGATGAAAAAAGCTACCGAAATGGGCGCAGGCAAGAAACCCACTCCTGTTAATGAGAACAATCAGGAGAACAGCGCTCCCGTTCCTCCGGCGGACAATCATAACGAGCAGTAATTAGTCACAACCTGATAGCAAAAAGACCTGCCGGGAAGCCCCCGACAGGTCTTTATCTGTGTTTGATACGTGTGTATTTTGGGGAAATTTGCTTTTAACGTTTACAAGGAATGGTCGGTGGTTTATAATGGGCATGACAGCTTGCTGCTTTACTAAACCTAGTATAATATCGCGATGCTGATAGCACAAGCTGTATGAACGGAGTGACATTGATGGTCGAGAAAGCAAGAATGGAAGATCTTGCCGACATACTGCAGGTGCAAAAGCAAGCCTTTTATCCCGTTAGTGTCGTAGAGCAAAACGACCGCCTACCGCCACTTGTTCAAACCCAGCAGGAGATTGAAGCAGAGTTTAGCCGCCGCGTGTTTTTAAAGTATACTCAAGACGGCAAAATAGTCGGTTCTGTTCGCGCGCATTTGGATGAAAGCGGGGTCTGCCAGATTGGCAAGCTTGTTGTTTTGCCCGAATATCAGTGCAGGGGGATAGGCTGCGCACTGATGGAAGCAATCGAGCGCGAGTTTAACAAAAGTAGCGGCTATGAGCTGTTTACGGGCTCTATTCATAAGAAAACGGTCGCGTTTTACCATCGTTTGGGCTACCAAACCACAAGTAAAACGGTGATGAGTGGTGTGTGCATGGAGTTTATGAAGAAAATGATAAAAGAACCCCTTGCGTAGCGTACTATAATAGTAAATGGAGGACATTTGAATGAGGACAACAGTTGCACGCGTGTTTTTTGGTCTACTTGTAATTCTTCTTGGAGTTGGCTTACTGGGGCAGGCACTCGGCTGGTGGCTGCTAATCGGCTTTGCGGGCTGGTGGACGATGTTTTTGATTATCCCCGCCGTGTTCTTGATTATTGCCTACGGTCTGCGCTTTTGGAACGTTTTGCTACTATGTGTCGGAACACTGCTCCTTTTAAAAGAACAGCAGATTATCACACAGGAGATGGTCGTACCCATTATCATCGCTGGGCTAATCATCCTACTTGGTCTGCGCATTGCATTTGGCAACCGCTTTCAAACAGTAAAGCCGGTATCGGGCTTTTCAACAATGCCTCCCGTTCATTCCGGTCAGGCGGACAATTCCTCCAATCCGGAATACAACATTGTGTTTGGCAGCATTAAGGTAAAGAACGTATCCCCCAACTTTACAGGTGCAAAGGTATCCGCGGTATTCAGTTATGCGGAGATTGACCTGACCGAGATTGCCATTGCCGGCGACGTTATAATCGAGACCAGCGCGGCATTCGGCGGGATAAGGATATACGCGCCCAGAAACTATCGTCTTAAGGTGGAATGCTCCTCTGCGTTTGGCGGCTGCGATAACCGCGCTGCGGTGCCCACCGACCCGTCTCTGCCCCTTGTGCTCATCAAGGCGAGCACCGCGTTTGGCGGAACAGAGATACGATAACCATACATAGATATTTATAAATATATAGGCGATCACTAGGAGGAATAGTAACACGATGGCAAAAAGAACCCAAAGCTACGACAACGACAGCATCTCGTCGCTCAAGGGCGCCGACAGGGTGCGCAAGCGCCCGTCGGTTATCTTTGGCTCCGACGGATTGGAGGGGTGTCAGCATTCGTTCTTCGAGATACTCTCCAACTCCATCGACGAGGCGCGCGAGGGCTTTGGCGATAAGATTATTGTAACGGTGTACCGCGACGGCTCCCTTGATGTGGAGGATTTCGGGCGCGGTATTCCGGTAGACTACAACCAGCGAGAAGAGCGCTACAACTGGGAACTGGTGTTCTGCGAGCTGTACGCGGGCGGTAAATACAACACAAACTCTGGCGAAAGCTACGAGTATTCGCTGGGTCTTAACGGGCTTGGTCTATGCGCGACGCAATACGCGTCGGAGTATATGGATGTAGAGATATTCCGTGACGGCTATAAATACTCGCTGCGGTTTGAGCACGGCGAGAACGTCGGCGCGCTCAAAAAGGAAGACGCCTCCCGCAAAAAGACGGGCTCGCGCATCAAATGGCGCCCAGACCTACAAGTATTCACCGATATCTATATACAGAGGGAATACTTCGAGCAGGCCATCAAGCGACAGGCGGTGGTCAACGCGGGGCTGCTGTTTATACTCCGCTTTGAAGAGGAAAAGGGCTTTGCCACCACGGAATATATTTACGAAAACGGGATTACCGACTATGTGCAGGAGCTTTCGGGCACCGACAGCCTTACCCCCGTGCAGTTTTGGCAGACGGAACGCCGCGGTCGCGACCGAGAAGACAGACCCGAATACAAGGTGAAGCTTTCGGTTGCACTGTGCTTTTCCAACCGCGTCAAGGTAACCGAATACTATCACAACTCAAGCCATCTGGAATACGGCGGATCGCCCGAAAAGGCGGTGCGCTATGCAACGGTTTATCAGATTGACGCGCTCTTAAAGCAGGGCGGTAAGTACCTGAAGAACGAAAGCAAGATAACCTATGCCGATGTAGACGATTGCCTCGTGCTTGTTTCAAACTCTTTTTCGACCATCACCTCCTACGAAAACCAGACCAAAAAGGCGATTACCAACAAGTTTATTTACGAGGCGATGTCCGACTTCTTAAAGCATCAGCTTGAGGTGTATTTTATTGAGAACCCCGACGATGCCCAGCGCATCGCCGAGCAGGTGCTTATCAACAAGCGCAGCCGTGAGAATGCCGAAAAGACCAGGCTAAACCTCAAGAAGAAGCTGGCAGGCTCTTTGGATATCTCAAACCGGGTGCAGAAGTTTGTGGACTGCCGCACCCGCGACACCTCCCGCCGTGAGATCTACATCGTAGAGGGCGATTCTGCGCTGGGCGCGTGTAAGCTGGCGCGCGACTCGGAGTTTCAGGCAATCATCCCCGTGCGCGGCAAGATATTAAACTGCCTTAAGGCGGAGTACGACAAGATATTTAAAAACGAGATCATCACCGACATCATCAAGGTGCTCGGCTGCGGCGTAGAGGTGCACTCCAAGGCAAACAAAGAGCTGTCTTCGTTTGATCTGGAGGGCTTGCGTTGGAACAAGGTCGTCATCTGTACCGATGCCGACGTTGACGGCTACCAGATTCGCACCCTCATTCTGACCATGCTGTTTCGCCTGACCCCAACGCTGATTGAAAAGGGGTTTGTGTACATCGCAGAATCCCCATTGTTTGAGATCACCACAAAGGACATGACCTACTTTGCCTATACCGAACGTGAAAAACAACAGATTGTAGAGACGCTCGGCGATAAAAAGTATACGCTGCAACGTTCAAAAGGACTTGGTGAGAACGAGCCAGATATGATGTGGATGACCACCATGAACCCACAAAGCCGACGGCTGATTAAGGTAACGCCCGACCTAGCGGAAAAGACGCTTGCAACCTTTGACCTTCTGCTGGGCGATAATCTTGCGGGGCGAAAGGATTTTATTGCCGAGAACGGTCACCTGTATATCGACGCGGCGGATGTGTCATGACAAAAGAGCTTTTACTTGCGGTTTGTCTGCTGCCTGCCGTGTTTATGCTTCACGATTTTGAAGAGATGGTGTTAATGCAACCATGGCTTGCAAAACACTCATTCCGCATCAAGGTGCGGTTTCCCCGTCTTTCAGGGCACATAGATCGCGCGGCGGCACGGTCAACCGCGGCGTTTGCGCTTGCCGTTGCAGAGGAGTTTATACTGATTTGCTTGGTTACCGCGCTTAGCGTGTGGTATTCAAGCTATGGGGTATGGGTTGCGGTCTATTGCGCGTTTTTTCTTCATCTGCTCCTTCATATTGGACAAAGCCTTGTGTTAAAGAGCTATATTCCGGCGCTTGCCACCTCTATTGTGTCACTGCCCTATTGCGTGTGGGTGGGATTGTTGCTTGTGCGCTGGGGTCAATTTGATTTGTGGCAGACTGGGATGCTTTTTGCTTTGGGTATCGTGCTCGTTGCAGCGAACCTGCTGCTTGCCCTAAAAACAGCCGACTGGTTTGACGGACAGCTTAGAAAGTACGCTGCATGTGCCATAAGCACAGGGGAGCAAAAGCGTAAAAGGTAGCCTTATAAGCTTCAGAAAAAAGGCTGTTGGGGCACAGCCCCATCTGAAGGAAAGCCGCATTTCTATTTTCATGGTGGTTTGTGCCCTTGCGGCGCAGGGCGCCGGAAAGGAATATTCATAACCATGGCAAAGAATAAACAACCCGAAAAACAGAAAAATGCGTTATCTGATAACGCTTATATTGAAGGCGCAGGATTGGTTGTGGAGCAGCCCATAACCGAGACGCTCGAAAAGAACTATATGCCTTACGCGATGAGCGTAATCTTGTCGCGGGCAATACCCGAGATCGACGGCTTTAAACCCTCTCATCGAAAGATACTCTACACAATGTACAAAATGGGGCTGCTTACCGGTTCGCGTACCAAGTCCGCAAATATTGTGGGGCAGGTCATGCGCTTAAACCCCCATGGCGATGCGGCAATCTACGAAACAATGGTGCGCCTTTCGCGCGGTAACCAGTCGCTGATTGTACCCTATGTTGACTCCAAGGGCAACTTTGGTAAGAGTTATTCGCGCGATATGGCGTATGCCGCCGCACGTTATACCGAGGCAAAGCTTGATAAGATATGCGCCGAGCTGTTCCGCGACATCGACCGCGATACGGTGGATTTTGTGGACAACTACGACAACACCACCAAGGAGCCGACGTTGCTTCCCACAACCTTTCCGACTGTTTTGGTCAACGCCAATATGGGTATTGCTGTCGGCATGGCAAGCTCCATCTGCCCGTTTAACCTAGCCGAGGTGTGCGAAACCACCATCGCGCTGATGAAGGACGAGCACCACGACATCCTATCGACGTTAAAGGCTCCCGATTTCCCTACAGGTGGACTCATTTTGTACAATCGGGAGGAGCTCGCAAAGATATACGAAACCGGACGCGGCAGTGTTCGGGTACGCGCACGGTTTCAGTACGACAAATCCTCAAACTGCATAGAGATTACCGAGATTCCGCCTACCACGACGGTGGAAGCGATTATTGATAAGATTGTCGACCTCGTTAAGTCCGGCAAGATTCGCGAGATTTCCGACATCCGCGACGAAACCGACCTTTCGGGCTTAAAGATTGCCATCGACATTAAACGCGCCACTGACCCGGACAAGCTAATGCAAAAGCTATTTCGCATTACACCACTCGAGGACACGTTCTCTTGCAACTTCAACGTGCTCGTGGGCGGCACACCGCGCGTGCTGGGGGTTCGTCAGCTTGCTTTGGAGTGGACGGCGTTTCGCACCGAATGTGTGAAGCGACGCGTGTATTACGAGCTGAAAAAGAAGAAAGAGAAGATGCACCTACTCAAGGGTCTTGCGAAGATTTTGCTCGATATTGACAAAGCGGTGCGCATTGTGCGCGAGACCGAGGAGGAGACCGAGGTTGTTCCCAACCTGATGATCGGCTTTGGAATCGACGAAGTACAGGCGGATTATGTGGCGGAGATTAAGCTGCGTCACTTAAATAGGGAGTACATCCTAAACCGCACCAAAGAGCTAGATCAGCTCCAAAAAGAAATCACCGATATGGAGGATATTCTCGCAAATCCCAAACGAATCGGGCGCATTATGATAGACGAGCTTTCCGAGGTGGCAAAAAAATACGGCGCGCCGCGCAAAAGCCTGATTGTGTTTGCAGACGATGAGCCGGAAGAGCCCGAAGAGGAGGACATTCCCGACTACCCCGTCCACCTGTTCTTTACCAGAGAAGGGTACTTTAAAAAGGTTACCCCGCAGTCGCTGCGCATGAGCGGTGAGCACAAGCTCAAAGAGGGCGACGAGGTTGTGATGCAAGGGGAGAGCACGAACTCCGCGGAGCTGCTGTTCTTCACCAATCGGTGCCAGGTATACAAGGCACGCGCCTGCGATTTTGAGGACACCAAGGTCAGCGTGCTGGGGGATTACATCCCCGCGAAGCTGGGCATGGACGAGGGCGAGTCCGTCGTGTTAATGGTTGTCACAAAGGACTTTTCGGGCTATATGTTGTTTTTCTATGAAAACGGTAAGCTCTCCAAGGTTCCGCTTGCAAGCTACCAGACCAAAACGCGCCGCAAGAAGCTGATTAACGCCTACAGCGCAAAAGCCCCCGCCTGTGCGATACTGTTTACCCCACAGGATAGGGAGTATATGTTGACGAGCACGGCAGGACGTGTGCTGCTTGTGCATTCCGGCGCGGTCGCAGAAAAGAGCACCAAGGATAATCAGGGCGTCTCGGTCATGATACTCAAGAAAGGGCATACCGTTGCTACGGTCAAGCCATTTGAGGAGCAGATGTTGGGTAATGCGCACCGTTTCCGCACAAAGACGTTACCCTCTGCAGGCGCGATCCCCAAGGAATCCGATCTTGGTGAACAACTCAGTTTTTAGCGCACAAAAAACGGGCAGCATCACCAGAATGCTGCCCGAACGATAATCATATCTCAGTATGCATTATACCTATCATGCAAACGCTTGACCTTGCATACCGCAGTCACAACTATCGTGTTATTATTAT
>JAEZDF010000067.1 GCA_023429685.1 Bacillota bacterium
TGTGTATAGGGAGAACGAACGACATGGATAGAAAGATTTATATTTTCGACACCACCCTGCGCGACGGCGAGCAGTCCCCCGGCTGCAGCATGAACCTTGAAGAGAAGATTGAGGTTGCACGCCAGCTCGAGCGTCTAAAGGTGGATATCATCGAAGCGGGCTTTGCTATCTCAAGCAAGGGCGATTTCGAGTCGATCGAAACCATTGCAAAGACGGTCAAGGACTGCACCGTTGCTTCGCTCTCCCGTGCACTAGAAAAGGACATCGACGCCTCTTACGAGGCGGTGCGTCACGCACAGTCTCCGCTGATTCACACCTTTATCGCTACCTCGCCTATTCACATGGAATACAAACTGCGCATGACACCCGACCGGGTGCTTGAGCAGGCAGAGGCGATGGTCGCGTATGCAAAGAAGCGTTGCTCGCAGGTGGAGTTTTCGTGCGAGGATGCCACCCGCAGCGAGCCGGAGTTTCTTTCCAAGGTGCTGCGCAAGGTGATTGCGGCGGGCGCTACAATTGTGAACATCCCCGATACCGTGGGTTATACCACCCCCGAGGAGATGTACACGCTGATTGAATACCTGATAAAGAACGTGGATAACATCGACCGCGCGCGCATCTCGATGCACTGCCACAACGACCTTGGTATGGCAGTGGCAAACTCCCTTGCCGGCATCCGCGCCGGTGCTTCGCAGGTGGAATGCACCATCAATGGTCTGGGCGAGCGCGCGGGCAACGCGGCGCTGGAGGAGATTGCGATGGCGATTCACACCCGCCGCCAGTCGCTCGGGTGCTACACCGACATCGACACTACCCAGATTACCAAGGCAAGCCGCCTGATTTATAACACCATCGGCGTAATACCGCCGCTGAACAAGCCGATTGTGGGCAAGAACGCGTTTGCGCACGAGTCGGGCATTCATCAGCACGGTGTCGCCGCCGAGCGCACCACCTACGAGATTATGACTCCCGAATCAATCGGGCTCAAAAAGAACAAGATGGTGCTGGGTAAGCACAGCGGACGACATGCGTTTGTCGACCAGCTTAAGGAATGGGGCTACGAGCCGTCCGCCGAGGAAATAGACCTCTACTTTGCGCAGTTTAAAGAGCTGTGCGACAAGAAAAAAGAGGTGACCCGCCTTGACCTTGAGGCGATAGTCTCGAGCAAGGCACCCACCGTCAAGGGCGACTATACATTAAGCCGCTTTGATGTGCACGCTAGCAACTTTGCCACTGCATCCAGCGTGGTGCGGCTTGAGAAGGACGGCGAGGAGAAGGAAGAGGTCGCCATCGGCGACGGACCCATCGACGCATCCTTCAACGCCATCTCCAAGGTAACGGGTGCACCCGAGCACTCGCTGGAGGACTACGCCATCCGCTCGGTGGGCGAAGGGCGTGACGCGCTGGGTGAGGTTATGGTGAAGCTGCGCGCGGGCGACCGCATCTATACCGGCAGGGGTCTTTCTACCGATATCATTGAAGCGAGCCTGCTTGCGTACTTAAACGCAACCAACAAGCTGCTTCGCACGGTGCAATAAACTAGATAAATATTCATTTTAGTACGAGGCACAGCAGTACAATGGCGGCAGCCGGAAAGGGTTTGGGAACACACATGAAACAGCTTGAGATACTGGACACCACTCTGCGCGACGGGGCGCAAAGCGAGGGGATATCCTTTTCGGTATCCGATAAGCTCGCCATTGCAAAGGTTCTTGATGGCTTTGGTGTCGCATATATCGAGGCAGGCAACCCCGTCTCGAACCCCAAGGATATGGAGTTTTTTGAAAAGGCGCAGGAGCTAAACCTTGTAAACGCAAAGCTGTGTGCCTTTGGCAGCACCCGCCGCAAGAACATTGCGGTAGAAGACGACGAAAACGTGCGCTCGCTGCTTAGTGCAAACACCCCCGCGGTGTCTATTTTCGGCAAGTCGTGGGATCTGCATGTGACCGAGGTGCTAAAGGCAACGCCGGAAGAAAACCTTGCGCTTGTTTACGACACCATCGCGTTTATGAAGCAAAACGGCAAAGAGGTTATCTTTGACGCGGAGCACTTTTTTGACGGCTACAAGGCAAACGCCCAGTACGCCCTAAAGGTGCTGGATGCCGCAACCAGAGCGGGCGCAGATGTGCTATGCCTGTGCGATACCAACGGCGGTGCCGACCCCGTCGAGATTTCAGACATCACCAAAACGGTGTGCACAACCTTCCCGCAGGTGCGCGTGGGCATTCACTGCCACAACGACATCGGCTGTGCGGTGGCAAACTCCATCGTTTCGGTGGAGGCGGGGGCTACGCACATACAAGGAACGTTTACCGGCATCGGCGAGCGGTGCGGCAACGCAAACCTATCCACCATCATCCCGACGTTGCAGCTCAAAAAGGGGTACCGCTGCGTAGCGGGCGACATCGAAAAGCTGACCCCTACCGCCGTGAAGCTTTCGGAGATCAGCAACATGAGCCTGCGGGGCAATATGCCCTACGTCGGCAGCAGCGCGTTTGCCCACAAGGGCGGCATGCACATCGACGGCGTAAACAAGCTCTCGCGCAGCTTTGAGCATATCCCGCCCAATTCGGTGGGCAACAGCCGCCGCTTCTTGCTATCCGAGGTCGCAGGGCGCAACGCCTTAATGGCAAAGCTTGCGGGCACGTCGGTGGCAGAAGCCGTCACCGAGGCAAACCAAACAGCAGAACTGCTTGCCCTGCTTAAGGAAAAGGAGCACGAGGGCTACCAGTTTGAGGCAGCGGACGCAAGCTTTGAGCTGCTTGTAAAGCGTGCGCTGGGCCTGTTTACCCCCCACTTCAGCCTGGATATGTACAAAACAAACGGCGAGTTCCCGTCCCCCGACGGCGAGACCAACGCAAGCGCGATGCTGAAGATTCAGGTGGGCGGCACGTA
Organism: Bacillota bacterium; assembly: GCA_023429685.1. GTDB lineage: Bacteria > Bacillota > Clostridia > Oscillospirales > Ruminococcaceae > Acetanaerobacterium. The sequence goes on from JAEZDF010000067.1 coordinate 2,896, forward strand.
CGAAACCACCGCCGCGGTGGGCAACGGTCCGGTACACGCGCTGGATCTTGCGCTGCGCAAGGCGCTTATGGTGTTCTACCCGCAGCTTGAGCGGGTTCACCTGACCGACTATAAGGTGCGTGTGCTTCAGGCGGAGCACGCCACGGGTGCAAAGGTGCGCGTGCTGATTGAAAGCAGCGACGGCACGAAAAAGTGGACGACGGTGGGTGTGTCTACCGACATCATCGCCGCAAGCTGGGAGGCGCTGGTCGACTCCATCGAATATGCGCTGATGAATGTGTAGGGTTTTGTTTAGGTAGGAATTATTTATGAGGTGAGAGTTTGGTCGCCGCCGCTTTTGGGGGATACAAAAGCGGCGAATGTGCAGGGCGCACCGCATGAGCGAATATGGTTTGGAAAGGAAAGATGAAACTATGGCAATGACAATGACGCAAAAGATTCTGGCAAGCCATTGCGGGAAAAAGGAGGTGGCAGCAGGGGAGATGATCATGGCGGACCTTGATCTGGTGCTGGGTAACGACATTACCTCTCCCGTTGCCATCAACGAGTACGAAAAGGCGTCCTGTGGCGAGGTGTTTAGCCAAAGCAAGATAGCATTGGTACTCGACCACTTTACCCCCAACAAGGACATTAAGGCCGCCGAGCAGAGCAAGCAGGTGCGCGAGTTTGCCCGTAAAAAGGGGATAGAGAACTTCTTTGATGTAGGCGAGATGGGCGTAGAGCATGCACTGCTGCCCGAAAAAGGGCTGGTCGTCGCGGGCGATGTCATCATCGGTGCGGACAGCCATACCTGCACCTACGGCGCGCTCGGCGCATTCAGTACCGGCGTAGGCTCTACCGATATGGCGGCGGGCATGGCGTACGGCAAGGCGTGGTTTAAGGTACCCAGCGCCATCCAGTTTAGACTGACGGGCAAGTTTAATAAGCACGTTTCGGGCAAGGATTTGATCCTGCACATCATCGGCATGATCGGTGTGGACGGCGCGCTGTACAAATCCATGGAGTTTGCGGGCGACGGCGTAAAGAACCTGACGATAGATGACCGCCTGTGTGTTGCCAATATGGCGATTGAAGCGGGCGGCAAGAACGGCATCTTCCCCGTGGATGAGGTCACGCTCGCGTACATTGCAGAGCACAGCGACCGCAAGCCCGTCATCTTTGCGGCGGACGAGGACGCGCCCTACGACGAGGTGTATGACATCGACCTTTCGACAATTCGCTCCACCGTGGCGTTCCCCCACCTGCCCAGCAACACCAAGACGGTGGATGAGGCGGGCGAGGTTATGATTGATCAGGTGGTCATCGGCTCGTGCACCAACGGCAGATTGTCCGACCTGCGCGAGGCTGCCGCCATCCTTAAGGGCAGACGTGTTAGTAAAAACGTGAGAACCATCATCATCCCCGCAACGCAGAAGATCTACCTGCAGGCGATGGAGGAAGGGCTGCTCAAAGACTTTATCGAGGCGGGTTGCATCGTAAGCACCCCCACCTGCGGACCCTGCCTGGGCGGACACATGGGCATCCTTGCCGAGGGTGAGCGCTGTGTGGCAACCACCAACCGCAACTTTATCGGACGCATGGGTCACCCCAAGAGCGAGGTGTACCTGGCAAGCCCCGCCGTTGCGGCAGCGTCTGCGATTGCCGGTAAGATCGCATCCCCCGAGCACATTTAAACCAACGCTTCGTTATAACGGGCAGTACGATACATCATGGTCTTTGCGCATACCGACACGCGCACCGACCCGATTGAAAGGAACTGGATAGCTATGATCACAAACGCGACCGTGATAAAATACGGCGATAACGTCGATACCGACGTCATCATCCCCGCGCGCTACCTAAACACCTCCGACCCCAAGGAGCTTGCCGCCCACTGCATGGAGGACATTGACAAGACCTTTGTTAGCCGTGTAAAGGAAGGCGACGTAATGGTTGGCGGCGCAAACTTCGGCTGCGGCTCTTCTCGTGAGCACGCGCCCCTTGCCATTAAAACCAGCGGCATCTCCTGCGTGGTGGCAAAAAGCTTTGCACGCATCTTTTACCGCAACGCCATCAACATTGGACTACCCATTATCGAGTGCGACGCGGACATCGACGAGGGCGACAAGGTGAGCATTGACTTTGACAAGGGCGAGCTGACAAACCACACCAAGGATGCAACCGTCACCTTTCAGCCGTTCCCGGCATTTTTGCAGAACATTGTGGCGGCGGGCGGTTTGCTCAAATCGCTTGCTAAGGGAAGCTAAGGGATAGCGTATCGATATCAGGAAAGGCACGGGAACTTATATGAACTTTAATATTGCGGTTATCGAAGGCGACGGCATCGGCCCCGAGATTGTGCAGGCTTCCATCCGCGTGATGGAGGCGGTGGGCGCAAAGTTTGGGCACACCTTCACCTTCAATAAATACTTGATGGGCGGCGCAGCCTACGACGCAACGGGTAACCCCCTGCCACAGGAAACGGTAGACGGCTGCCTTGTAAGCGACAGCGTGCTGCTGGGTGCCGTGGGTGGTCCGAAGTGGGATACCCTGCCCGGACACCTTCGCCCCGAGGCGGCGCTGCTTGGCATACGCAAGGCACTGGGGCTGTACGCAAACATCCGCCCCGCGCAGCTGTTTGAGGCGCTCTCCTCCGCCTGCCCTCTGCGCACCGACATTGCGGGAGGCGGCATTGACCTTGTGATTATCCGCGAGCTGACGGGCGGCATCTACTTTGGCGAACGCGGCCGCCGCACCAGCGAAGGCGGCGAGGAGGCCTTTGACACCGAGGCGTACAACGAAACCGAAATCCGCCGCATTGCAAAGGTGGCGTTTGATTTGGCGAGAACCCGCAAGAGACAGGTTATTAGCGTAGACAAGGCAAACGTGCTTGAAAGCTCTCGCCTGTGGCGCGAGGTGGTGCATGCGGTTGCGAAGGATTACCCCGACGTGACCTGCACCGATATGCTGGTGGATAACGCCGCAATGCAGCTTATCCGCAACCCGTCGCAGTTTGACGTGGTGGTAACCAGCAACATGTTCGGCGATATCCTGTCCGACGAGGCGTCGATGCTGACCGGCTCAATCGGGCTGCTCTCGAGTGCGTCACTGGGTGACGGCACGCGCGGCATGTACGAGCCGATTCACGGCTCTGCACCCGACATTGCGGGCAAGGGCGTTGCAAACCCCATCGCCACCATCCTTTCGTGCGCGCTGATGCTGCGACTTTCGCTCGGGCTTGCCGATGAGGCGCAGGCAATCGAGGACGCAGTGGCGGCGGTACTAAAGGGCGGCGCGCGCACAGCGGACATTGCCCGAAAGGGCGAGCAGACCGTAAACTGCGACGGTATGACCGCACTCATTCTTTCTGCTCTCCACTAAACTATATAATATAGCTTGTCTTTTTCGTCCAAACCGAAAACAGACAGGAAAGACGCCGCCGTGTAAGGGATTTTCCCTTAACCGGCGGTTCTTTCCATGCCATAAATAGGCATGAGTATTGTAGTTTCCATATTGTGAGTTATAATGTATAATATTACAATAAAAATGGGTTTGTATTGCCGCATGGTTTTGCGTGGGGTTCTGCCCCATTGCAAGTGACATGGTAACACAATAGTTTAGGAGGGTTTTGAGATGAAACGGTTATTTACGCTGATGATGGTTATGGCGCTGATGCTCCTGACGGCAGGGTGTACCGGTAACGGCTCTGTATCACCCGCCCCACTGCCAGAAAACGAGCAGAGTACGCATTTTTTTATCGTTCATGACGCGCAGGGTATCGACAACCTGCTATTGACCATTAAAATACCCTACGGCACCGATGTGTATGAATTGGACGATATGGTGCGTAGCAATATTGTCGACCACGTTCGCGAAGCAACCGGCAAGGAGATTGACAGTGCAAAGATCGATTACAGCTTAAAGCCGATACTCGATATGAACGATTATAAGCCGACTGTTACGCCCCGGTAGCAGGCAGGCAAAACCGTCATCGCGTTATCCGTCCGAGCCGCTGTCTACGGGCGTTGTTACTTATACTATAAATCATCTGGTTAAACGGTTTGCTTTGTAGGGTTTGGCACTAATTTATAGTAAAACTGGTATCAAAGGATGGTATTCGTAGCCGGCACTGTGGGCGGCTTTACTTTTACAAGTTAATCTGATATGATAGGGTCTATTGGGTAAACGGCGGCATCTGCCGGAGCCCAAAAAGCGACGAAAGAAACGGGATACCGATGCAAAACCCATTTGTCTACAGCGACGACAATAAGCGCTACCACACCCTGCGCTACCATCTATCGCGCCGGTTTTCACACCGCGTGTTCAAGGCGGTAATCGACGCGGGGCTTACCTGCCCAAACATCGACGGCACCAAGGGCAGCGGCGGGTGCATGTTCTGCCGCGCTGGCGGGTCGGAGTTTACGCAGGGTGCTGTGGATATCTGCAGTCAGATTACCGGCGAGCTTGCGCGCATCCAAAGCAGATGGCAGGACGCAAGTGTAATCGCCTACTTTCAGGCGCACACCAATACCTATGCCCCGCTGCCCGAACTGACCGAGCTGTACGAAACGGCACTTGCGGTACCCGGTGTTTGCGGGCTTTCGATCGCAACGCGGTGCGACGCTCTGCCGGATGACGTGACGGACTATCTAGCGCAGCTGTCGAGGCAAACCTACCTGACGGTGGAGCTTGGGCTGCAAACGACACACGACCACACTGCACAGCGTATTAACAGGGGACATAACTACAAAGAGTTTATAGATAGCTACCACCGTTTAAAGGAAAAGGGCATCCGCGTGTGCATCCACCTGATTAACGGGCTGCCGGGCGAAACGCCGGAGGATATGATACAAACCGCCCGCGCGGTGGCAGGGCTGCGCCCCGACGCCGTAAAGCTGCATCTTTTGCACATCCTGCGGGATACCCCGCTTGCCGACAGCTACCTGCGCGGTGAGCTTACCCCGATGACGCGGGAGGATTACACCGATACCGTGTGCAAACAGCTTGCCGTCTTACCGCCCGAGACCGTGATAGAGCGCGTTACGGGCGACGGCGCACGCGATACCCTGCTTGCCCCGTTGTGGAGCATGGACAAGGTAGCGGTGCTGGGCGGCATCGACAAGGCGCTGGTGGAGCATGGGCTATGGCAGGGAAAGTTATACCGATAGTAATATAACATTACAATATATCTACGGAGGCAGTTTATCTTGGTTACAGCACACACCACAGGCTACGCGCATTCGGGCGGAGCACAGATCTACTACAAATGCTACGGAGCGGGCGAGCCGGCACTGATTCTATTGCACGGCAACGGCGAGGATAGGCACTGCTTTGACAAGCAGATCTACGACTTTTCTCACCGTCACCTGACCATAACGGTGGATAGCCGCGGGCACGGAAAATCCACCTTCGGCACCGCGCCGCTTACCATCGAGCAGATGGCAAAAGACACCTTTGCGGTGCTTGACGATATGGGGATTGAAAAGGCGGTTATCATCGGCTTTTCGGACGGCGGAAACGTCGCCATAGAGATGGCACGGCAGAACCAGTCGCGCATCCACAAGCTGATTGTGGCGGGACCCAACCTAAACCCGCAGGGGGTAAAATGGGTTATCCAGCTGCCTATCGTACTGGGCTATATTGCGTGTCGCTTCATCGGTCTGTTTGACGAAAGGGCAAGGCGCAAGGCGCAGATAATGAACCTGATGGTGTCTTACCCCAAGCTGCGCGTGCGGGACATCTCGGGCATTCGGCTGCCCTCACTGATTATCGGCGGGCAGCACGATATGATAAAGTACAACCACCTGTGCCAGATTGCCGACGCAATAGACGGCGCACAGCTTTTGATTATCGACGGTGCCGACCACTTTGTATTTGATAAGGCGTCAAACATCGTAAACAAAGACATCCTCGAGTATATCGTTACATAATAGACAGGGATAAACACAGGAGGCGGTGCCGGTTTGGGCATCGCCTCCTGTGTTTAATATTAATGGAAGGTCGTTATGAAACCGTACCCGGCTGTATCTCGCACAGTGCCTCGGCAAACGCGGTAATCTCGTGCTGGGTATATGCGCGGCGCAGGATGCGGGGTGCTTCGTGGGCGGGGTACTCGTCCGGCACGCGGTAGCGGTTGAGCACATAACGCGGCAGGGCGGGCAGCTCGTGTGCCATCTGCGCTAGATCAGTCATGGATAGCTGGGGCACGACGGTGGTACGTACCTCAAAGGCGGTGTCGCTTTGCGCGAGCATAAGGATGGTTTGCAGCACCTTATCCGCGTCCGCGCATTCGCCGCACAGCTCTTTATAACGCGCGGCGGGAGCCTTATAGTCCACCGCCACATAGTCGCACAATTTAAGGGTAAGCAGACGACTGACGACATCGGGGTTTGCGCCGTTGGTATCGAGCTTAACGCGGTAGCCCAAGCGTTTTAGCCATCCGGCGGTTTCCTCCAGCTCGGCGTACAGCGTCGGTTCGCCGCCGGTGAGCACAACGCCGTCTAATAGACCCGCGCGTTTTCTTAAAAACTCCGTGACCATACTCTGGTCGAGCAGGGGTAGCTTGCCCTCTATCAGCGGGCGGTTGTGGCAGTAAAAGCAGTCGAGATTGCAGCCCGGTACAAACAGCACACAGCTCACAAGCCCCGGGTAATCTACCAGCGAGCTTTTTACAAGCCCCGCAAACCTCATACCACCGCTTCCTCGCGCTTGGTGTAGCGTTCTTCAAACGCCTCGTCGGGCATCACATACTTTTTGCGTTCGGCGTATTCGGCGCGCTTGCCGGTGTTAAAGTTCTGCACCGGTCTTAGGTAGCCCACTACGCGCGACCAGACCTCGGCTTTCTGCCCGCACTCGGGGCAGGTGAAGTGCTCGCCCGCAATGTAGCCGTGGTCGCTGCACACCGAGAAGGTGGGGGTAAGCGACAGGTAGGGCAGCTTATAGCGGGTAAACGCCTTGCGCAACAGGTTCTTTGCCGCGGCGGTGTCCTTAATCTCCTCGCCTAGGTACAGGTGCAGCACCGTACCGCCGGTGTACATCGACTGCAGCTCATCCTGCAGGTCGAGCGTCTCAAAGATATCGTCGGTGTAGCCCACGGGCAGCTGCGTCGAGTTCGTATAGTACGGTACCGTCTCGCCCGCCGTTAGGATGGCGGGGTAACGCTCGATGTCCTTTTTGGCAAGGCGGTAGCTTGTGCCTTCGGCGGGGGTCGCCTCTAGGTTATAGTAGTGCCCCGTTTCGTCCTGAATGTCCTTAATCACGCTGCGCATATAGTCAAGGGTTCTGACGGCAAACGCCTGCCCCTCGCGGGTGGTCAGGTCGTAATCGGAGCCCAGCAGGTTGCGGCACGCCTCGTTCATGCCGATAAGCCCGATGGTGTTAAAGTGGTTGTGCCAGTAGCTGCCCGTGCGCGCCTTAACGTCCCTTAGGTAGTTGGCGGAGTACGGGTATAGCCCGCGCCCGGTCTGCTCTTCTATGACCTTGCGCTTAATCTCAAGGCTGTTTTTTGCGATGTTCATCTGCTGCCAAAGGCGGGTAAAGAACTCCGGCTCGGTTTTGGAGAGATACGCAAGGCGGGGCAGGTTTAAGGTAACCACGCCGATTGAGCCGGTCAACGGGTTTGAACCGAACAGACCGCCGCCGCGCTTACGCAGCTCGGTGGTATCGAGCCTGAGGCGACAGCACATCGAAAGCGCGTCCTCGGGCGATAGGTCGGAGTTGATGTAGTTCGAGAAGTAGGGGATGCCGTAGCGGCAGGTAATCTCCATAAACTTCTCGACCACGGGGCTGTCCCACGCAAAGTCCTTGGTGACGTTGATGGTGGGGATGGGGAAGGTAAACACGCGCCCCTTTAGGTCGCCTTCCATCATCACATCGCAAAACGCGATGTTGAACAGGTCCATCTCCTTTTGGAACTCGCCGTAGGTCTCGTTTTTCATCTCGCCGCCTACAACCACGTTCTGGTCGCGCAGGGTACGCGGGGGCACGATGTCAAACGTCAGGTTGGAAAACGGGCACTGAAAGCCCACACGGGTGGGGACGTTTAGGTTAAACACAAACTCCTGCAATGCCTGACGCACCGCCGAGTAGTCCATGTTGTCGTAGCGGATGAAGGGTGCGCAGTAGGTGTCAAACGACGACCACGCCTGTGCGCCCGCGCTTTCGCCCTGGGTGGTAAAGGTGGAGTTTGCCACCTGACCAAGGAAAGAGCGCAGATGCTTTGCGGGGCGCGACTCCACCTTGCCGGGCACGCCGCCAAAGCCATTTGTAAGGATCTGGCGCAGATCCCAGCCCGCGCAGTAGGGACCGAAAAAGCCTAAGTCGTGGATGTGAATCTCCCCCGAAAGGTGGGCGTTACGTATTTCGTCGGTGTATACCTCGTGCAGCCAGTAGCTTTTGGTAAACGCCTCGCGCACGTAGTTATTTAGACCATTAATCGACTTTTGCGTGTTGGCGTTTTCGTTAATCTGCCAATCGCGGTCGTTCAGATATTCGGTGAACATATTGATGGTGGCACCGATTAAGGCGTTGCTTTCGCGGGACGCACGCCGCTTTTCTCGGTACAGGATGTACGCCTTGGCAGTCTTTGCGTGCCCGGCTTCAATCAGCACCTTTTCTACAATATCCTGTATGCCCTCTACCTCGGCGATGCCGTCGGGGTAGCGCAGGTCGGCAAGGCGCACCACCTCATCGGCCAGCTGTTGTGAGGTGGTAAAGTCGTCCCCCCCTACGGCGGTAGCCGCCTTAAAGATGGCAAGAACGATCTTCTCGCTTTTAAACGGTGCGGTGGTTCTGTCTCGCTTGATGATTTGAGTAAGCATTACAATGTCCCACGCCTTTCCGTGCCGAGAATATGTCGGGCACTAAGAGTAATCCCTAATTAACCTATCATGTCTAATGTCTTTGAAGAAATCTTCGTAAAAGCCATAAATGCTTTTTCTCAATTTTGTTCGGACATTCTTAAGGTTAATTAGCTATAGGCGAGAGAAAAATCGCGCGTTCCCCCTCGGAAACAGTCGAACCGCGCGCAAAAAAGGCGCGCCCGACCGGCGAATTGTTCCCCCTTTTGGCTATAGCAGCATTGGGCAAAAACGGCACAGCAGCAGCGTTTGCACCCCCGCGCACCCGAAGTTCCCCCACAAAAAACACAAGATGTTGATGGGGTGCGCCCCTTATATACTGTATATATTATATATAATATTCTAGCTGTAAGGGTTTGTCAATGGTCATTGTGTGCATATCGTTGCCAGAATAAAGGAACTTTTCATTCTTTCTTTGTCTTATTTCATGAAAAGACGACGGCATGATAAAACGTTGTTCGCACGGGTTCGTTATAGGGCGACACGCTTTGCGTTTTGCCCGGCAAAACCATGCAATGTCGCCGCAACACGATGCAAGGAAAAACAGTTGCCTAATATAGACTGTAGATGACGCACCAAAACTATGTTACAATATGAATAAAAGAATCTCTTTATAATGAAATAGCGTGCCGTGGATACGGTGGTTGGGCAGGCGTTATTAAAAGAGATGTAAAAATTTAAAAGAAATGTGTCTAAAAAACCACCGGGCAGGAATAACTAAGTCAGAACCTGCACCGCAAATCGAAGACAAAAATGATGGAGGGTAAATTTATGTTTACAAAACTATGCGCACTGGTAGCCAAGAAAAACCGCGGCTTCACGCTGATCGAGCTGATTGTGGTTATCGCAATCCTAGGCATCCTAATCGCCATCCTTGTACCGTCGATGATTGGGTTTATCAACAGCGCAAAAGAAGCATCAGTTAAATCAACTGCTAAAACATTGTATACAGCCGCACAAGCGTATGCAACTGATCAAATTCAGGTTAAAGGCAATACCTTAGCTGCGAGTGGTATTACCAGCGCGGTGTTAAAGACCAATAATTTGTTGGCGGTCGAACCTAAAGGGACGTTAACTGTAACGACAATGGATGCCAAAGGTACTATTACTGCGATGACATACGTTGAAAACGGAATTACTGTGACTATGCCGGCAGGAACGGTTACTATAGCTCCCTAATTATAGTATATTTTCTTATTAAAGCAGCTCCGGCACAAGCCGGGGCTGTTTTAAAGAACGACATCATTTCACCGTAGCAAACACCGTACCCAGCTATGTACAACACGCGTCCAATCCTTACAAGGGGCTAGGAACATGGTGCTTGAAAAGATTACGGCATTCCAGCGCACCGACCATGATAAGCTTAAACTCTTTGAGCTCATGGTGGTAACGCTTGTTGTTCTCTTTGTGGTTGGGGTGATGCTCAGCTACATCGTTACCATCGTCAACCATTCGCGGGAGATTGCGCTCAAAAGCACGGCGCGCACCCTGTACATGGCGGTGCTCGACTACACCGCGTCGGGCAAAACACAGGTGTCGGACGAGCAAGAACAGCCCCCCGAGCCGATTACCGAGCGCAGCGCGTTTTTGCGCGACTATGTGGGCGGCGCAATCAGGGGGACGCTGCGCGTCTCTTTGGATGAAAGCGGCTATGTGCAGGGCATTGCATACACCGAGGGGAATAAAACGGTGACATTGCCCGACGAGCAGATTACGACGGGCACGCAATAACAAGAACGATATAAAGCCGGGGCGGAGGAAAAATCCGCCCCGGTTTTTGTGCGCGCTAAATCAAGACCAACCGTAGGGGCGAATCGCGAATCGAGCTTCGCATTGTAATCGCCCGCATCACCAACCTATTGACATTGGGCAGGACGTAGTGTGTGTACCCCTTACCCCTCCCCACAACACACAAAATTAACCCCATAAGAAGCGCAGGACACAAGCGGTTCTTTACGCCGCCTTGGTAAATGTAGTATAATGGCATCACATATCCCCGAGGGGGGTCGCCTGCCTTACCGTAGCCGCACGACGGATGCCGGAAGGCGTTACATAAGGAGAAACAACATGCGCATCGAAAAGCTCAAACCCGCGCTGAAGGACTACATCTGGGGCGGCACAGCGCTCAAGGAGCGGTTTGGCAAGCATACAGAGCTTGCGCGGGTTGCAGAAAGCTGGGAGCTTTCGTGCCACCCCGACGGTGAGAGCCTCATCGAAGGCGGGCAGTACGATGGCATGCCGCTTAGCCAATATCTCAGCGAGCAGAAAAACGCCGTGCTTGGCACAAACTGTGGGCGGTTTGCATCTTTTCCTGTGCTGATTAAGCTAATAGACGCGCAGCAACGCCTTTCGATACAGGTGCACCCAAACGACGAGTACGCGTCGCGGGTTGAGGGTGGCTGCGGCAAAACCGAGATGTGGTATGTGGTAGACTGCAAGCCGGACGCCACACTGTATTACGGCTTTGCAAAGGAGATTACCAAGCAGCAGTTTGCCGAACTCATCCAAAGCGGCGAGCTGGAATCGGCACTCAACGCCCTGCCCGTCAAAAAGGGGGATGTGCTGTTCATCGACGCGGGAACCATCCACGCCATCGGCGCGGGGATTTTGCTTGCAGAGATTCAGCAAAATTCCAACCTCACCTACCGTGTGTATGATTATAACCGCTCGAACGCGGACGGAAAGCCCCGTGAGCTGCAGGTGCAAAAGGCACTCGATGTCACCATCACAAAACCCTTTGCCCCGTCAAGTATAGCAGAGCAGCACTACACCGTACTGGACGGATATCAGACACGGCGGCTTGCGCGGTGTGATTATTTTACGGTGCATGAGCTTAGGATAAACACACAAGCTTTACTGTGCGCGGACAACACCTCATTTCACTCCCTGCTGTGTTTGGAGGGGGAAGGGGTGGCAGAAAACGCCGAACAGCATGTTGCCATAAAAAAAGGAGATAGCCTGTTTATACCCGCCGGGCTTGGAGAGTACCGCATCGCGGGTAATCTGGTCTTACTTCACACCACCGTATAGGGGAACAACATGGAATATATACCCGCAAAAACCATACTATCCAGAACAAAGGATACCAGATGGTTTGGAACCGACTATACCATGAATATCTACAAGGGCTGCTGCCACGGCTGCATCTACTGCGACAGCCGCAGCGACTGCTACCGGGTAGAGGAGTTTGACCGCGTGCGCGCAAAGCAGGACGCGCTTACCATCCTGCGAAACGACCTGCAGCGCAAGGTGAAAACAGGTGTTGTGGGCATGGGCGCGATGAGCGACCCCTACAACCCATTTGAGCGCGAGCTGCTGCTTACCCGTCATGCCCTTGAACTAATCGACGCATACGGCTTTGGTACGGCGATAGCAACCAAAAGCCCACTCGTTTCGCGGGATGCCGCCATCTTGCGCGACATCGCCAAGCATTCGCCGGTGATTGTGAAGATGACGGTGACGACCTGCGACGACGCGCTGTGCAACAAGATAGAGCCGTTTGCCCCGCCCGCGTCCGAGCGGCTGAAGGCAGTGCGGCAGCTATCCGACGCAGGGCTGTTTGTCGGTGTGCTACTGATGCCGGTTCTGCCGTTTATCGAGGACAGCGACCAAAACGTGCTGTCGGTGGTACGCGCTGCAAAGGAAAACGGAGCACGATTTGTGTACCCGTTTTTTGGCGTCACCCTGCGCGCAAACCAGCGGGAGCATTTCTTGAAAAGTCTGGACGACCGCTTTGCGGGGCAGGGGCTGCGCGAGCGGTATCTTGCGCAGTTTGGCGAGCGTTACGCCTGCCAAAGCCCGCGGGCAAAGGCGTTGTGGAGCGTCTTTGGGCAGGAGTGCGATCGGCTTGGGCTGTTATACCAAATGCGGGATATCATTGGCGCATATAAGCAGGGTTACGAAAACAGCCAGCTTACGTTCTTTTAGTCACGCTGCGGATGAAAAGCTGCTGCGTGATAGTCAAAAGGGGGCAATTCAGCATGACCATTCACGAAATGAAGCCGCAACGGCTCAAAGAATCGCTCGATTTGGTGTGGCGGGTGTTTTTGGAGTTTGAAGCACCCGACTACAGCGAGCAGGGTGTGGCGACGTTTCATGAGTTTATAGAATACGACGCGATGGCAAAGCGCATACAGGATGGAGAGATATCCCTGTGGTACGCGCTGGAGGGCGAGGCGGTTGTCGGCGTGGTCGCGGTGCGCCCGCAAGTGGGGCAAGCCGATTCACAAACGCATCCGCACATCAGCCTACTGTTTGTGGAAAAGACGCACCACAAAAAGGGGATTGCCCGCCGTCTGGTAGAGACTGCGACGCGCGGGCATACTACCGTTACAGTCAATTCATCGCCGTATGCGGTTGAGATTTACAAGCGGCTTGGTTTTATGCCCACTGCCTGCGAGCAGCTGCAAAGCGGGATACGATACACACCGATGAAACGAGGGGAAAACGAGTGAAGCTAGAGATTATCAAGGGCGACATCACAACAATTAAGGTAGATGCCATCGTCAACGCCGCAAACACCACACTGCTGGGCGGCGGCGGGGTGGACGGCGCAATCCACGCCGCGGCGGGACCCGAGCTGCTGGCAGAGTGTAAAACGCTGGGCGGCTGCGAAACGGGTAAGGCAAAGCTGACGCTGGGATACAAGCTGCCCGCGCGGTTTGTTATTCACACCCCGGGACCAATCTGGGGCGGGGGCGAGCATGGCGAGGCGGCGCTGCTTGCAAGCTGTTATCGCGAAAGCCTTGCGCTTGCCTCGCTGCACGGCTGCCGCACGGTGGCGTTTGCTTCCATCAGCACGGGGGTTTACCATTTTCCGCTTGCGCTGGCCGCCCCGATTGCGGTCAATACCATCATGGAATTCTTGGCGCAGGATACCATACTGCACCGCGTGATGCTGGTGTGCTTTGACGAGCACACAAAGAAGTTCTATGACGAGGCACTGGAACGGTACGCAAAACCATAAGACGAACACACGGACATCGAAGGGGGAAACGGAGTATGCACCCATGGGAGAAGATTTCATTATCCGATTACGAGGCGCACATGAGCCTTGACGAGGTATTTCAGCTGCAAAAGCTCAGCGAAATTTTGTGCGCACAGCTACATGATTATGAGGTGACCTCCGCCGCTATCCTAGGCATTGCGGGGGGCAACGGACTGGAGCATGTGGATACGGCGCACATGAAAACAGTGTACGGGGTAGATGTAAGCGCCGAGTACCTAGCCGCCTGCAAGGAACGGTATGGGCATCTCGGCGAGCGGCTGCAGCTGGTTCGGTGCGACCTATCGCTGCCAGAATCCTGCCTGCCGAGGGCGGAGCTTATCATTGCAAACCTGTTTATCGAGTACATCGGGCTAAACAGGTTCATAAGCCATATCGCAACCGCGCGACCGCGCTATGTGTCGTGCGTGATTCAGCAGAACCTCGGCGAGCAGTTCGTATCTCAGTCGCCGTATACACACGTATTCGACGAAATCGGCGCATTACATAGCGACATCGACGAGCAGTCTCTTGTGGCGGCAATGGAAGAAAACGGATATGACTGCATATTGCAAAAAATAGTCCCCTTGCCAAACGCAAAACAGTTTGTTCGGATAGATTTTTGCAACGATTGAGGTGACAGCAGATGCTTCATGTCTGGTTTCATGAGCAGGCGGAGGGCAAAGATTTTAAGTATGCCGTTATCGTCGCCCGCGCCCACGGCAGATGGGTGTATTGCAAGCACAAGGAGCGTGACACGCTGGAATTCCCCGGCGGACACCGCGAGCAGGGGGAAGACATCGACGACACCGCGCGCCGCGAGCTATATGAAGAAACGGGTGCAGCGGAGTTTTCGCTGCGGCGCATCTGCCCCTATTCGGTCACCGACGATAGCGGCGCGCTGCCCGAAACCTACGGGATGCTGTACTATGCGGAGATCACCCGCTTTGGCACCCTGCCCGTCTTTGAGATCGAGCGGGTGGAGCTGCACGAAGGTGCGCCCCGGTGCTGGACCTACCCGACGGTGCAGCCCATATTGACTGCCCATGTGGCAGAGGTGATGGGGCTGAACTGGGACGAGAACCATCGTATGACGGAGGGAAACCCGATGACAGACATCACTGTACGTAGGGCGGAGATGGCGGATATTGCCGACATCAGCAGGGTGTTTGCAGGCAGCTGGCGGGTAGCGTATCGAGGAATAGTGGATGCCGCGTATCTCAGTCAGATTTCCGATGACCGATGGGTACAGCCGCTTACCGCTGAGCTACCCGAAAAGCAGCTGGATGGGTTTGTTGCGTGTTGCGGTAAGGAGACGATAGGCGCGGTGCTGACGCGGCGATCAAAGGTAACGGAATATCCCGATGACGGCGAAATCGTCGCCATCTACACCCATCCCGATTGGTTTGGCAAAGGGGTAGGGCAGGCGTTGCTGGATGCGGCGTTTATCCATCTTCGCGCAGAAGGGTTTACCCACTGTGTGCTGGATGTGTTAGAGAATAACCAACGGGCGAAACGCTTCTACATAAAGAATGGGTTTGTTTTTACCGGGCAAACGCAGGAGCTTACGCTGGGTGAACCTGTGAGATGCGAGATTATGCGGGCAAGTCTTGTAAAGTGAGAATAAGAGAAGGGGGATACATACATGGACATCAATATACTGCTGTATGACGAGTTTGAAACGCTCGATGCCTTTGGTCCGACGGAGATTTTGGGCGAGGTGGAGGATTTTTCGCTGAACTTCTACTCTCCAAACGGGGGAGAGGTGAAAAGTGCCCACGGGGTTCGCGTCATGACCGCACCGCTTGCCGAGATACAGTCCGAGGGCGTATTGTTTATCCCGGGTGGGTACGGGGCGCGGGCGTTGATGCAGGACAAGGCGTTCTTAGCCCGCCTGCGTGCACTTGCCGAGGACGCCTGCTGTTGCCTAACCGTGTGCACAGGTAGCGCATTGCTCGCCAAAACCGGCGTGCTTGATATGAAAAAGGCGACCACCAACAAGCAGCTGTTTGACTGGGTGGCGGAAAACAACGCCGATGTGAACTGGCAAAGAAGTGCCCGGTGGGTGACCGACGGCAAGTTTTACACCTCCTCCGGCGTGACGGCGGGCATGGATATGACGCTGGGCTTTGTCTCCGATTCAGTGAACATGGATAAGGCGTACCAGATTGCCGCATACATCGAGTACGTGTGGAACCCCGACCCCGGCGACGACCCGTTTGCGGTGTAGCAGATACGCAATAAAACCCTCCTTGAAGAATTTTCAGGGAGGGTTGTTTTTTTGAGGGAAGTTACTCTTTAAATAGTAGGTAAAAGAATACTCATAAACCTTATATGTAAATGATTGAAATGTTGCAGATAATACCGTAAAATAGAATTGTGTACAATATATGGTTATGAAAAGAGCAATGGGGGATATTAATGAAAAAGCTGTGTCAGTCTTTCTTTTGCATCCTATTTACAGTGTATATGTTTTGTGTTTTTATATATGCGTCTCCTGATAATCAAACAGACTTGTCAGTTTATGCGCAAGATTATTCCAGCATCATGGAAGACATTGAGAGCAGTAATAATAACCTAACAAAATCCCTTAAGGAATTCAATATTGTTATTAGTGAAAAAACCATCATGCCAATATTTGAAGGCAGCCTGATTTCTTATGCCGAGACAGGGGATTTTGGATTCACCCCGTATCTGATTGCGGGTGGGCAGGGGTATCTAGCAGAGGTCGTCGATCAGTCGGGTCACTTTGCGGGGATGATTGAATTTTCAGTAGACGGAAAAGCCCCCGACATTCATATGTATATGCAGTCGACAAAAAAGGAAGAGTCTGTGGATTTTAACGTAAATTACGATAGGGTTGTGTCATTAGTAAAGAAACACAACATGGACGTAGAGCAGCTTTCTGCTAAAATGATGTGGGTAACGGGCATGGGCTACGTATATTACGTGACCGATGGCACCAAACAAGCGTTTATTGCGACACCTTTAAAAGGTACAAACGGCGATATTTTCACAAAGGAAAACAACGGAATTGTAGTGGTGGATGACACGTTATCCGACCTTGGAAAAAAGGAGATTGAAAAGATAAAACAGATTGAGGCAGAGGTAGCTGCGCTCCTCGCAGAGGACTTCCCCGAGACAGGAGGAAACGGTACTCCTGCGTACGTACCAAAAACCAGTGATAATGCTATTAGTACGCAGGCACCGCAAGAAGTACAGGCAAATGAAAAGCCCAATCATACATGGGGAGTATTGCTTATCGCCATAACGGCTGTTGGTTTAGGGGTTGCTGTAGCGGTGCTGCTTGCTACAAGACATAAGAAGTATCGCAGATAGAACAACACGGTAAACACGCGAGTTGTATTAATGATAATGCAACACAGGGGGCGTTTCATTACGAAACGCCCCCTGTGTCTATATACCGCAAATTCTTGTAATAGATTAACCCAGTCTCTTTTCGAGAGCAGCAAGCTGGTCGGCAAGCTCCTTGGGCAGTCTGTCGCCAAACTTGCCGTAGAACTCGTGGATGCCCTTGGCCTCTTCCTTCCACAGGTTTACGTCAACGCTCAGCAGCTCAGTAACCGTAGCAAGGTCGATGTCGAGACCCTCGATGTTGATGGCTTCGGGCTTGGGCTCGTAGCCGATGGGGGTGTCTACCGCGTCGGTTTTGCCTTCGCAGCGGTCAACAATCCACTCAAGCACACGCATGTTGTCGCCGAATCCCGGCCAGATGAAGTGACCTTCATCGTCGGTTCTAAACCAGTTTACGTTAAAGATCTGGGGCGCCTTGTCGCCAAGCTTCTTGCCCATCTCGATCCAGTGCGCAAAGTAGTCGCCCATGTGGTAGCCGCAGAAGGGCAGCATAGCCATGGGGTCGCGGCGCACAACGCCAACGGCGCCGGTTGCGGCAGCGGTGGTCTCAGACGCCATAATCGAGCCTACGAATACGCCGTGGTTCCAGTCATATGCCTGGTACACCAGGGGAGCAGTCTTCGCGCGGCGTCCGCCGAATACGATGGCGCTAATCGGCACACCGGCGGGATTCTCAAACTCGCTGCTGATGCAGGGGCAGTTTCTTGCGGGTGCGGTAAAGCGGCTGTTGGGATGAGCACCCTTCTCGCCGGATTCGCTGTCCCACTTATTGCCCTTCCAGTCAATCGCGTTCTTAGGCGGGTTCTTGTCCAGACCCTCCCACCAAACGGTGTTATCGTCAAGGTTGTGTACCACGTTGGTAAAGATGGTGCCCTTCTTGGTAGAGAGCAGCGCATTGGGGTTAGATTTCATGTTGGTGCCGGGGGCAACGCCAAAGAAGCCTGCCTCTGGGTTAATCGCCCACAGTCTGCCGTCCTTGCCGGGGCGCAGCCACGCGATATCGTCGCCAACCGTCCAAACCTTGTAGCCCTTTTTGGTAAACTCCTCGGGCGGAATCAGCATTGCAAGGTTTGTCTTGCCGCAAGCAGAGGGGAACGCCGCCGCGATGTAAGTGACCTCACCCTTGGGGTTCTCAAGACCGAGAATGAGCATATGCTCTGCCATCCAGCCCTCGTTCTTCGCCTGATAGGAAGCGATACGGAGCGCAAAGCACTTTTTACCGAGCAGAACGTTGCCGCCGTAGCCGGAGTTGACAGACCAGATGGTGTTGTCCTCAGGGAAGTGGACAATGTATCTGTTTTCTTCCTCCAGTTTTGCTTTGGAGTGCAGGCCGCGGACAAAATCATTGGAAGTGTCGCCCAGCTGGTCGAAAGCAGCCTGGCCCATTCTGGTCATGATATCCATGTTCAGAACAACATAGGTGGAATCGGTCAGCTCAACGCCCACTTTGGAGAACGGAGAAC
>JAEZDF010000105.1 GCA_023429685.1 Bacillota bacterium
CGATAAGGCATACCGCAAATGCGCCGATACCGTCGGTGCTGTGCTTGGTGCGTACCATCCCCATGGCGACGCATCGGTGTACGATGCCCTTGTTCGTTTGGCGCAGGACTTTTCGCTGCGTTACCCGTTGGTGGACGGTCACGGTAACTTCGGTTCGATAGACGGAGACCCCCCTGCCGCCTACCGTTATACCGAGGCGCGCATGAGCAAGATGAGCACCACCATGCTCACCGATATTGACAAGGAAACGGTAGACTACGTTCCCAACTACGACGACCGACTCAAGGAGCCGGTGGTTCTGCCCTCGCGCTTTCCCAACCTGTTGGTGAATGGCGTTACGGGCATTGCGGTGGGTATGGCGACCAACATCCCCCCCCATAACCTTGGCGAGGTGGTTGGCGCGATTAACCTTCTGCTCGAAAAGCCCGATGCAGAGCTTGACGAGCTGATGGAACACATCAAAGGGCCGGACTTCCCGACCGGCGGAATCATCATGGGGCGCGCGGGCATTCGTGCCGCGTATGCCACAGGACGCGGCAAGATTACGCTGCGCGGTCGTGCCGAGATAGAGGAAGAGAAGAACGGGCGGTTTCGTATCGTCATCACCGAGATTCCGTACATGGTCAACAAGGCGCGCTTAATCGAGAGCATCGCCGACTTTGTAAAGGAAAAGCGCATCGAGGGCATCTCCGACCTGCGAGACGAGTCCGACCGAGACGGGCTGCGCGTTGTGGTAGAGCTTAAGCGCGACGCAAACCCGCAGATTGTGCTTAACAAGCTGTATACCCTAAGCCAGCTGCAGGATACCGTGGGCGTTATTATGCTTGCGCTTGAAAACAGCGGACGCCAGCCCAAGGTCATGACGCTCAAAGAGATATTACAGCACTATATCGACTTCCAGCAGGAGATTGTCACACGCCGCACCCAATACGACCTGCGCAAGGCAAAGGAACGCGAGCATGTGCTTGAAGGCTTAAAGATAGCCATCGACTTTATCGATGAAGTCATCGCCCTTATCCGTGCCAGTAAGGACCAACCCGCTGCGAAAGCGGCGCTTTGTGAACGCTTTGGGCTGGACGATATTCAGGCGGCCGCCATCGTTGCGATGCGTCTGGGGCAGCTTTCTGGTCTTGAGCGCATTAAGATTGAGCAAGAACTCGCCGAGATACAGAAAAAGGTGGCGGAGCTGGAGGGCATCCTTGCGGATGTAACCAAGGTTCGCGCCATCGTAAAGAGCGAGCTTGCTGTAATCTGCGAAAAATACAAGGACGAGCGTCGCACCGAGATACAGACCGTCAGCGGCGAGATTGATATTGAGGATCTGATCCCCGTCGAGGACTGTGTGGTGACCATGACCCATTACGGCTACATCAAGCGTCAGCCGATGGATGTGTACAAGTCGCAGCGGCGCGGCGGACGCGGCATACAGGGCATGACGCGGCGCGACGAAGACTTTGTGGAGGAGCTGTTTATCGCCTCTACCCACGACTACGTTCTGTTCTTTACCGACCGCGGGCGGGTGTACCGCTTAAAGTGCTACGAGATACCCGAAAGCTCCCGCGCGGCGCGTGGAACGAATATCGTAAACCTGTTGCCGCTTGACCAGGACGAAAAGGTGCAGACGATGATACGCCTTGCCGAGTACACCGAGGGCAAATACCTTGTGATGGTAACGGTAAACGGCAT
This sequence comes from Bacillota bacterium, assembly GCA_023429685.1. GTDB lineage: Bacteria > Bacillota > Clostridia > Oscillospirales > Ruminococcaceae > Acetanaerobacterium. Next base: position 1,687 of record JAEZDF010000105.1, read on the forward strand.
TATCAAGCGCACCGATGTGACCGAGTACGACACCGCGCGCAAGTCGGGCGTTATCGCCATCAACCTTGATGAGGACGACAGCCTTGCGTGGGTACGCCTGACCGACGGCAAGAGCGACCTGATTGTAGGCACGCGCGGCGGTATGGCAATCCGCTTTAACGAGACCGACGCCCGCCCCTTAGGCAGAACCGCGCGCGGCGTGCGCGCCATTGCGCTTGAGCCGGGCGACCGCGTGGTGGGCATGGCGCGGGTACGCGAGGACGGCACGCTGCTTACGGTCACCGACAAGGGACAGGGACGCCGCACCCCGTTTGACGAGTACCGCCAGCAGACCCGTGCGGGCAAGGGCGTTATCAACTACCGTGTAGACGACGACAAGGGCTATGTTGCGGGCATCCGAACCATCAACGACGACGACGACGCGATACTCATCACCGACGACGGCATTATCATCCGCATCCCCGTTTCGCAGATTGCGGTGCAGAGCCGCTACGCGGGCGGCGTGCGCGTGATGCGCGTAAGCGGCGAAACCCGTGTGGTAAGCATGGCACGCGCCCAGCACGAAGAGCCGGAGGACGAAGACGGCGAAGAGCAAACCGCCCCCGAGAACAGCAATACTGCCGAGGAGACAGCGGAGGAGTAGGCTGGGACAAGTATGAAAAGGTATTAATTTTTTAAGGAGTACCGCAAGAAGCGCGGTACTCCTTATTCTAGTTAAAGATAAAATTATTGATAATTTTGCTTTTCATAGAATCAAAGCGTTTATCGATAAAACTATAATAATTCTTTAACAATTCAGTCTCTGTCAAAGAAAAATCGTTAATCCATTCTAAATCTTCTTTACATGTGAATGAAAATCTTGTTTCGATATCTTCTATTGTTAGTTGAGATTTTTTAAGATATTCAGTATCTCCATATATTGTTTTATCTCGTTTTGATCGGTTATCCTTTTGTGGCAATAGACATAAATTACCTATAGAACTAATCGGAAGTCTTAAATTGCCCTCAAATCGATCGAGTTGATTTTTTAGCAGATTTTTTGTAGCTAGATGTTCGATGTCGAATGAAGACGAGTTAAGATGTTCGTTGGCTGAAAACTCATTAATATAAATTAAATTCATTAAAAGCTTCTCAGATTCTTTTGGAGTGGATATTTTCTTATATTCTTTCCGTTCACTTTTGTTTGTTTCAAACCAATTTTGTAAAGTATTTAAAAATTCATCTTTTGTTATGATTCGAGTGTAGTATGATAAATTTGTCATTATATTATCTAGTTTCTTATCACCAGAGCCTGACCATCGTTGTTGTAATATTTCCATGACATATATTTTTGCAATATTTTCTTTAAAAATATTCTCGTTCTTCTTCCATTTATCATTTGTGTTCAAGAAATTAAGTTCATATTTGATAACATTACCATTTTCATTGAAACCTATTTCAACATATTTGTTTACAAAAACATAGGAGATTATTGAAGCAATTTGAAGTTCACTGTGTAACGGGCGTAAAGTTGTTCTTTTTTGACTATTACCTTTAAATTTATTGTATTTGCCTAATAGTTTATCTACATAATCAATGCAACTTAAAAGCTTTAGCGTAAATGTGTTTAATAGTTTATTGTCTGGTATTAAGTTACGAAAACGAGTGTTTAGGTTTTTTAAATCAATGCTTTTTCCACCTAAACATGCATTAAACAATGTAAAACCTATTCCATCCACTTCTATTGAAGCGGCATCATGTTCAAATAATGCTGGATATCTTTCTGCAATCAATTTGCCAAAACCATAAGCAAGTTCAAAGACAGATAATTTTTTGTCTTTCATAAAATCTTGTGAATCAAATTCATCAAGTTCCATCATTCCATTAAGCATATTCTCATAGCGATCACGATTTTTCTTAACAATATCAATCAAATCATTAGTTATTGAGTATTTATCACCAATCCACGTAGCTGCGTAGATTTGGTATTTTGTAAGCTTAGTTCCTTGAGAGTTAATACGTTCAAATACTTCAGGTAATATATCTTCGTCACCTTCAATAACCAAGGCGGGAATTTGAATATTCATTAACTGAGAGCATATCTTTTGGTATTGTTCAAGATATGGTCTTACGCATTCAACAATAGCGGACTCTTTACCTTGAGCAACAGGAAACTGCTTACCCAAAACTAAAGCAAAATCATAATATTGCATACGTTCAACATCTTGCATACTTTTATGATTAGTTGTAATCCATAAAAGTAACTGATTTTTTATTTCTTGCTCAATTTCATTTTTATTTCCAGCCAAATCTAATATTTTATGAATTTTAGTAAATACATCGTCAGATAAATCTGTTTCAGAAAAGTATTTTGCTGGATTTCTCATAAATTCAAAAATTGTAGAACAACGTTGAAGCCCATCAATGATTTGATCTATACCTTGATCAGCATTTCTAAAAAGTAATAATGTGCCAAAAGGTAATCCTCGTTTTATAGAATCAATTAATGTTTCTTTTTGCTTTTCTGACCAGACTAGCCCTCTTTGAAACTTGGGTACTATAATTTTACCTTGGCTTATTTTGTTCTCAAGTTCTTTCGCAGTAAATGAATCTGGTTTCCATGTATTCATATAGGCACCCCCGCTTAAATAATTGTAAAAGTGTTTTCTGATCATAAAATTATAACAAAAAAGCCCTAATTTTACAAGGATCATATGTTTGGCACTATTTTAAGAAAATTAGCAAGTACATCACCCCTCCCCCCCCGCCTTGACAGCTACATCCACAAGTGTAATAATTAACACAACAAAACACACCCCATATTTTAAAGACAGTGAGATGAACTGCTTGAAATGACAGGTAGAAACAGCATGAAAACGGGAACAGAAATCGTATTGTATGGGGGTAATTATCGTTGAGTAATCTAAAGGCAAAAGACTGGGTTTTCCTTGTAATCATCGCGGCATCACTGGTCGGATGTATTGTACAGTTTGGGCAGAGAACGCTGTTTCTTTATTTCTTTCTGCCGCTGGTTTTAGCCATCTTCTTTTTGGTAGAAAGCAGGATGGTTAAGGGAAAGCTAGTACTTCTTAAAAAGATCCTCCTCTTTCTGGGGGCGATGTTTGTTCTGTTTTGCGCGCTGGTCTTTGTTATTACAAGCACCCCGATTAAAGGTGGTAGAGATCAGGGCAGCGAAAACTATCTGATGGGGCAGGGCAGTATGCAGCAGGTAGCCATCCCGTCGATGCACGGCGATATGGATGGCTGGCTGTACAAGCAGTCGGACGAAAAGGCGCCGCTGCTGATATTCTTTAACGGGGCAGGCGAATGTGCTGCAAAAACAGTCAGACTGTTTCATGAAGACAAGGTTCTGGCAGACTATTTCCCGGGCTATCATTTCCTGTGCGTGGATTATCCCGGCTATGGCTTAAGCGGAGGAACGGTTTCGGCGACCGCGATGAAACAACTAGCCCTTGATACATACGATACCGCAATACAGTGGAAGTTTGTTGAAAAGTCCGGCATCACTGCCGTGGGATACAGCATCGGAACAGGTCCTGCCTCCTATCTTGCCGCGCGTAGGGACTTATCGTCTGTGATACTGCTCGCGCCATATGAGAAGTATTATAACAATACCATGCGAAACGCGGATAGGGATCTATCGAGTAGGAATAAAAAGCCCATGCCGGCAGTCGAGCGCGTATTTTACCGCTTGGTTTGGGGGTACAATGTCGACCCGTTTCGTTATGCTCCGTCCATTGACGAGCAGGTGCTGATCCTCTCCTCGATGGCGGATACCACCATTACGAATGAAGCGTCTATGACAGTGGCAGGCAGGCTAAACGATTGCAAGGTCGTCACCTTCACCGATGTCAAGCACGAGGAGCTGCTCAGCACGCCGTCCTATCAGGCGATGAAAGAATTTCTGTATCAATAATTAAATCTATAAATCCATCAAATTATAAACCCCCTCAGTAGAACGGCGTTAGACCGTTTCACTGAGGGGGTTAATTTAAAACAAGATCGATAGAATGAGTAAGGAGAAATATCAAAAACAGTTAGTGCGACGTAGTAGAAAATGAAGAAGAGAGAATGAAAAAAGATGTGTGGCAATCTTGTTCTAAATCCATAAAGGAAGCTGCTGGGGGTTGACTAGAACGAAAACACCGTGTTCCCGTCGGGGTCGGTTGCGGTTACGGTAAACGAGTAATCGGACAGATTCGCCTGTAAAACAGCGGTATAGCCGTCCTTTTGCCAGCGTAGCGTCAGCTTGTCTTGTTGCGGGGCGTCCACGGTAAGGCTTGCGTCAAACCCAAACGCGGGGAAGGTGTTACGAAAACGCAGCAGGGAAAGCTGGTCTGACACCGTTTTGTTTTTTAGTGCGTCTTCCACCTGCGTATGGGTTAGGTTGGTGCGGTTAATCTCCTTGTGTCCGCCCGCACCGGCGCGCTTTACGCCCTCGTGGTCGTTCTTGCCGCAGAACAGGTCTAGGTACCACACCTGCGGCTTGCCGGGCATAAACAGCTGCACCGCTCTTGCCAGTAGCATCTTGCGGTCGTCTTCACCCAGCGCGCTATAATAGGTGGCGTTTACCTGATAGTACATGTTCTTGTTGCCGTGCAGATCCTTCACATACCCGCCGCGGTCGACGATTACTTTAATCATCTCGTCAATCTCCGCCTCGGGCAGTAGCCCGCGCAGGTCAAGCAGCGGGATGCCGTCGTGTGAGCCGAGCATATTGACGGTTTGAATGCCCTTTGTGGTGATGTCGTCAATCCAGCGCAGCAGGTAGGCGTTTGAGTGCTTTTCCAGTGCGTGAATCAGCAGCCCGGGCAGGAAGAAGTCGTAGGTCATGTAGCCCTTTTGCGCGAGGGTTTCGTGTATCTTTTCGCGGTATTCGCTGTGAATCTCGGGCAGAAGGTTTAGGTTGTAACGGTCGGCAAGCTCTGCAATACCCGCTAAAAACTCCCACGTTTCGGGGTCGTTTAAGAAGTTTTTCGAGCCAGGCGCCTTGGGGGCGTATGCAAACGCATCAAGCCGCACAATGGTTGCACCGTACTCGGCAAGGCGAGCTAGGGTCTTGTCGTAAAAATCCCACACCAGCGGGGATTTGATGTTTAAGTCAATCTGCCCCAGATACTTGCACTTCGCGTACAGGATAGGCAAAATCTTATCGCGGTACGCGCCGTAAGCGCCAAAGTCGATGCGCTCGGGCGGGGTGCCTTCTTTGAGTGCCGCGTTAATCTGCTCGGCAAGCTGCTGCGCCGCACCGTACTGCATGTCGGCGGCAAGCACCAGGTCGTGTGCGTCTACGCGGTCGTACCACACCTCTTGGTAAAAGGTGTTCCAGTAGTACGTCTTTGTGCCATCGGGCAGCGTAACGGGAAGAAACGGCAGCCCCGGCTTGCGAAAGAACATATCCTTTAGGTATTTCTCGTCGGGCTGAATATAGCCGTCCTCGGTCATGGTGCCGCAGCCGTCCCAAAACTTGTTCCAGTCAATGAAAAAGTCCTTGTACTTTGACTGCTTGCCGTTTTTTAGGATATCGCGAAACGGGTGGGATAACACAGACGAGTGGTTCAGTACAAAATCAAGCTTCAAGGCGATAGAAAGGTCCTTTAACGCGTCCAAATCAGCCTGACTTGCAAGGGTCTCGTTTAGCTCATAATCAATGACCGAAAAGCCGCGGTCAAGGTCGGAGTGAAACACGCTGGGTAGGATGTAAAACGCACGAAACGCGTCACAGAGCTCAGGCCTTTGCAAAACACCCACAATGTCCTTTAGGTTGTGCCCCATGCTGTCAGGGTAGGCGTTGAGCATCGCGCCCGCATCGCAAACGGGCTTGCCGCCTGTCGGTGTTTGGTTACTCATTGTGCCGCCTCCTGCCTTTTTTGCGCAAGCTTACGCTCAAGGGTAGCGTCCGCATCGGTCAGCTCGCCATCCTTGCTGACGATAATTTTCGCCTTGGCAAGCTGCGAGTCGAGCAGCTCCGCCTCTAAACTCAGCACGCGGTTGGTAAAGGGGCTATCGGTACCCTTGTCGCGATTACGCGCCCTGCGGTGTGCAAGCGTCTCCTGCGGGGTGCTGTACAGGCAGACGGGGATGTCGACCCCCCTGATGTGGTAACTGTTGCCGTGCGTCCATTCAATCACAAGCACGCTCTTATCCGAAAAATCCACCGCTTCGTAGCGGGTAGACGCCTCTTCCCTGCCCATGCGCTTTAAGAAGATGGTGTCCGCGCCGTTTTTAAACTGCGAGATAATCGAGGTAATCTCGTCAAAATCAATCTCGTTTTTGGTGCCAAGGTAGCCCCGTAGACCGCTGTCGCCCGCCTGCTGGTAAACCGCAAGCCACGGGTGCTCACCCGTCAAGGCGGGGTCTGCGTCCGCGCCGGTCTGTTGTAACGTAAGCAGGAGGTCGCCGCGCTCGGTGGTGTACTGCCCACTGGCAAGTAGGCCGCGTATGCCGCTTTGGCGGAATACACGCAGACGCTCTGCGTCGTTATACATCGGTACGCGGTGGGGGTAGTTGTCCCCCGAAAGGGTGTAAGAACCGATACCGCTTTGGTTTAAGTAGTACGAAAGCAAGGATGCAATCTCCGACTTGCCAACGCCAGAGCCGCCGCACACGGCAACCACCGCGCGGGGGCAATCGCTCGAAAAGATCGACGCAAGCTGTCTGATAAGCTCGGGGAAGATCCGCTCGGCCTTTGCAAGATGCTCTGTGCCGATGACAACCTTATCCCCAGGCATATCGCCGGTGGGTACCTTGCCAAGGTCCACGATGGCGGGGGGTGTCCAGGGCAGCAGAGAGTTTAATTTTTCTAAGGCGTTTGGATTTGGGGTATTCTTCATATTCTCACACGCTCCGTTTGTTATAGGACTATTATTAGGTGTAAGCCCGTTATTATTACCAGAAGGGCTTGTGTTAAAATCGTTTGATTGGTACAGCCCGTCAAGGGTGATGTGTCTGTTCGTCTATCATGATAGTAGCATCGTCAAAGACAAATGTCAACCGTATGACTTTATTGTGCAGGAAATAAAAAGTTTAGGCAACATTATTAAAAAAATACGCCCGACCGAAGCGACGCGGATGCGTTAAAGCGAGCAGGCATCATCCAAAATCGGCATGGTTTTGGGTAATTGGGGGGACTGGCTTGATAGGATGGGGATAAGCCTTGTTCCTCATCCAAAAACATCGCATTCGGCAAGGCATAAGAAGTGAAGCATGAATTGTCAATCGCATAACATAAATTCAGGGGGTAATGCCCGGTTCTACCCATCAGAGTACGGTGGGGTGCACAAAAACAAGACAGCAACGCAAACCCGTTTGCAGTGCTGTCTTGTTTGGGTGGATGCTTTCAGCTTCAATGTGCCGTCAGGTGCTCTCGCGCTCAACGAGCGTAACCGGGAACACGGTGTTAACGGGAACCAGCTTGTCGTAATAGGATATCACGCTCTCCACCGCGTAGCGGCAGATCTCGTCGATTGGTTGGCGAATGGTGGTAATGGTCGGGCAATACAGCCCGGCAAGCCCAATGTCGTCATAGCCTATCACCTTCATGCGCTCGGGTACTGCAATGCCGTTCTTTGCGCAGTAGCGAATTACCTGCGCGGCGATGACGTCGTTTGAGGTAAACACGCTGTCGAGCTCGGGGTGATGACGCAAAAATTCGGCGATTACATCGTCGTACTTCATGCTCATAAACCGCTCCTCCGAAAGCTCGAGCGTAAGCGGAACCACGCCGCCTTGCTTTAGGGTTGCCTCAAAGCCTAGATACCGCTTGTTTGCGTCCATATCCAGCCACGGGCTGCCGCTGAAGTACGCGGGGTGCTTGCAACCCTTGCGCAAAAGCAGCTCTGCAGCCAGTACCCCGCCCGCGTAGTTGTCGGACGAGACGGAAGGGAGAGACGGCGAAAGCTTGCGGTCTATCGAGATAATTGGCGCGTCAAAGCGGATGCCGTCCTGCAGGTTTTGGGTTCGGCTTGCCACAATTACACCCGCCACCTTGTTGGCGCCCAGCATCTGAAAGTACTCAAGCTCCTTTTCCCTTTCGTGGTTGGAGGCGCACAGCAAAAGGCGGTAGCCGTTTTTGGTCACATAGTACTCTACTCGGCTCACAATCTCGCAAAAAAAGTAGTTGGATGCACTAGGCACGATTAGCCCGATGAAGTTGCTTGTTTTTTTTGCAAGGGACTGCGCCAGCTCGTTGGGCTGGTAGCCAAGCTCCTTCATGGCGGCTTCTATCCTTTGGCAGGTCGCGTCGCTTACCTTTACGCGCTTGTTCAGCATGCGCGAGACGGTTGTGACGGTAACGCCCGCACGGGCGGCCACATCCTTTAACGTTGCCACATCGTTCACCTCGTTTGCGGTACAGGTTTTGCTGCCCGACTTTTGGTCTTTTATACTGTTATAATGCCCTTTTATCGAAGAATCGTTATACCTACATTATCAATCATCCCGCGGACAATGTCAATCTGTCCCGCGCGGCAAGGGGTAATCCTGCACGGCAGGGGGTAATCCCGCGTGGCAGGGGACAATCCTGCGCGGCAGGGGACAATCCTGCGCGGCAGGGGACAACAGTTGCCCTTTATTGTGGTGTGCGCTACAATGGGAAAGCGAAAGATAAAACGGAGGAACAACGATGCAAGTAACGATAGAACAAGGCGCGCAATCGGATATCACACCCCTTGCGCGGCTGTACGACGAGCTAAACGACCACCTGGCGGCAGGTAAAAACTACCCCGGCTGGATTAAGGGGGTCTACCCCACCCGCGAAAACGCCGAAAAGGGCGTTGTAAACGAAGGTCTTTACGTCGCGCGGGTCGGCGATGCGATAGCCGGTTCGATGATACTAAGCCACGAGCCCGAGCCTGCCTATCACGGTGCGCCGTGGGGCATCAACGTGCCATACAGCGAGGTGTTTGTCATAACGACCTTTGTCGTGCACCCCGCCTTTTCGGGGCTTGGCATCGGCACACGGCTTCTTGCGTTTGCGGCTGAGCACGGCAAAGAGCAGGGTATTAAGGCACTGCGGCTGGATGTGTACGAGCATAACCTGCCCGCCATCCGACTGTACGAGAAAAACGGGTTTGCGTATATCGCCACGGTGGATCTGGGGCTTGGGGAATATGGGCTTGACCACTTTAAGCTGTACGAGAGGATTCTTTAGCCGATAAATGAGATGGCGGACGGGTTAGCACCATCATCGTTTATATTTGCAGGAAGTCGTGCACATTTTTAACAGCCGCGGCAATAAAACAAGGCACAACCCTCCACTACTTCTGTAACAGGGCGGAGATATCGCAACCACCTGCCCAGTGAAGGGAGAGACCGATATGAAGCCACACGTAAACCACAAAAAGACCGCCGCGGCGTTCGCCCTTGCCATTACCCTGCTGCTTGCAGCCTGTGCCACAACACAACCGCCCGCAGCACCTTCTGCCCCCGCTTCAGCCGCAGCACCTGCCCCTGTCTCGTCGACCGTTAGTATCGCGGTGAACGAGGGCGGAGAATACGCGTATATGGCGGTCATAGACTGGTTGTGGCAGGAGGATACAGGGCTGAACGGTGATATCCAGTACCTGTCGGTGGATTTTACCGACATCGAGGACGAGGAAGCCGCCGCACTGACCGCACTGCTTGAGGACTTTTGCGCCGAGCAAGACCTTACTCTGCTTACCCTCGGCTACGACAAGCTGGTGGAGGACGGGTATGTAGAAGACCTGTTTTTTCCCGACGGCATTCTGTTTTCGTTTGAGCAAGCCGAGCTGACCGACACCACGCTGAATGTCAATGCGCGCAAATGGCGTGCAGGACGCGCGGCAATCGGCGGGGAATTTACGGTGGAAAAGCAGGACGGTGTGTGGTCGGTGGCACAAACAAAAAACAATTGGATTAGCTAAACGGAAACGATCATCACTGCGCATCTCCCCTGCTTTTACGGTTATAACAACAGGGCGCGGCAACGGTTTGCCTTCGCCCATGGAGGGAACGACTTATGATACGCCTTGCCACAACAGACGACCTTGACGACATTCTAGCGCTTTACGCCACCGCAAGACGGTTTATGGCGCAAAACGGCAACCCCACCCAGTGGGGAGACACCTACCCCGCGCGGGAGCTGCTCGAACAGGACATCCGAATGGGGGAGCTGTTTGTGGATACGCAGGATGGTGGCATTCACGGGGTATTTGTGTTTACAACCCGTCCCGAGCCAACCTATGCGGTGATAGAGGACGGCGCGTGGATGAACGACGCCCCCTACGGCACCATTCACCGCATTGCAAGCGACGGCACGGCAAAGGGTGTGTTTGGTCGCTGTGTGGCGTTTTGCCTGCAAAAGACCGCCAACCTGCGAATCGACACCCACCACGACAACCGCCCAATGCGCCACCTGATAGAGAAGCACGGATTTGTGCGCTGCGGGGTAATCACCGTCGCCGACGGCTCGCCGCGCATTGCGTACCAGCTACTCCCCTGCCCCGTGGCAGGGGATGAGAGACTTTTACTGGAGGGAAACCGATTATGATATGTCCCTGCTGAACGGCGGCTGCAATTGTAACCGGGAGTGAAGAACATTTTATCCATATAATAAACCGCGACGCGGGGCTTTTGCCCCGCGCTTTTCTTTTTTATGGGGATGGGATATAATTGAAGGATAAATTGATAGATTCGCGGGGAAAGGCATGGACACAAGTATGAACAACACCACACCAAAAACAAAAGGCAAGCTCGGCAGAATGGTTCTTATCACGGTTTTAACGCTGGTATTCCTAGCGGGGGCGGCGTTTCTTTACTACCTGTTGTGTATGAACCCCACGCGCGGTACGGTGCAGAATTTTCGCCCAACGTCCCAGCTGGGGCAGGTTTTAACAAAACAGCAGGCGGAGCAGGACCTAGCGTATCTGGTTCGCCACATACGGAATCGCCATCCCGCATGGGTGGACGGTTCGCACGAAAAGACACAGGCAGTGATGGCACAGTACAAAGCCGAGCGCGACGCGCTAACGGACGAAACCACCGCACTTGCGCTGTGGCAGGCTGCGGGGCGCATAGCGGCAAAGCTGGGTGACGGGCACACCAACGTGTGGACAAAGACCGAGGGCGAGAACCTGACCATAAACGACCTGACGCAGGTTGCCCAGTACGGCGCACCGGTGGCGGTAAACGGCGTGCCCACAGACGAGCTGTACGAGGTATTTCTCACGCAGTTTCCGTATGAGGTGAAGGCGTATGCCAAAAGCTCGTTTGAGCGGCTACTTGTAAGGCAGCAGTACCTTGCGTTCTGCGGCGCAGATGTCTCGGATGGGGTGACCTTTACGTTTGATACGGGTACGGGGCTAAGCGATTACCACTATACCTTTGTCCCCGCTAGCGAGGCAAAGGGAAACGAAACGCCGCAAGAGGACGAGTGGGTGTACTACAGCATCGACAAGGAGCAGGACGCGGCGGTGTTCACCCTGACCGAGTGCGTGTGCAACGACGAGTATCTGAATACACTCGACGCGTTTTTTAACGAGGTACACGAAAACGGCATCACCAACGTAATTGTTGACCTGCGGGGCAACGGCGGCGGCAACTCGTGGGTGGCAAACGAGTTCCTGCGCTACATTGACGTTGACTGCTACGAATCGTGGGACTGTGATGTGCGCATGGGTTGGTATGTGGCAAAAAACCGCAACATCTCGTATGAGAACAAACGGCACAACCGCGTGTTTGACGGCAGTTTGTATGTGCTGACCGACCTGCACAGCTACAGCGCGGCAATGGATTTTGCGATGCTAGTCGCCGACAATGATCTCGGCACGCTGGTGGGCGAAGCCTCGGGCAACCTGCCTTCCTCCTACGGCGACTGCCTGTATTTTCAGACACCAAATGCGGGGCTAGTCGTTGGGGTGTCGTTTAAAAAATGGTACCGCGTAGACAAAAGCAAGAACGGCGAGCCCCTCACCCCCGATTACGAGTGCCCGCCCGAACAGGCACTGCAAAAGGCATATGAGCTGATAGCGGCGACGTGACAAAACGCCCCCGCCGCTCCGCGTTGCGGCACACACCCAAGAACGTATAAAAAACAATATGCCCCGCCGTAGGGTATCGCAAAATCCCACCCAAACAGGCATATCACAAAAAAACCGTTGCACCGCGCTTATACACCAAGGTCACCCAAAAAACGGCGAAATCCCGCCACTTGTGCAGAAAAATCCATGAAACATTTATAAATTATTAACCACTGACCCATATTATGAAATATAATAGAGATTAGATAACAGCGTGTTTT
>JAEZDF010000106.1 GCA_023429685.1 Bacillota bacterium
GAGCTTCTGCGGTCGGTGGACAGCGAGTACGATGTGATTGGCGCATATGAAATCAAGGCAAGCGGCTACAGCGGCAACCTCATCCTCACCTTCCCGGTGGATGCCAGACACAACGGCAAGCAGTATATCGTAAAGCACAAAACCGCCTCGGGCACCATCCAAACCTACCGGGGCACCGTGCTGGATGATAAGATTGTGATCTCCGTCTCCGAGCTATCCCCGTTCATGATCGCCATAAAGGATGGGGTCTTAATACCCGAAACCGGCGCGTCGGGGTTCTTTGATTATATCATTGCGCTGGTGCAAGGCTGGTTTCGCACCGTGTGCGGCAGAGCCTGACGACGCCTAACACATATAATTCCCCTAGTATAATGCAAGACCGACGGCGCGTGGCGTTTGCCTATTGCGCCGTTCGGCTTTACCAAAATTAAAACAGAAAAGGTGTAACAGTTGTATGAAAAAGAGACTACTTAGTATTGTGCTTTCCCTATGTATGGTGCTTAGCCTGCTGCCGGCAGTCAGCCCCATGGTCAGTGCGGCGGCGCCTACGGCGGTGTATGTCGGTGGCATAAATGTCGTTGGCGGTGGCTACTGGCTCGGCGACGGCGTAGGCGGTATTACCTCCGACGGCGCAAACGCAAGCAATTATACGGTTCACTATGACTCGGCAACCAATACACTAACACTAAACGGCGCAAATATTACAGAGTGCCATGAGTGGTCAACTGATTACACCGCAGCAATCACTGCAAACGGCGACCTAAACCTTGAACTGCTCGGCGACAACTACGTGACTGGCAAGGACTTTAATTACAGCTACGGCGTGTCTCAGAGCAATGGCACGCTCACCATCAGCGGCAGTGGAACCCTGACCGCAACCGGGGGAACGGCAACAAACGGCTACAGCTTTGGCATCCTCGCCGATTCCTTAATTATAAACGGAGGCAGAATTACTGCACAAGGTGGCACGTCAAACTCATCTAATAGTAACGGCATCGTTGCAATGACCTCAATCAGTATAACCGACGGCACGGTTATAGCGTACGGGGGTTTGGCACCAACTGGTACTTTTTCAACTAGTACCGGGTTATATTCAAATGGCAGTATCTCAATCAGCGGCGGCAGCGTAACTGCAACTGCAGATAACGCATACTACGCTAGCTATGGTGTATTCGGTGTAGCTAATGTCACTATTTCCGGCGACGCAGTTGTTCGCGCCACAAGTGGAGAAGCGACCGATAGCAGTGGCAGAAGTCGCGGCATTGCTACCAATATGAGCGCTGGCTCCATCATCATTTCAGGCGGCAGTGTGACGGCACAATCCGGTGCGGCTACAACATCAAGTGCAATCAGATTCGCCCCCAATCTTACCGAATACGCAGGCTGCGAGTGGCGTACGTCTGATAGCGGCACCTTTAGCACCGATGCATACACCTGGTCGGCAACCGACACCTATGTGGAGTTCAGGCAAGATCCCGCTTCGGTAACCCGCACCATCACCGCAAGCGCAGGCACGGGCGGTACGATAACACCAAGCGGTAGCGTGACGGTAAGCGGCGGTGCAGACCAAAGCTTCGTCATTACACCCGCAAGCGGGTATCTGGTTCGCGATGTGCTGGTAGACGGTGCGAGTGTGGGCGCGGTGTCATCCTATACCTTTACGAATGTGACGGATAATCACACCATTGCAGCGACCTTCCGCGCAAGCGGCGGTTCGGGTAACACGGGCGGGGGCACCTCCTCCGGCGACAGCAGCGAGTCGACGCTCGATTCCGCAACGGGTATTCGCGCCCAAGGGGTGACTAGCGGCAGCCTTACCATCTCCCTGTTAACCGATACAGCGACGGGACGCGCAAATGAGGTGGTAAACCCCACCGTGTACAGTGAGCTTCTGCGGTCGGTAGGCAGCGGGCATGCTGTCATCGGCGCGTACGAGATTAAGGCAAGCGGCTACAGCGGCAACCTGATTCTCACCTTCCCAGTGGATGCCAGACACAACGGCAAGCAGTATATCGTAAAGCACAAAACTGCCTCGGGAACCATCCAAACCTATCGGGGCACTGTAATAGACGGCAAGATTGTCATCTCTGTCTCCGAGCTCTCCCCGTTCATGATTGCCATAACGGATCAAATCCAAATCCCCGAAACAGGCGCGGCAGGGTTTTTTGACTATGTCTTTGCGTTGCTACAAGGCTGCTTTCACACCGTGTGGAGCAGAGCCTGATAACGTTTTAACGACAGGAGACCCCTTTATTTCATAATCAAGACCGATGGTGCGTTACGCCCTAGCGTGATGCACCATCGGTCTTTTGGGCGCTCTGCGGTATACAGCAAAAGGGAACAAACGGCGGTTTTAACGCAGTAGATAGTCAGGTGTCGACTCGGTCGTTTCCTACAGATACCTATGAGAGATAAACCAAACCAATCGCAATGTTAAAATAAACGAAATACCACATTAAAAACTAAAAATAATCACACATTCGACAATTAGTAAAACAAACACTTGCCATGAACGTAAAGCAATAGTAAAATAAACGGTATATTGATTAATTAGGCGGCTACCGTCACAAGGCTTGCTCGTTTTAAGGCAAAAAGCCGTAATGAATCGCCGCTTGAACCTTAAAAGCACTTCTTTAAAAACGGGGCTTCTCCTGCGGCGGTGCCGCACTACATTGTGCATGGTGTTTTGCGCCTTTTGGGTGGCAACGCCGGAAAGGCATGGTCGATACGATGGAGATTCTGGAACACCGCATCCGTAAAAGCGGCATGGTATTGCCCGGTGGCATACTCAATGTAGACAGCTTTTTAAACCATCAGATGGACCCCGCTTTGTTTGTGGATATGGCAAACGAGCTGCGCCGATTATTCGCGTCTCAAAATGTCAACAAGATTTTAACCATCGAGACCTCAGGCATCGGGCTTGCCTGTATAACGGGTTACATCTTTGGGTGCCCGGTTTTGTTTGCCCGTAAGCATAAGGCAAAGAACATGAGCGGCGAGTTTTTTACCGCTAGGGTCGAATCCTTCACCCATGGTAACATCTCTACGATATACGTTTCTAAGCGGTTTCTTTCCTCCGACGATCGCATACTCATCATCGATGATTTTCTTGCCAACGGTGCCGCGCTGGGGGGGCTCATATCCCTTGTAGAGCAGTCGGGAGCAACGGTGGTGGGTGCTGGCATAGCAATAGAAAAAGCATTTCAGCCCGGTGGCGACATCATTCGCTCAAGAGGATATCAGGTGGAGTCGCTTGCCCGTATCAAATCCATGGGGGATGACGGGTCCATCGAGTTCTGCTGATTAGACCTAAATGAATAATTAAATATCAGTATTGGTATATGTCGAATAATTTGGATTTGACGTTTCTACCCGGTTGCCGTAAACGACTGGACTATCAATGCTTCGCACGAAAGGCCTTTTTGGCTTTTGTTTGCGTCGCATTGCGGGAACATAAATCTGTTCCCGCATTTATTTTTGCTCTGGATCGAAATGCCGCTTTGATACATAAGTGGTATCGGTCGATTCTGAAATATGGGAAAAATAAGATTGTGGAGGAAGATTAAATGAAAAAGATCATCGCATTGCTTCTCGCGGCGTTAATGATGGTGTCCTTGGCCGCGTGCACAAGCACCCCTGGTAGCGCTAGCGCCCCCGCTGGCTCGGATGCACCTGCTGCCCCCGAGTCCCAGGTAAAGATCGGCGTTATCCTCATTCACGACGAAAACACCGGCTATGACTTTGCGCACATACAAGGCATTACCACCGCCGCAGCCGCAGTGGGGATCGCGGCTGACCAGATTATCTGGAAATACAACGTAAGCGAAGATGAAGGCTGTTACGATACAGCCACTGACCTTGTTGAGCAGGGCTGTACCTACATCTTCTCCGACAGCTACGGTCACCAGAGCTACATGCAGCAGGCCGCCGACGAAAACCCCGAGGTTACCTTCGTTTCCATGACGGGTGATTTGGCTGCGCTTTCGGGTCTTGCCAACTTCAAGAACGCGTTTAACTACACCTTTGAGTCTCGCTATGTTTCGGGTGTTGTCGCTGGCATGAAGCTTGCCGAGCTCGTTGCCGACGGCAAAATTGCCGACAGCAATAAGGACAGCGACGGCAACATCAAGATCGGTTATGTTGGCGCGTACCCCTATGCCGAGGTTGTTTCCGGCTACACTGCGTTTTACCTTGGCGTAAAGTCGGTTGTAGAAAATGTTGCCATGTCTGTTTCCTACACCAACTCCTGGTATGACCCCACCGCCGAGGCAGAGGCTGCAAACGCCCTTGTTTCCTCAGGCTGCATCATCATCAGCCAGCACGCAGATTCCACCGGCGCTCCCGCCGCCTGCGAAGCATTGCTTAACGCAGGTACCACCGTGTACTGCGTAGGTTACAATGTGGACATGCTCTCCGTTGCGCCCAACGCCGCGCTCACCAGCGCGCAGAACGACTGGAGCGTATACTATACCTATGCGTTCAACCAGATTCTTAAGGGCGAAGAGATCGCCACCGATTGGGCAAAGGGCTACAGCGAAGGCGCTGTAATGACTTCTAAGCTTGGCGCTAGTGCTGCCGCAGGCACCGACGCAAAGGTTGCAGAAGTGGTAGCGGCACTGACCGAAGGCAAGCTCAACGTATTTGACACCGCGAACTTCACCGTAAAAGGCGAAGCCGTAACCACCTACCTTGCCATTGATACCGACGGCGACTGGGTAGGCGACACTGGCGAAGCGATTAAAGACGGCGTTTTCTACGAGTCTACGCTCCGCAGCGCACCCTATTTTGGTCTTCGCATCGACGGCATTACCGAGCTGAACTAATCACTATATAACTGAATAGGAAAGCCGCTTATAAAGCGGCTTTCCTGATTTTATATTTCGGAAAGGGGGAGACGCGTTTGAACACAACAGAAGCCGCTATACAGATGAGGAATATAACCAAAACCTTTGGCTCCGTAGCAGCAAACGACAAGGTCTTTTTAGACATACGCCGAGGAGAGATTCTTGCCCTTTTAGGGGAGAATGGAAGCGGAAAAACCACACTGATGAACATACTCTCCGGCATCTACTGCCCTGATGAAGGCAGTATCTTTGTGGATGGCAATGAAGTCGCGATTCGTAGCCCAAAGGATGCATATGACCTAGGCGTGGGGATGATCCATCAGCATTTTAAGCTCGTGGATGTTTTGACCGCGGCAGAAAACATTATTCTTGGTCTTCCCAGCAGTGGACGGCTCGATATGAATCTTGTTGAGGAGAAGGTGCGCGCCATCTCCGCACAATACGGCTTTGAGGTTGATCCCAAGCAAAAGATCTATGACATGTCTGTTTCCCAGAAGCAGACGGTGGAGATTGTAAAGGTGCTCTACCGCAACGCAGACATCTTGATTCTTGACGAACCCACCGCCGTGCTTACACCGCAGGAGACCGACAAGCTGTTTGGGGTGCTTCGCAACATGCGTAAAGACGGCAAGGCAATCGTCATCATTACCCACAAGCTACACGAGGTGGAGGAGATCTCCGACCGGGTGGCTATCCTGCGGCGCGGTCAGTTTGTAAGCGAGATGCCTACCGACAAAACCAATGCCGCCGAGATGACCAATATGATGGTTGGGCGCCCTGTTTCCTTAAACATCGAACGCCCCGAACCTCAAAATCCTACACCGCGCCTGATTGTAGAAGGTCTGACGGTGCGCGACATCGATGGAATAACAAAGCTTGACAACGTGTCCTTTACCGCAAGAAGCGGAGAGATACTGGGTATCGCGGGGATCTCCGGCTGTGGTCAGAAGGAGCTGCTCGAGTCGATAGCAGGGCTCCAACCAATCGAATCGGGAAGCATTAAGTATATAGAACCAAACACACAAACTGCGAATGAGATTGTGGGAAAAGACCCAAGAGAGATCTCTGCCATGGGCGTTGCGCTATCCTTTGTTCCTGAGGACAGGCTCGGTATGGGGCTTGTGGGGAACATGGATTTGACCGACAACATGATGCTTCGCAGCTACCGCAAAGGATCCTCCTTTTTGGCGGAAAGAAAGGCCCCGCGCGATCTGGCAGAAAAAGTGGTGGACGATCTGCAGGTGAACACCCCTGACATCTCGACCCCGGTACGCAGGCTTTCCGGCGGAAATGTGCAGAAAGTTTTGGTCGGGCGAGAGATCTCCTCTGCGCCGACTGTCCTGATGACGGCATATGCCGTGCGGGGACTGGATATCAACTCGTCCTATACGATTTACGACCTCATAAACCAGCAAAAGAAGAATGGCGTAGCCGTCATCTTTGTGGGTGAGGATCTTGATGTACTGCTTGAGCTGTGCGACCGTATCCTTGTGTTGTGCGGTGGTCGTGTCAGCGGCATTGTTGACGGCAGGCAAACAGACAAACATGCGGTCGGTTTGATGATGACCAGCATGGGAGCGGAGGAAAAGAAATGAGCCGTGTGAACACCGAGCCGTTTATACGCATAACTAAACGGGAAACGATACCGCAGTGGAAGTCGTGGGGCATACGAGTTGTGGCGGTGGTTCTTTCCCTGATTGTGTGCGCCGTCGTGATCTACGCAATTGTCAAGCTCAACCCGCTTAAGGTTTACGAGGCAATGTGGAACGGCGCATTTGGCACCAGTAAGCGCGTCTGGGTCACCCTGCGCGACACCATGATGCTGCTTTGCATTTCGCTTGGTCTTGCGCCCGCCTTTAAGATGCGTTTTTGGAATATCGGTGCGGAGGGACAGGTTCTCGTAGGCGGTTTGGCGACCGCAGCGTGTATGCTGTATTTTGGCTCTTCGCTGCCTACCTGGCTGCTACTCATCATGATGTTTGTTGCAAGCGCTGTGGCGGGGGCTGTTTGGGGCGTTGTCCCCGCTGTGTTCAAATCGCGTTTTAGAACCAACGAGACACTGTTTACGCTGATGATGAACTATGTCGCGATACAGATTACCTCCTTTTTTGTTGCAAAGTGGGAGAACCCGTACGGCTCCAATACGGTCGGCATCATCAATCAGTCCACCAAGGCGGGATGGTTTCCGTCCGTGTTTGGTCAGCAGTATCTGCTTAACATCATCATTGTGCTTGCACTTACTGTTGCTATGTATATCTATCTTCGGTATTCCAAGCAGGGCTACGAGATAGCGGTTGTGGGAGAGAGCGAACGCACCGCCCAGTACATCGGCATTCATGTGGGTAAGGTTGTGGTGCGTACCGTTGCCCTTTCGGGTGCCGTATGTGGCATTGCGGGCTTTATCGCTGTGGCAGGCGCCTCCCATACCATCAGCACAAGCACCGCAGGAGGAAAAGGCTTCACCGCCATCATCGTGGCGTGGCTTTCCAGGTTCAGTCCACCGGTTATGATTCTGGTATCGCTGCTTTTGGTGTTCTTTGAAAAGGGCGCTATACAGATAGCCTCGCAGTACAACCTAAACGATTACGCATCCCAGATGATAACGGGCATTATTTTGTTCTTTATCCTTGGCTGCGAGTTCTTTATTAATTACCGCGTCATATTCCGCAAGAAAAAGGAGGCGAAATAAGAATGGCACAGATCCTTTCCCTTCTGCAGGCGGCTCTTGTTTTCGGTACGGTCATCCTGTTTGGTGCGATGGGCGAGATATTGACGGAAAAGTCGGGCAACCTAAACCTCGGTGTTCCCGGCATCATGTATCTGGGCGGGATAGCAGGGCTTGCGGCAGCGTTCTTTTACGAGACCTTAACTGCAAAGCCACACCCACTGGTCGGACTTATTATCGCGCTGATTGCGGCACTCGTGGTATCTGCGCTGGCAGGGCTTTTATATAGCTTCCTTACAATAACCCTGCGTGCCAACCAGAGCGTGACCGGTCTGACGCTTACCATCTTCGGCTCCGGCGTGGCGAACCTGTTTGGCGGAGCAATGAATAAGATGGCAGGCGGCGTCGGTCAGATATCGGTAGCCACCACAAGCGGCGCATTTCGGTCTACACTACCCGCACTGTCTGAAATCGGCGTTTTTTCGGGTCTTGGTTTTATGGTGTACTTCGCCATCGTTGTCGCCATACTGTTAACCTTTTTTATAAACAGAACACGTAAAGGGCTCAATCTTCGCGCGGTGGGCGAAAACCCCGCGACGGCGGATGCCGCGGGCATTGGCGTGACAAAATATAAATACCTTGCTGTCACCGTTGGCGCGGCAATCACCGGCCTCGGCGGGCTGTACTACATCATGGACTATATTAAAGGGACATGGGCAAACGACGGTGGCATCGAAAAACTGGGGTGGCTCGCGGTTGCGCTCGTCATCTTTGCCCGCTGGAAGCCCACCCATGCGATATGGGGCTCGTATCTGTTTGGCGCGTTGTTCTGGCTGTATTTCTACATCCCGGGTCTTACGCGTTCGTCTCAGGAGATATTTAAGATGCTGCCTTACATTGTGACCATTATCGTGCTTGTGGTCGTCTCGCTAAAAAAGAACCGCGAAAACGAGCCGCCCGCCAGTCTAGGACTTGCGTATTTTAGAGAAGAACGGTAGCACAATATAAAAGCGTTAACAGTCTTTGCGGTGTAATGCGCAAATGCGCAATAGATACTATTCAGGTCTTGACGCATAATAGCTTTTCGACGCGATATTGCTGCTTGTACAAAGCGTAGTAATCTTTTTCGTCCACCCGATTTGCGGCTGTCCGTTTTGAACTTTTCAAAACGGACAGAAATGGCGATGAGCAGAGGTTTTGGACGGTGTAATCGACCAGATAAAGCCATTAATAAGGTCATATTTTAAATTGACAACAACGCAATAAAATGATATCATTAAAAAGATTTGGTATCACTTTGAAAGACGAGGATTTCGATCCCCGTTTTTATTTTTTAGAATTGAGGAATCCAATGACTAAGGTTTTGTTCTCCCAAATGAATCTGACTCCCAAGGTGGAGCACGCGGTATCCCTTATGGGGTTTGATTA
>JAEZDF010000138.1 GCA_023429685.1 Bacillota bacterium
GAGAAGGGCAAAAGCAAAGAACCAGCAAAGAAACGGATATTATCGTCAAGATGAATCTGGATGGGTCTGGTAAGACCGATATTTCCACCGGAATCGGTTTTTTTGACCATATGCTCACGGCATTTGGCGTGCATGCAGGGCTTGATCTTTCCGTCCGCGCAAAAGGTGACCTAGAGGTTGACTGTCACCACACGGTGGAGGATGTGGGTATTGTTTTGGGGCAGTCGTTTCTTGAAGCGCTGGGAGGAAAATCGGGCATAGCGCGTTATGGCAGCTTTACGGTACCGATGGATGAATCCCTTGCATTCTGCTCGTTGGATATCAGTGGTAGACCCTACCTTGTGTTTGACTGCCCGTTTACCAATCAGCAAATCGGCATGATGGATACGGCTATGGTTGAGGAATTCTTCCGTGCCTTTGCCTTTCACGCTGGCATTACGCTGCACGTTAAGCTGTGGTATGGCGCTAACGATCATCACAAATGCGAAGCGGTGTTTAAGGCTGTGGCGCATGCTCTGCGCTTAGCGGTAAAGGTAACCGATGGTGCGCTGCTTTCCACAAAAGGGGTATTGGACTGATTATTCATCCGTAGGGGAAAGGCATGGATACAATATGATAGCAATCATTGACTATGGCGCAGGCAACCTCTTTTCTGCAAAAAACGCCCTGGATTTCCTGGGGTTTGAGAACTGCATCACCTCCCACCCACAGGTACTGGTTGATGCGGATAAGTTGATACTGCCGGGCGTGGGGGCGTTTCCCGACGCGATGCGGATGCTCAATCAAAGCGGTCTGGTACAAACCATTAAACAGCAGGCAGAAAATAAGCCCCTGCTGGGCATCTGCGTCGGCATGCAGATGCTGTTTGAAAAGGGCTATGAGTTTGAGGAAACGGATGGCTTGGGGTTAATTGGCGGAAACGTACGTAAGATTGAGAGCAACGGTCTTAAAATTCCGCACATCGGCTGGAACGATCTGACCTACCAAAACCCGTGCGCAATGCTTGAAGGGGTAATGGAACACAGCTATGTGTATTTTGTTCACTCTTTCTGCGCCGAAACCGCCGATGAAAATATTGCGGCGTACACGGTGTACGGTCAAAAGATACCTGCACTGGTTCGTAGGGGTAGCGTATACGGCGTTCAGTATCACCCCGAGAAGAGCGGAGAAATCGGGTTGCGGATGCTGAAAAACTTCTGTGAACTTTAACATGTACGTTTACTCTTCTTATTTCACCCGGCAGAAAGGGCGTAAGTATTTGTATGATAATCTTTCCTGCAATCGATATCAAGGATAAAACCTGTGTGCGGTTAACGCAAGGGGATTTTTCCACCGTACAACAGGTTGCCGATAACCCGTATGACACCGCACACGCCTTCCAGTCCGCTGGCGCTGAGTGGATTCACATGGTTGATTTGGACGGCGCAAAAAGTGCCACGCCACAAAACAGCGAGATATTCTTGGGTGTCGCAAAACAGACAGGGCTTAAGGTACAGGTCGGCGGGGGTATCCGTACGATGGAAACGGTTGAATACTATCTGTCGGGCGGAATTACCCGTGTTATTCTCGGTTCCGCGGCGATTAAGAGCCCTGAGTTTGTCCGTCAGGCGGTAAAGGACTACGGTCATCGCATCGCGGTTGGCATTGATGCCAAAAACGGGATGGCGGCGGCGGAGGGATGGCTGGACGCAAGCACGGTTCACTATATTGACCTTGCCAAACGCATGGAGAGCGTTGGTGTAAAGTGTATTATCTTCACAGACATATCGAAGGACGGGACGCTTTCGGGACCAAGCGTTGAGCAGCTTGGGCAACTACAGAATGCGGTTTCGTGTGATATCATCGCAAGTGGCGGCATTCGCGACATCGAGCATATCAAGGCATTGCGCGTGATGGGGCTGTACGGGGCAATCTGCGGTAAAAGCCTGTATCAGGGAACACTCGAACTTGCGCAGGCGATCGAGCTGTGTGCGGAGTATATGGACTAAAAAGACGTTGACGGGAAAAGGGGAGAGCGGATGGCACAAATTCATGACACGGTTTTGTATGAAGAACTGTCTATGAACGCACATCCCGCGCTGCAAACACAGTTCTACGATGGCTGGATATTGAGGTTTTCAGACGGGTATACCAACAGAGCCAATTCAGTGAATCCGCTCTATCAAGCAGTGCTGCCATTGGCAGACAAGATCGATCATTGCGAAACGGTGTATCTCAGTCAGAACCTGCCTGTTGTATACAAATTGACACACGCGTGTGGCGATGTTCTCGACAAACTTCTTCAGACCAGAGGGTACCGTATCGTTTCCCCCACCAATATAATGACAAAAGACATAACCGACTTTCACCACGATTCTACTGATTTCTATGTGAGCAGCCTTGTGGAAGATGATTGGATAAGCAGTTATTTCGCTCTTAACGGACTGACTAACAGCAATAAAAAAGCTACCGCAACGCTTATGCTCCGTAACATCCAAAACGCGGTTTTGTGCGGGACGGTTAACAAAAACGGGCAAACAATAGCTTGCGGGCTGTGTGTCATAGAAAGAGGGTACGCAGGCTTGTTTGATATCGTGGTCGACAGTGCGTACCGAGGGCAAGGCTACGGTTATGAAATCTGCTGTTCCTTATTAAACGAGGCAAAAAAGTATGGCGCTAAGAGGGCATATCTGCAGGTGGTTCAGTCAAACTTCAAAGCGATTGGACTTTACAATAAACTGGGCTTTTCGAATCTGTATGAATACTGGTATCGGGAAAACGATACTCTTGCCTGACCAAGCATTGCCTTTAATAGGTCGGACTTGGGTTATGCCAATCTTTTTGTCCTAATATAGGCGGACACGGTATCGATCAAAATACGGTTTAAATAAAAAGGTTGTGAAACAGATGCTTGCAAAACGAATCATTCCCTGCCTGGATGTAAAGAATGGCAAGGTGGTTAAGGGCATTAACTTTGTCGATATCAAAGAGGTCGGGGATCCTGTAGAATGTGCCATCGAATACAATCGTCAGGGTGCGGATGAAATTACGTTTCTTGACATAACGGCAACGCATGAGGGCAGGGGCACAATGATTGACGTGGTGCGCCGTACCGCGCGCAACGTCTTTGTTCCGCTCACTGTTGGCGGCGGCATTAGAACCATTGATGATTTTCGCGATATCCTGCGCGCGGGTGCAGATAAGATATCGGTAAACTCCGCGGCGGTTCACAACCCGGAGCTCGTAAAGACTGCGGCGGATAAGTTTGGAAGCCAGTGTGTTGTCGTTGCCATCGATGCAAGGCGGGCTGGGGACGGAACCTTCCATGTTGTAATTAACGGTGGGCGCATCGATACGGGGCTTGACGCGATTAAGTGGGCGCAGCAGGTGTATAAGCTTGGTGCAGGCGAGATACTGCTTACGTCCATGGATACCGACGGAACCAAAAACGGCTTTGATATAGAGCTAACCGATAGTATCTCAAGCATGCTGGATATCCCTGTCATCGCTTCGGGCGGTTGCGGAACACGGGATCATTTTTCTGAGGTGTTTCAAAAAACGGGGGCGGACGCGGCGCTTGCGGCATCTCTTTTTCATTATGGGGAGCTGACGGTGTCCGAGGTTAAGCGGCACCTTTCTCAAAATGGCATTCCGACTCGGTTTACTGATTATTGACAACCGCGATATCGAAAAGGGGAAAGGAAAAACGGGAACATGAATCTTGATGTATACTTTGAAAAAGGTGAGTTAATCCCCGCTATTGTGCAGCAAATTGGCACCAACGAGGTGCTGATGCTTGCTTATATGAATAAGGAAAGCCTTGCTAAGACGATTGAGACGGGCTATACCTGGTTTTACTCCCGTTCTCGTCAGCAGCTGTGGAACAAGGGGGCAACATCGGGGCATCTGCAAAAGGTTTGTTCCATCACCGCCGACTGCGACAACGACACGCTGCTTGTTGTTGTACAGCAAACAGGGGTCGCTTGCCATACCGGCAATCAAACCTGTTTTTTCAACCCGATCGTAGAACAAAAGGGGGAAGACTAAAAATGATGTATACGCTAAACGGTCTGTATGAGCTGATTAAAGAGCGCAAGTATACCCCGCAGGAGGGTTCATACACCTGCTATCTGTTTGATAAGGGACTAGACAAGATACTCAAGAAATGCGGCGAGGAGTGTAGCGAAACCATTGTTGCCGCTAAGAATAATGACAACGCAGAGACAGCAAACGAAATCTGCGACCTGATGTACCACCTGCTGGTGTTGATGGTCGAGCAGGGGATTGAACTTAGAGATGTAGAGGAAATTCTTGAGCAGCGCCGAGCAAAAATCGGCAACCTTAAGCAGTTTCACCAAACGGATAAGGATTCATAACAAATCCGCACGAATACTGAAAAAAGCTTGTGTTTATGTCTTGCATTCTTTGTAAAACCATGTTAATATATATAGGCATTTAGTGTTCCTCTGGTTCTGTTTCGTACGCATTTTTTGCGGTGTTATTTGACCAGTGGGGTTTGATGCCCGATTTGCTTTGCAAGTTGCGACATTAAAGCTGACAGTCCTCTGCCGCTAACGCGTTACGCGGGCACGAATGTCTGATTTTTAAGGAGGATATATCAATGGATGCCCTAAAACAGATTTCCGACGTGCAGCTCAAAAGTGAGATGCCTGAAATTAACGTCGGCGACACCGTGAAGGTACACGTTAGGATTAAGGAAGGCGAGCGTTCGAGAATACAGAACTTTGAGGGTACTGTAATTGCTCGTAAGCATGGCGGTATTGCCGAAACATTTACCGTTCGTCGTGTTTCCTATGGCGTAGGTGTAGAAAGAGTGT
>JAEZDF010000010.1 GCA_023429685.1 Bacillota bacterium
GATGGATGTAGCTGTAGGTCATAAAGATGATCTCAATCTGCATCGCCTGCTTTACCCGCTCGGACAAGCCCTCGGCAAGCTGTGCGATTAGGCGGGTATACTGCTCCTTCCACCCGTCGGTCAATACTATGGGTGCAATTAGTAGCCCGATTCGGTAACCCGCGTCACACAGCTTGTTTACCGCATCGATTCGCTTTTCTAGCGGTGCGGTACCGAGCTCTACGGTACGTATAATCTCCTGCGGGTTTACGCTCATGCGCACAAGCGTTCTACCTTTATGCTCAAGACCGAGAAGGTCGTCTATGTCTGCAAACTTGGTGGGAAAGGTAAGGCTGCCCCGCTCACCCTTTGCAAACGTTTCGATCGTCCACGGCAGGTTTTGAGTCACGCGGTTTTCGAGCACCAGGTCGCTGTTGCTTCCAATCTCAAAGGTGAGCGGTTTTTCCGCCTGATGGGCGGTTTTTAACAGCTTGTCCATCATCTGCTCGCGGTTGACAAACACCCGCAGATAGGAGCATTTGTTGTAGTTGCACACCAAATAGCAGTACAGGCACATGGCACTGCATCCCGACGACGTATAGGGCACGAGAAAGTCGGAGGATTTGTGGTTGGGTACATATTTATGCGTCTTGCGCACCCCGATTATCAGGTGCTGTTTCATCCGCGCAAACTCGGTGTTGGGGTTTTCGCGCAGCTCCTTGATGTTGTTGTGGCTCTCTATCTCTATCCACGGCAGATCGTTATACCGACGGCGAAGTTCCTTGCCAAGCTCATAATCCATCGCCTGCGGCTCGTAATAGACCTTATCAAACTTCAACGTATGCATCCCCTTTTTTCGCTATGCTGTTAGTATGCCGCGTTTTAGCGGGTTCATAATCGGGCAATTGATATCACCATCCCCGCGGTGTACACATATTGTATAACTGTAAGGATTTTATGTTACGCACCGTGTATGGCGACGACCGTTCGCCGGAAAGGAAACCCCGTATGGCTGACAAAAGACCGTTTGATTTTGCCGTTATCGGTGGAGATGAACGACAGATTTACTTAACCAACGCTTTGCTGCAAAAGGGATATACCGTAGTTTGCGCCGCGCTATCCGACAGTATACTCGACAAAAGAGCAGTGCAGATCGAAACGCTGTATGACGCGGCGCAGCAAAGTGACTGCCTGCTCTGCCCCGTTCCACTTAGTAAAAACGGCAGGGACATTACATCCGGCATGACGCTTGAGGACGGGACGGTTGACCATCTACTTACCGTGTTAACAAAACGCCATACGCTGATTGCAGGCGCTGTACCCGCCCGTGTGAAAGAGTATTGCAGCCGCGCCGAAATTGCGTGTTATGACTTAATGGAGCGCGATGATGTCGCGATAAAAAACGCCGTAGCCACTGCCGAGGGCACCATCGCCGAGATGATAGCGCGCAGTAAAAATAACCTTCACCAGAGCGAGGTTTTGGTTCTGGGCTTTGGTCGGTGTGCGCAGGTGCTGGCAAAAAAGCTGCTTGGGCTGGATATGCGCGTAACCATCTGCGCCCGCAGCGAACCAGTGCGTGTGCTTGCCGAGGCACTGGGCTATCATGCGATGTCCTTTGACGGGCTTGATGGCAATCTCCACCCGTTCGATTACATCGTCAACACCGTGCCAGCAATGGTTTTACCCCGTTCTAGGGTTGCACAGTTATCCGACCAGGTGACAGTGGTGGACATTGCATCCGCCCCAGGTGGTGTGGATTTTGAGTCGGCGAAAGAGCTGGGTAAACACGCGGCGCTTTGTTTGGGTTTACCGGGACGGTACGCGCCAAAGACCTCGGGTGAAATCCTTGCACAAGCCGTTACTACGATACTGAGCGAAAGAAGTGATGATGATGACGCTGAATAATGTTCGCATCGGCGTGGGGATTACCGGGTCGTTTTGCACCCACAAAGAGGCGCTTGCCGAGATACGCCGCCTGACCGAGCTGGGTGCTACCGTATACCCCATCCTTTCAAACATCGTACAAACCACCGACACCCGCTTTGGCACGGCAGAGGCGTTGTTCTCCGACCTTGTGGCGATTACGGGACACGAGCCAATCTGCACAATTGAGGACGCCGAGCCAATGGGACCAAAGGGGATGCTTGACATTCTGCTGATTGCCCCGTGTACCGGCAACACCGCCGCAAAACTCGCAAATGCGGTGACCGACACCCCCGTGTTGATGGCGTCAAAGGGTCATCTGCGGGTGGGTAAGCCGCTGGTGCTTGCTGTAGCGACCAACGACGCGCTGGGGCTCGGCTTTAAAAATATTGGATTATTGATGAGCACCAAAAACGTCTATTTCGTTCCGTTCGGGCAGGATAACCCTGCCGGAAAGCCGAACTCGATGATCGCGCATATGCCGCTGATTGTCCCCACGCTTGAGCATGCACTAGAGGGTCGTCAGCTTCAGCCTGTGGTGCAAAGCCCGCATGACGCAATCGCATAACCTTTTGACCGCAAAGCGACCGCAGCACCCTCATGGGTTCTGCGGTCGCTTTCTATCAATACTACTGTCAGTACAGATTGATTCTTATTATAGCCATATCTGTACACCGTAACGTTCCAGCCAGTAGTTGACTTCAATCAGGAAGGTGTACCACTGCGGTCTTCCTAGTCAACGCCCACCTGAGAATGATTAACCTGCTGTGTTTAAGCACATAAAAACCATGTATAACCGTATTTATCAAGCACCTCCGCGCCGCCTCCGTTATCATCTGGGGGCGGGTGGGGCTTAAACCCATGAACAAGCGTACCGCCTTGGGCAAGCTTAGGCGCTATTTCATCGATTTTCTCACGCGATGGCAAGAAAACAAGGATAGACATCCCCGAGACCAGAACTGGCTCATCCGTGTCACCCGCGCTGATGCATCCGCCTGATTCTGTGAGTGTAACCGTTGCATGCATAACCGGGTTACTCGGGTGATCGTTTAGCCGTGATAAAAAGTTAATTTTCCCGCCAAAGGCATTCGCATAAAAATTGAGTGCTTCTTCGCAGTTTCCGTAAAACTGTAAGTAGGGCATAATCATATGTTTTAGGTCCTTTCTAACTTAATTGCCTCTTTATAATACTTATTATCTTGATATAATCATTGTAAAAAACGGACATGCTTTGCAACAATTTCTGCGATGGTTAGCCCCTACTCAACTACCTCATTCAATAATCTCAAACGTAAATACACAAGGGTTATTTATGCTTTGATAGATTGCGGTCACGTCAACCTCTATAATTTTAAGCTTTATGCCTAAAGCAAGCTGTAATTCATATAAACGGCCGCCTGCACAATGTCCGAAATACGCTTCAAGGGATGTTGATATGCCATTTTCCAGATGCATCAGACCATGTCTGCAGGTAAAATTGATGGTGATGGTTTTATTTTTTTCGTCTAACACAATGTCGTTAGGCAGTGATTGGTAACCTCTTCCTATGGTATTTACAAACAGATCAAATCTTACTCGGAGGGGTTTATCGCTGTGTTCTGCCGCGAAAGCCCTGCGTTCTTTGTCACGTCCCATACCACGGCACGCACCGTTTTGTGCCCATATTCTGAAGCATTGCTCCTTAGTAAGATGTTCCTCCATGGCGTCCATGAATTTGGTGTCGCGTTCATTCCCGTTGTAAGTACACATTATATCTTCAAACACAAGTAGGCAGTTTTCGGGAATATCGTTTTTTTTCATCTTCATTACATTTAACATTGTCTTCAACTGAGCGCACCTCCAAATATTTCAACAATATAGATTTTATCATACCATAACATGGCATAAAAATAAACTGCCGCACCTCTGACTACAACCCCAAAAATCACCTTATTATGCATTGTGTTTGCCTGCAGCGCACATCCGTTTGACCGCAAAGCGACCGCAGCACCCTGACGGGTTCTACGGTCGGACCAAATACACATTACTCTGTGTGAAAAATAATCACCACTACAGGCGAATCTCTACGCCGTAACGTTCGAGCCAATAGTTGATTTCAATTAGGTAGGCGTACATCTGGGGTAATGCCATAAGCTGCCCAAACCACGGTCTGCCAAGGTCGGATTGTGACTCCATCAGCGCATACAGCGCTTTTGTGTCCACCAGCTCGTGCAACGGGGCGTAGCGGTCGGACAGAATGGTTTTAAGCTCCGCGATTAGCTCCTTCTCATAACCAGGGTGATGGGTTTTGGGGTACGGGCTTTTTTTGCGTTCCAAGATTTCTGTCGGCAGGATATCCTTAGCCGCGTCCTTGAGCAGGGACTTTACCCGACCGTTTTGGAACTTCATCTCCCACGGGATGTTATATAGATACT
The DNA here is from genome assembly GCA_023429685.1 of Bacillota bacterium. Lineage (GTDB taxonomy): Bacteria > Bacillota > Clostridia > Oscillospirales > Ruminococcaceae > Acetanaerobacterium. Next base: position 4,317 of record JAEZDF010000010.1, read on the forward strand.
GGACAAGACGGTGGTCGGCAAACGGAACACGCACCTCCAGCCCGTTTGCCATAGTCATGCGATCCTTTCTGTCAAGCAATGTAGCCATAAACCATGCAATGTTCAGGTATGCAATCTCGCGCTGACGCGTGTGCAGGGCGTCCTCTCCGTCGAGCTTTGGTGCGGCGGCAATGCTGTTTTCATACTGCGCCATCACGTACTCATCAAGCGGCAGACGCTCGCAGATACCGGGTGACAGCACCTCCTTGCGCAGGTCAAGCTGCTTTGACCACGGGAAGGCGTGGGTTTCGTACGCCGCAGGGTCTCGAAACCACGGGTAGCCGCCGAAGATTTCATCCGCGCATTCGCCGGACAGGCAGACGGTGTGGTTTTTCTTAATATGCTCGCAGAAGTACAGCAACGAGGAATCGACATCCGCCATGCCCGGTAGATCCTTTGCCCGCACGGCACCATACAGCCCAGTAACCAGCGCGCTGGTTTCACATACCAAAACGCGGTGCTTCGAACCGATGTGCTCAGCCATCAGTGCGGCAAACGGACCGTCCTCTGACGGTTGAAAGGAGGATGGCTTAAAATAGCGGCTGTTGTCGGCAAACTCAAATGAGTAGGTGTCAAGGGTCGCCCCTTTATCACGTGCCGCCAATGCCGACACCGCCGATACCACGCTCGAATCTAAGCCGCCGGATAGCAATGTACAGATCGGGACATCCGAAACCAGCTGACGACGGATGGCATCAAACAACAGTTCTCTAACCGTCTGTACCGTTTGTTCATAGCTATCGGTGTGTGGTGTTGCGGTAAGTTGCCAATACGGGTAGGTTCGCAATCCGTCTCTATCAAACACCGCGGCAAACCCGGGCTTCAGTTCATTGATACCACGGTACACTCCGCACCCCGGTGTTCTGGCAGGTCCAAGCCCGAATATCTCGCACAGACCGTTCTTATCTATCACCGGCTTGATGCCGGGGTATTCAAACAACGCCTTAATCTCTGAGCCGAACACCAGGGTATCATCGGCGATGGTATAAAACAGCGGTTTTACGCCAAATCGATCACGGGCAAAAAAACAGCTGCCCGCGCGTTCATCCCATACCGCAAAGGCAAAAATTCCATTAAAGTGATTTACGCAATCCTTGCCGTATTCCATGTAGGCGCGCAACAACACCTCGGTATCAGACGTAGTGCCAAAGGTATGTCCTTTTGTTATAAGCGCCGTTCGAATTTCGTCTGTGTTGTATAGCTCGCCGTTATACACCAGTACGTAGTCGGTGCCATCTTCGCATGCAATCATTGGCTGCGTGCCGCCGACGGGGTCGATAACAACCAACCTGCGGTGCGCAAACACAGCATGTTCGCTTACATATTCCCCTCCCGCATCCGGTCCTCTGTGGCTAAGTACGTTTCCCATCCGTTTTGCAATTGACTTTGTTTCCTCCGTACGTTTTAAAAAGCTATCTCTAAAATCGCAGAAGCCTGCAATCCCACACATACAATCACGCCTCTCTTTGATGGGGCATAATACAAATTGCCGTATCAAGTATCGAAATAAATCCTCACCCCGCCCCTGAGACAAAGGTATTGATTTGCTTATTCTCTACTTTTCATCAGCTAACTATAGAAGGTAGGGCGCCATTGACCTTCCTTCTGTAATCCTCCCCTTCTCTCATATACTCATTATATGAGCGTACTGCGGTGGTGTGATAGCATAGGTATCAAACGACAACCGAAGAATCAATTGTTCCGCTTCTAATGCAAAAAAGGTCTGCCGCAAACCGATGTTGTTACACACGGATTTGCGGCAGACCTTAATTATTACTGCCTAATGGACAAACGAATTATTCCGCTTCCTTCTTTTTGCCGATGCTAAGGATAAGGTTAAGCAGAATGCCGAACAACGCGGCAGACGCGATAGCGGGAAGCTCAAAGCCAAACATCGGGATCATTCCACCCGGGAAGGCAAAGCTGCCGCCCAGACCGATAATCAGAATGGTGGACATCACCGCGAGGTTGCGGGCGTCAAACATATCCACCTGTTTGCTCATGATGATGGTAATACCCTGCGAGGCGATCACGCCGAACAGATAGATCGAGATACCACCGATAACAGCAGAGGGGATAGAGTATACCGCAGCGCTGAGCGGAGTAAAGCAGGAGATAACCATCGTGATGATTGCGGCCGCAACCAGTACAGGAACGGAAAAGTTTTTGGTGATTGCCATCGTACTGAGGTTCTCACCATAGTTGGTGCCGGCGGGACCGCCGATTGCACCAGAGATCATATCGCCCAGACCGTCACCGATCAGGTTAAGACCGAGCTTGTCCGCAATCTTGAACTCTTTCTTCGTGCCTTTTTTCTTAGCAAGGTCGTTGACATAGATGTCGAGCTGGTACAGGTGCGCGGTGGACTCGGGGATGGTAGCGATGGCAATGGGCATGATAGCGGCAACCGCAGCCCAATCTGCTTTAGGCAGTGTAAAATGAGGCAGTGCAAAGCCGATTGCGGGAATAGCAAATGCCGATTCAGTTGCACCAAGCTTTGCAAAGTCGCAGTAGTTAATGCCAGTAACCAGACCGAGTACCAGTGCGAGCACGTAGCCAGTCAATAGTCCGAGCAGGATGGGAAGCTGCGACCATGTGCCCTTGAGATAGACGGAAAACAGGATGGTGGCAAGCAGGGTAACAAGGCAGATTACCCACGCAAGGTTGGTAGCAAGCACCGTGTTCGCCTCAGTTACATTCCCCGGCAGGGAAAGTGGATTGGATATCGCCGTGCCTGCCAGCGAAAGGCCAATTACGATTGCAATGCTTCCCGTAATGGTGGGGGGCAGAACGCGCTCTATGGCCTTTTGACCAAACTGCTTGATGATAAGACCTGCCGCGATGGAAACCAGACCGGACAGTACGATACCAAACTGTGCAACAGCAATCTTATCGTCCGCAACGGGACCCGCAAATGCCTGTGCCCCGGTAATAGAGCAGATGGCGGCGATGTAAGAAAAGCTGGAGCCGTAATAAAGCGGTATCTTCCTGCCTGTGATTAGGATAAAGCCGATGGTGGCAAGACCGCTTGCAAAGATGGTGGTGGATACATGGAATCCGGTCAAAAGTGCCACGAGCACCGTGGCGGGGAACATAACGATAATCTGCTGCAGTGCGAAAAGCAGTAGCTTTGGCAGGGGCGGACGTTCATCCGGCAGATACCCTGCAACTATTTTTTGCTGTGCCAAACAGT
>JAEZDF010000082.1 GCA_023429685.1 Bacillota bacterium
TGCCCCACTGCCCCGCGCCCGTTTCGGTGGTCAGGCTCTTGATGCCCTGCTGCTTTGCGTAGTACACCTGCGCCACCGCGCTGTTGAGCTTATGGCTGCCGGAGGTGTTGTTGCCCTCGAACTTGTAATAGATCTTCGCAGGGGTGCCCAGCTCCTTTTCGAGATTATACGCGCGCACCAGCGGAGCGGGGCGGTAGGTACGGTAAAAATCGCGTACTTCTTCGGGTATCTCGATGTAGCGGTCGGTTTCGTTTAGCTCCTGATTTACAAGCTCCTCGCAGAATACGGGCAATAGATCCTCGCGCTTTGCGGGCTGCATCGTACCCGGATGGATAAACGGGTCGTGCTGCTCCTTCATATCGGCGCGGACATTATACCAGTATTTCGGCATCTCGGTTTCGCTTAGATAGGTTCTGTACGGAATGGTTGCCATGGTAGTTCAGTCTCCTTTTTTATATTGATTAACGGCTTAAAGTGCGGGTTTGTTGTGGCGATACAACAAAAAAACCCTTGCCCCTGAATTAACAGGGACAAGAGTTTATACTCCTGCGGTACCACCCACATTGGCTTAAAAAAGCCCGCTTGCTCCGCGCACCGTCATGCGCGCTTCCTTGGTAACGGGCGAAGCTCCCGTTGGCTACTACTCGGCTGCGCTTGTAACGCTTCACCTTTCGGCCACCCTCATAAGTCCATTCAGCAAAATCATGCGGCGCCGCACTCGCACCAACCGGCGGCTCTCTGTACCCGTTGAACAATGCCTACTCTTCTTAATCATCGGTTTACAATATCTGTGTTTGTGAGTTCATGATAGCACATCGGTAAAGCGTTTGTCAACCACAAAAGTTTAATTGGTTTACACAACCTCCTGCACAGGGGGTTGCGGCAGAGGATGGGGCGCACGAACCGCCCGCACCACCGTAAAGATGCCCGCCGCGGCAAGACACAGGTATGCCACTAGTATTACAACTGTCTCGGCTGCCCCGCCATCCCAAACAGCACTAGGGGAAAACGGCAGCAGCTCGGCATAATCAAACACAAAGTTAAAGAGCGCGTGAACCGCAACCGAAAACACAAGCCCGCCGGTTCGCAGTACCGCCGCCGAAAGCAGTATGCCAATCAGGGTGCTGTACCCCACCTGTCCCAACACCTCAAACACGGCAGCGGGATTTCCGGCAAGGTTAATCAGGTGCACCAGCCCGAATAATACGCCCGAAACGACGACAGCACCGAGTTTGCCGCATCGTTTCTGCTCCCACCCTTTTAGCAGCGCGCAAAATACCACGCCGCGAAACACAAGCTCCTCGAGTATTGAAGTTATGGCGCAATTAAGCCCCACAGCAACGGTAGTAAGCGGGTTTTGCACGGCAAATAACCACGACCGCGCATCAAACAGGTGCGGTACCGACAGATTGATGACCACAAGGCTTACACAAGCCGCGACAAGCACCCCGTCAAGCCGAACGCGAAGCAGGGGCGGTATTAGCCTTGTCTTCCACGCTACCCATCCAAACACCGCCGCAACAAGCAGGCGTTTTGCAACGCGAACCGCATAATAAAGCAGGCTGCCGTCTGCAAGGTCCGCAAGCGGTGACAACAGCATGCCAACCACCAGTGCAAGCCCAATAAACAAAGCCGTCATACCCGCCACAAACAGCAGCGGTCTTTTTTGATAAAACGCTAATTTTTGTGTCATCGTATCATCCTTTCGGTGCCAAACTAAAGGTCTCGCCTATTGAAACGAGGCACTGCCTTGTGCTGCTTCAAACTGCACTGGCATACTAACCCTTCTTTGCACATCAAAAAACGGGAAGCATCACTGCTCCCCGTCATCTACTTTGCAAAAAACTGATTCGATATCCGTCGGCTCTTATCTGCCCGCCTTGGTTGTTCGCCTTGTTATGATGTCGGCGGCAATGCCGATTGCCTTACACAAAAGATACACTCCGCCCCAGATAATCCACGCGTTGTTTGTTCCGCCGCCGCCTTGGTCAACGCCCTGCGTAAAAGTCATCATCGCGATGCCAAACGCCAAAGGGTAACCCAGTGCCGCCGCCAATGCCAAAAACCGAAACCCCGCAGCGGATGCAATCAACAGCACAACAAGGCCCACTATCGCAAGCATATTCGGCCACTGCTTCATGCCGTGCAGGTCAAACAGAGCATATCGGCACAGCCAGTACCCGATGGCAAGACCAGCGGCGGTGCATGCGCCCCAAATAGTTCTGCCCATTTGTTTGCCTTTGTTCATCCGTTGTTTCCTCCCGCCCAAACGTATTCTTCTGTTTTATTAGTGGCAGGGTATTGGTGTTTTGCTGCTGTTTGTTTTTACAGGGCTAGGTGGGCAGCCGCCCGACCGACGTATAGATGCTAATACCTGTTGTAAGGCGACGGAGCAACGAGGGCGTCGCTCCCTACGGTTTGGTTTTGATAATAAGCGCAAAACTGAAGATTGGCGATGCGTAGGGGCGCGCATTGCGCGTCCGCGGCGTCCCGCAACGTTGATAATTGGATGAAAATACGGGCGATTGCTAATGCGAAGCTTGCTTCGCTATTCGCCCCTACGGATGATTTTTATTATACGCAGAAAACCAGAAAACTAAAGGTCTTCAAAATGCCAAGCTTTAGCTTGGCTATGCGAAGGCTTGCTTCGCGATGCGATGCGTAGGGAACGGTCTTGACCGTTCCGCCCTCCGCGTGGGCATCAATTAAACCGCCTGTTTAAAACTGGTCAGGGACGGAGCGACGAGGGCGTCGCTCCCTACGACGTGATTTAGATAGAGTGGTAAATTCGGGCGATTGGTAATCGCCCCTACGGCATGGTTTAGACAAGGCGAAACCCGAAGGTTTTTTTAATGCGAACCTTCGGTTCGCTATGCTATGCACCAACCAAAGCCACTGCTCGGTTGCCGGTTTTGGCGTTCTCCAGTGCCGCCGAAATCAGCGACGAAAAGTTCCAGCCCGACACCGAAGCCCCTGCAACCGCGTCTATCTGGTTTGGCGACTGTGAACGTATCAGTGACGCGGCATAGGTACGGGTATAACGGGTGGGGTAGGTGCCCTTGGCGGCGTTCATCCGTCGCATGTACGACATATCCCATGCCTTAATCAGCCCACTCGCGTTTTTGGCGTTAAACTCCACCGTCACAATCTCGCCGCCGCTTATGCCGATGGTCACGTATTCCTTCCAGCCCTTTTCGTCAAACTCCGCCATCTCGGCGGTATAGTAGCCGTCTTGCAGTGCGCTGCCCACCTGCTGGCAGGAGGATAAAAACAGCACCGTACACGCAAGCAATGCGAGAATTACAACCATTAAGCCCAAGCGGCGGTCAGTGTGTGTGAAACGCATCATGGCTTAAACTCCCCCTTTCGCGTTGCGGCCGCTTCGCAGCTTAAACCGCGCCGCCATATCCGCTAGCTCCTGCGAGTACGCCGAAAGCTCCTCGCTCAGCACCGCCGATTCACGGCTTGCGTCAAGGTTGTGCCTAGCAAGATCCGATATCTGCGAGATGTCGCCCGACACATGCTCAAGCGCCTCTTTTTCACTGCGAACCGACGCAACCAGTTCCTCGGTAATCTCCGAGATCCTGCCCGAAATCCCCGCAATCTGCTCCATAAACTCCGCCGTCAGCTTTGCAAACTTTACACCATCCGCAACCGCGGCGGTGGAATGTGCAATCATCTCGGCGGTTTGCTGCGAGGACTGTGCGCTCTTTGCCGCAAGCTCGCGTACCTCCATCGCCACCACGGCAAAGCCCTTGCCTGCCGCGCCCGCACGTGCCGCCTCCACACCTGCGTTCAGTGCGAGGATGTTGGTCTGGAACGCGATGTCCTCCATCAGCTTTGTAATCTTAGTAATCTCGTCCGCGTTGTTGCGAATGCGCTCCATCGCCTCTAGGGTGTTATTCATCTGCTCGCTGCCCTGAGAAACGCGGTTTACAATCTCCCCGGTCAGGGTACGGGCGGTCTCTACGTTGTCGTTTACTACGCCGATGTCCGACGCTATACGCTCGGTCTCGGTCACAAGGCGCGATACCGCCTCGCTCTGCTGCTCGGAGGATTCATGCACAATCTGCGCACTGGTAGAAACCTCCCGCGCGCCCTGTTCTATCAGCGTCGCTGACTGCCTAAGGTTTGCGAGTATCTCGTTTAAAAAGTCGATGATGCTGTTGAGCGAGTCCTTCATCACCACAAAGTCGCCCGAAAACTGGCCGTGTACCTGAATGTTAAGGTTCGAGTCAGAAAGCGATGTGAGTGCCTCGCGCAGCTTGAATATGTAGCCGCTTACGTCGCTTATGGTGTCGCGCAGGGCTACCGACAGCGTGTGCGCTTCGTCCTTTGTATTGCTAATCTCAACCGGGGTGGAAAGGTCGCCCCGGGCGAGCCCTTGAATGCGGTTGGTAACGGAGGAAAGCGAACGGGATATCTCGTTTGAAAAGCGTGTGATGAACAAAATGGCAAGCGCTATAAGCACCCCGACAATCAAGATGCTGTACAGGATGGCGCGGTTTGTCGTTGCGGCAAACTCCGACTTTGGCACCAGAATTGCAAGGCTCCAGTTCACGCCGCGCACCGGCGCATATGCCACATAGTTCTGCCTGCCGCCTACGGAAATCTGCGCAACGCCGATTTCCCCCGCCTTGATGTTCTGGGATAGGGTGTGCATTGCGGTGTCGGCGGTATACAGCGTTTCGATGGTATGCCCGTCAACCACCACATCGGTGTCTTCGTGAGCGATTATTTTGCCGGCTTGGTTAATAACTAGTGCATATCCGCTGTGCCCAATGTGGATGTTGGACAGCACATCGTTGAGCAGGTCGTAGCGGTATGCGCCCGCAAGGTAGTACGCAACCTCCCCGTCCTGAAAAACGGGGATGCCCACCGCAACCGTAAGGTCGTCGCCATTTACCGCGGTGTCGTCAATTACGAGGTTGCTCGTTGATTTTAGCATCTGATACAGGTAGCCGTCCTTTATCGCTGATGGACTATCCGCATACCCGGTATACAGGCTGCCGTCTGGGTGATACAGTCCCAGCCACACAAACTCAATGCCCGATGCCGCCTGCACAAGCTGCTCCTGCTTTTGCTCGCGGGTGGTTTGAGGCGAAGTGATGGTATCGTTGTCTGCCAGCATAAAGATGCGGTCGCCCAGCAGATGCAGGTTGCCCTCCACGCTCTGTGCGGCAATCTTCGCAAACGGTTCCAGCGTACTTTTTAGCACCGTATCGGTTAGGGTGTTTGCCGTCACGGCAAGGATTCCCGTCATTACGACAGCGAGCAGCAGGGTAACGACTACAGTGTTCAAAATAATCTTGCTTTTAATGCTTTTCAAACGGACAATCCCTTCCTTCATTTAAAACAGCGGGCACATGCCCGCATCGTTTTGTTCATTTCATTTAATGATAATGATTAACATTATTTTATCATAGAATATAGTGAAGTCAATTGAAAATGCAGTCTATCATAATCGAAAATTGTTAAAATTATTGTAAACGCCGGATCTGTGCGTGTGCACAAACCCGGCGTTTGTGGTTATTCCCTATTCTGCAATCCAACACCCATCCTGTGGCGGGCAGGCAGAGGCTTCTTCGCCTACTCCGGCTTCTGCCAGCGGGTATAGGCTGCGTACGGCCGAAAGCCGATGCTGTAGTAAAACTGCTGGCTCGAGCCCACCAGCGCGCGCTCCGCCCCGCGCTCCGCACAGCGGCGCACTCCCTCCAGCACGGCGGCCCTACCAAGACCCATGCGGCGGTAGTCGGGGTCGGTGGCAACCGGCTCCACCACCGCGGTGCGAAGGCTATGCTCATACCACATCCCGCAGTAGGAGACAAAATCCCCGTTTGGGGCAACCACCGCAATTTTCAGCTCTAGGTCAACGTTTCGTCGCACCAGCTCATTCTCAAAAGCCTGCGCCTTTTCGGGGGTGAGCATAAAGTCGCCTTCCCCGTTTAGTTTGTGGTTAAAGCCGTTGTGCAGCACCCTGCCGTATCGCTCTACATCATAGGTATCCTTTAGACTGGTAACCGAAAACCCCTCGGGCAGGTGGTAGGTAAAGTCCGCCTCGCAGATGACCATGCAGGAGGTGTTGTCCTTTGACTCGGTGGCAATATATCCCGCCTTCGCAGCAAGAGATTGCAGTACCGTGTCGGTGTCGTCAATCATCACACTCAGCCGCCCGTCTCGCTGCAGATGCCCCAGCGCATAGGTCAATATCTCACCTTTTAGATGTTCGTAGCCGGGCATCGTATAACAAAAGGCTTCACCGGGTTCGGTGTCAAACAGGGTAATCCCCACCAGCTCATCCCCATGCTCCCACAAACCGATGCGCCCCAGCGCACTGTGGTCTAGGTAGGTATGGGTAATCATCCAGTCCCATCTGGCCCAGGTAAAACAATCGTCCGCGAGTTTTATAAAAAACGCGCGCACCTTATCATAGTCCCCGGTACAACTCGCTGCGCCTACATAATTGCGAAAGGTTATGTTCATTCTTATCACCTCTTTGGTTTCATTTTGTGCTTTCGCCCCATTATACCATATATATCCCATTGTTTCCATATTGCTTCTAGGGGGGCTTACACAACAAAAGGGCGGCTTTGCGCACATTGCAAAACCGCCATTTTCAATCACTTGTTTACACGCCCCAACCATTCCAAAACGAGCGCGCGAAACGGTTCCGGCTGCTCCAGCTGCAGGTTGTGCCCCGCGCAGTCGAGCACCGCAAAGCTTGCGTTCGGATAGCATGGCAATAGAGCAAACGCGCCCTCGTAGCCCGTCCAATGGTCCTGCCTGCCTGTAATAAACGACACAGGAAACTGGTAACGCCTTGCTAGGTCAAATGTAAGCGTCTGCCCCAGTGCGTCAATATACGCGTTGTTTGCAAGGTGCAGGTATTCTCCGATGTCTGCTGTAAAGGCAGCCAGTGTGTCCTGTGTCTGCACCACCGACACCGCCTCAAACATCGTTTTCTGCTCTCTTGGCAGCGACGCCATCAGTCGCTCGTCGGTTATCCTCACCTGCCTTGGGGGCGGTGTTTGCGGGATGTCCGCAATATACGGGCATAAGAACAGCGCGCCCAAAATGCGGTCGCTTGCCTGCTCAATCAGTCCCCGCGCAAGCTGCCCACCAAACGACTCGCCCACCAGCAAGAACGGCTCGTCCCCCACCACCGCGTCAATAAACCGCTGTAACACGTCCACGATGGCGGTATCGTCCGTTACCCCCTCGCCCGGCATCGATTGCCCCATGCCCGGCAGATCGGGGTAGATGCGCCGATACCCGTGCATACACGCAAATATCGGCTCAAAGCAGCCCGTCATCAAATGGTGGTCTACCCGCGAGCCGTGCAACAGCACCACGGGCACCCCCTCTCCGTGTATCACATAATGCAAACGCGACTCTCCGATATTTATTGTCATTGTTATGCCCCCTTTTTTCCGTTAAGCGCAATGCCGTCGGGTCTCTTGTATTATTATAGCATGACAATATCCGAATTCTAATCATCCCCATCCACACGATTTGAAGGATTCTCCCCACCCACCAAATAGAATTCCCACGCCGTTCAGGCAGACTGGCGGGTTGCTTTTCTCCAGCTTGGTTATTATATTAAGAATATCCCCACTACGCACTCACCGAGCAGGCGCGAAACAAGTCGTTTCCGAGGAAAGCCGGGTGGCAAAGGCACTACACACCACCTTTCATCCCGTAAGGCAGACAGGCGGGCATCGAGTGTATTCGATGCCCGCCTGTCTATCGCGATATTTGCCGCTTTTGTCGCGTCAAAACCAAACGTTATGTAATAATCAAAGCGCCGTCCCCAAAAAGGGTCGGCGCTTTGGCGTGTACCGTTATGAGGAGGTACTTCTGCTCGAAGACGCTCTGGAGCTTGCACTGGAGGAGGAACTCGAGCTGCTACTACTGGAAGAAGAACTCGAACTGCTTCTACTGGAGGATGAGCTCGAACTGCTTCTACTGGAGGAAGAACCCGAACTGCTTTCGGCTGACGAGGTTTCGTCCTGCTCGTCCTCTTCATCGCCCGAGACCGCCGCGTCTTCGTCGGGTACGGAGGAGGTCTCTCCCTCGGGCTCCGATTCGTCGCCGAATGTCTCTTCGGCAAGGGACGAAGTGCCCGAATTAATCAGTTCCTCTTCCACATATTCATACTCCGAGCCGGTGCCAGAGCTGCTCGAGTCAGTCTTTTCCACGTCGCGCAGCGCGATGATGATATAGCCGCTCTCGGTCTTTTTCAGGTGGTAGTTCATGTATTTATCGGGGTCGGGCTCGTAACGGTTGCCCTTTTCGTCAATCTCCCATACGCTGCCCGGCGGCACATAGCCGACGCGCAGAATAACCTCATCGCCGTTTTTCGTAATCTTATCCACCTTCGGGGTATAAAGCGCAACCTCGGCGGTGGTGGGAACACTGTACACCTTGTTCTGTTCGTCATACAGATAGGTGGTTTCGTAATCGCCGAACGTCTGGTGCTGGAGCTTTACGTCGGTTCCATACAGGTTTGCCGCGCGCACATCCAGCTCGCTTGCAGGGATTAGCGAGAAGTTAAACTCGTCCTTTGCCCACTTTGCATCGTCGTTGTTCAAAATTGCCGACCACATCGCCGTCTGCAACAGCATCGGCTGGTCGAGGGTAGCAACGCTCTCAAAGGGCGGTGGGTCATACATGACCACCGGAATTAGGATGCGCTCAAACCGCGCCTTTTCCTTGTCGTTGTTTATCAGCGACTGGGTCAGGTTGATGGCGCTTACCACCAGTGTCACCACGCCGATAACGCACAAAATAATCACCGTCAGTCCGATTGGCGCCGCAATGCGGCTGCCCTTGCGCCTGCGTCTTGCGGGCGGCTTTATGGGGGGTGCTGATTTTATCTCCTGTTTGGGCGAAAGCCCGCTTTGAAACAGTCCGCTGTCTTTTTTATCCAAGGCTAGGAACCCTCCTTTGGCGGCACGGGGCATTATAAAAAACGCACTAGCGTATCTGCCCGTTGCCGTGTATCACATATTTCACGGATGTCAGTTCATTTAGTCCCATCGGACCGCGGGTGTGCAGCTTCTGGGTCGAGATGCCGATCTCGGCACCCAAACCAAACACGCCCCCATCGGTAAACCGCGTGGATGCGTTTACATACACCGCAGCCGCATCGATTTCGCTTACAAAGCGCTCGCTGTTTGCAAGGCTATCGGTCACGATGCATTCACTGTGCCCACTTGTGTATTGTACAATGTGCTTGATTGCCGCGTCAATGGAAGGGACTACCTTGACAGCAAGGATGTAATCCAAAAACTCGGTCGCGTAGTCCTCGTCGGTCGCAAGCAGTACCCTATCGCCCAGAATCATTCGGGTCTTCTCGCAGCCGCGCAGCTCGACGTTTTTCTTTTGCAATAAAGCATCCGCCATCGGCAAAAACTCCTGCGCCACCGCCTCGTGCACCAGCAGCGTCTCGGCCGCGTTGCACACCGACGGGCGGGAGGTCTTGGCGTTATAGATAATCTCCGCCGCCATCCGAAGATCGCAGGGGCTATCCACATACACATGGCAGTTGCCCACCCCCGTCTCGATGACGGGAACGGTGGCGTTCTTCACACACGCCGAAATAAGCCCCGCGCCCCCTCTGGGGATTAGTACATCCACATAGCCGTTTAGGCGCATCAGCTCGGTGGCGGTCTCGCGCGCGGTGTCGCCAATTATTTGAATACAGTCCGGCTCAAGCCCCACCGACGCAATCGCACTGCGCATAATCGAGGCGAGGCACAGGTTAGAGTTGATTGCCTCTTTGCCGCCGCGCAAGATTACGGCGTTTGCACTTTTTAGGCACAGCACGGCGGCGTCCACCGTCACGTTGGGGCGCGCCTCGTAGATGATGGCGATCACGCCGAGCGGTACCCGCGTTTTTTGTATGCGCAGCCCGTCGGGGCTTACAAACCCGCTGTCGATGCGCCCAATCGGGTCGGGCAGCATAATTACCTCGCGCACCGCGACCGCGATGCCGTGCACCCGCTGCTCGGTCAGACGAAGGCGGTCAAGCAAAGACGGCGTAAGCCCCGCCTGCTCCCCCGCCGCGATATCCTTCGCGTTCTCGCTTAGAATCTCGGGCATATGGTCTGTTAATGCCTGCGCTATGGCAGCCAGCGCGTTGTTCTTTATCGCGGTGCTCGCGGTCATCAGCGTTCTAGACGCCGCCTTTGCCGCTATGCCCGTCTCCTGTACCGTTCGATGCATCGTCCATCCTCCTTCGCGTTATATCCGCAACAAACATCAAGATGAGTTCATTTTAAACCGCAAGAGATTCCCCTTCGGTTGCACACGGAAAGCGTGCGTAAACCCGCTAGCGCGGGTGGGGTTTGTTACAGTCTATTTGATTCGCTTATTTTAAAAACAGTGTGCCTACCGCCTTGCCCTCAAGCAGGTCGTACATGCTCTCGGGGGTGCCGCCGTTGATGATTGCCATCGTTATTCCCTGCTCCAGCGCGATCTCGGCGGCGTGCAGCTTGGTTATCATTCCGCCCGTGCCCATGGCTGAGCCCGCTCCGCCCGCAAGTCGGCACAGGTCGTCGGTAATCTCGCTCACATGCTCTATCAGGCGTGCGTCCGCATCGGTGCGCGGGTCGCCGGTATACAGCCCGTCGATGTCAGTCAGCAAAATCAGCGCGTCCGCGCCGCACACCGCAGCAACCATCGCCGACAGGGTATCGTTATCGCCAAAGTTTCCGCCGCACTCAATCTCGTCGGTGGAAACGGTATCGTTCTCGTTTACGATGGGTATGCACGACAGCTCGAGCAGCCGCCGAAAAGTGTTCTCGGCGTTGCGGCGCAGCACCGCGTCGTCTATGACATCCCTAGTCAGCAGCACCTGTGCCACCGTATGGCTGTAGTCGGAGAACAGCTTGTCGTATGTATACATCAGCTCGCACTGACCCACCGCCGCAGCCGCCTGCTTAGTGGGGATGTCGGTTGGCTTCTGCTTTAGCCCAAGCTTGCCTACCCCCACGCCGATGGCGCCCGACGAAACCAGCACCACCTCGCGGCCCGAGTTCTTGATATCCGCCAGCACCTTGACAAGGCGCTCGATCTTGCGCAGGTTCATCCTGCCCGTTTGGTATGCGATGGTGGAGGTTCCCACCTTCACCACGATGCGTTTTGCGTCCTTTATGCTGCACATGGCAAGCAATCCTCTTTTCCCTTTTAAGACCATGC
>JAEZDF010000014.1 GCA_023429685.1 Bacillota bacterium
TAGCGATGCCCGTCTTATCGCTTATGTATTCCCTGATTTCTGTCTCTCGCACGGCATATTCGGGCGAAAGCACAACATCTATCTGACTAATAGATATGCGGTTTTTGTCCACAGTATTATACCCAAACGAAATATTTTCCGAAGTAATCCCTTTTTTATCAAGCAACAAACTTACCTCGGTCTCCATCCCGTTTTCCATCTGACCGTCAACGGCAGATGTCAGATTACCCTGCACCTCGGCAAGGTGTTGTTCTGCCTTTCCACTCACACTAAGCTTCATATCCGGCAGCCTTGTAAGTACAGGCGATATGATACAGCTGAGAAAGAAAACACCAATCACAAGCCGCATCAATTTCTCTAGGCTTGTGTTGGGGACAAGCATGTGAATAATTGCACCCGCAATTGCTGCCACACACAACGAAACCGCCCAAACCTTAATATCCGCCATATCGCTACCCCTTTTGTTGCAGAGTGTTTACGAACCGACCGAACTGATGGTCAAAACAATGGTAGTGGAAACAATCATTAGAACCGCAAAGCAGAGAATAACGGTTACAAGCAGCGTAATTGCGGTGGAGCAGCTGTTAAGCACCTCGCTTACCTGCTTTAGCTCAAAAATTTCGCTCACAGCCGCCGATACCTTTAGTGTAAGCATCCATACGAGTGCCTCTAGCAATACGGGTAAAAAGATCATTGCTGCGGCTAGGATGCCGAATACCCCAACAACGCTTTTTAGCAGAAGCAGGCAGCCGCTAACCGAGGTCATCGCGTCAGCCAAGGCACCGCCAACCACCGGAATAAACGAGCCAATCAGAAACTTGCCCGTGCGCACAGCAACATTGTCTATCCCTGAGCTTACCAAGGTTTGAACGCTAAGTAATGCGACAAATACGGTAATAATAAAGCCAAGCACCCAAGACGCGACGCTCTTTATCATCTTTGCGGCTCCAGACAGATTCACCTGTGGAGAGACTGCGGCGACAATGCAAAACGCGAGATAGATACCGAGCAAAGGTACCACTGTCACAGTGGCAATCTGGGATGTTACCTCTGCCGCGCCAAACAAAAGCAGGTTGTAGGCTGTCGCCGTACCCGGCTGACCAGAAACCGCCATAATTCCAGAAAGAACAGGCACAAACGATAGCATGAAATTGCTGCAGTCGTATATTGCGGTAGATGCCTTTTGAATGCAGTTCATAACCGGTACAATGACGGAACCAACAATACACAACACCGCAACGGTGTTAAACACATTACCCAGCGATTTTTGTAGAAAGCCCTCTTTAAACCCGTCGATTAAAGAACACAGAAGAATGATACCCAGCACCGAAAAGAAGATGGCCTGCGGCTTAGAGACAGTATCCTTGACCATAGCAAAAACCAAACCAAAGAACTCCCCCGGTTGGAGCGACAGGATACTGCCTGCCGATATATCGTCTATTCCAATGGAATCAAGGTATGTCTTAGTATCGTCCGAGAGCATCCACCACAGCTCGTCTGCGCCGCTTGCTTCGAGCTGTTCTTCAAACATTCCTTCCTGCACGGCATCAGGTATTTCGTTATCCTCGGCATATACCGAAACCGAGAACAGCAATATAAAAAGTATGGTTACAATCAGCTTGATTCTTATCAATTCTAAACATCCCTTTATGTAAATATCACGGCAGTGAAATTGTAATTATCTTTGCAAAAAAACGTATCGCAAATTGAGCAGAAGCTTTAATATATACGCTTCTGCAAAGATTTCTCGTCACCTTCTCTAACGAAGATTGCTGCTACGATGCGTTGATAAGAGACCTTGCAATATTTAAGATTCGCTCAAACAGAGGAAGCGCACTAAGCAGCACGGCGATTTTGCCCGCCGTTTCAACCTTTGTAGCGATAGAGACGGCGCCCGAGTCGCGGCAGACATCCGCTGCAAACTGCGTAACAAAGCAGATTCCCAGTGCTTTAAGCAGGATTACTAGGTATTCACTGTTGATTCCAGTCTCCGCCACAAGCTCCCTAATCTCGGCAATGATTGGGGCGCTTGCCATTATTACAAATAGCAAAATGATAATACCCGCACCTAAATTCACCGCAAGTGAATACTCGGGCTTGTACTGCTTAATCAAAACCGAGATAGCTGTAGCAACAATAGCCACTCCCGCAATAGTCAAGATATCCATTGCTATAACCCAAATACGCTTTTTACAGTCTCAAACAGGTTGCTAATTTCGTAGATAATCATCATCAGCACAACAATAAGCCCTGCTAGCGTCGTCATCATGGCCTGTTCCTCTCGCCCAGAACGAATTAACACCTGATTGAGCACCGCTACGATGATGCCAATTGCCGCAATTTTAAAGATTAAATCTACTTCCATACCCGCATACTCCGTTCCGCGAATTTTTATAACTTATGAGCTTTTTACTGTCATATACAATGGCTATGCATCTTGACGTACAGTTATTACAACATCAAGATCGCAAACCCAACCCCCGCCAGTACACCAATGGTCAGATACATCCTAGAATAAGAGGTACATTCGCCCCTTGCCGATTCATAGCTCTTTTCAAATAGATGGGTATACATTTCGATGGTCTTTTGCTGTTCGAGGGCGTCGGTGGTTCCAAGGACATCCCCGAGTGAAATCAAACGCTCGAAATCTTCTTTGGACAGTAGACTGCGTTGCTGCACAACACTCGATTTCCATGCCTGCGGAAACGACACACCCTGAGACAGCCGCTGCCTGCATTCGCTCAAAAACGTCAGGCGTGTAAACTGGCTTTGTGCCGACATCTGCAGCACAATCTCTCCAATCGGCATACGCACATAGCTAATCTGTGCCGATAGGTAATCAAGCATCGCAACCAGACGTTCCAGACAGTCCGCGCGGTCAATCAATCGACGACGTAACATAAGCCCCACCGCTGTACAGGTTGTCACTATGCACACCATTCCCCCTGCCTTTAGGATAAAGCTCATCTGCCCTCACGACCTCTCTAATGGAACACGGGTTTGTCGCATCGTTCAAAAACACAATATGCTGAAACGCGCCCGCTGTAATTAAGCGCATGACCTGTTTTTTTCTTAAAAGCTCATCCTTATCTGCGGCATGTACCGTTGCAATGACCGAGACCCCACAGTTAATTCCTGTTAACAACGCCTCTGCTTCCTGCTCGCCACCAATCTCATCGCATACCACGATATCGGGCGCAAGACAGCGCACGGCAATCAGAATACCTTCCCCCTTCGGGTAGCCGTCCAAAACATCGCAACGGGGACCCAGATCGTTGCCTGCCTGCCCGCAATACACGGCTGCAATCTCGCCGCGTTCATCCACAACCGACACCCGCAAGCCGCGCAACGATAACTGCCTGACTACATCTCGCAGAAGAGTTGTTTTTCCGCTGCCCGGAATCCCGCAGATCAGTACGCCGCCCATTTGGTTGCAAAGCACCTGCTTTACAAGGTCATCAGCAACACCAAATATCTGTCGTGCAACGCGGAGGTTGATTGAGCTGATGCCACGCACTCCATTAACCCTACCGTTTTCAACCACCGCGCTGCCGCACAATCCGGCTCGGTGACCGTTTTTTACCGTGATAAACCCACTTATCATCTCGTTTTGATGACTGTAAACCGAGTAATCGCATAGTCTTTTAAAACACTCGTCAATTTCGCTCGGGGTTATACAAACCACATCTTGTGACTCTGCGGAGATAAGTTGCCCTGTTCGAGTAAGAAACACATCTTTATTAGAGAGGTTGACGGCAAACGGTCGTGCACAGCGAAGCCGGATTTCACGGATGTTCGCCTTGGTCTGCTGTGGCAGGCTACACACCATCTGATTCAGTTCTTTCGGCAGCACTTTTGCAGCATCATCAAGGCGCTCTGCCTGTTCGGCTAGTCCCATTTCTTATAATCCTCTTTCTGAGTAAAACTCAATTCAGTATATTGTTTGTCCGCTTTGTTTAGAACTAAAAATGGGACAAAGGACAGTACTGTTTCATTGGCTTTGTCCGAACATCAAAAAAGACGAACCCACCGAAGTGAGTTCGTCTTGTTCAATGTTACGGTTTAGTTAGATTTTAATCTTGCCAACGCCGCCGGATTTTCCGGGCTTGCCCTTTTTGGCAGGATTTGCGTCGGCTTTCTTCGCGCGGTACTTCTTCCAAACCACCCACAGCGGTCCTGCGATACAGATGGTGGAGTACGAACCGGAGATCATACCAAAGATCATGGGGATGGCAAAGCTAAGAATGCTCGTTACATTGTTAATTAGTGCTACTACACACACAACAACCATTACGATTACGCCGCACAAGCTTGTGATAATAGAGCGCGACAATGACTGGTTGATGCTCATATTAACAATCTCTCCGATATCCTTCTTTCCACCATAGAGCTTCTCGTTTTCACGAATACGGTCGTAGATTACGATGGTGTCGTTGATGGAAAAGCCGAGGATCGTAAGCACAACGGCAATAAAGTTATCGTCTATTGGCATACGGAACAGTATAAAGGTCGCAAAAACAATGATTACATCGTGTATCAGTGCTACAACGCCCATTGTTCCGGCCGAGAAACCACCAATTTTGCGAAAGCGGATGCCGATAAACAAAACAATCAACAGCGAGGCAGCCAAAACGGCGACCAGACACTTCAGGAAAAACTCACGACCCATAACCGGGTTCACATTGGAGGAATTTTCAAGCACAATCCCATTGTCCGGGAAGGCGGTTATTAACGCCTTGGTCATCGCAGCCTGGTTGTCAATCGACAGGCTATTGTCGTCTGCGAGTGTTACAAGCAGCAGTTCCGTCTCGCCTTCGGTTTTTTGAATGCTAACCTGCTGCCCAAGAGTACTCTCGATAGTAGAATCTACACCATCCAAGTCTAACTCGCCGGTATAGCTGTATGTTACAATGGAACCGCCTTTAAAGTTAATATCAAGCTCTACGCCAAAGATCACGGAAGCTAGGATAGTCAACACAATGATAGAACTAGAAAGTATGAAGAATATCTTCTTTTTTCCTATAAAATCAAACATTACTTCACACCTCCATACAGCCAAGGCTTGCGAAGCCCCTTAAACTTAGAAAGAGAACGGAGCATCAAGCGTGATGCCGTTACACCCATGATGAAGTTAAAGATAACACCCATCAGCAATGTGTAGCCAAACGAATAGATGGCACCCGTTGTGGATGGACCAAACATAAAGAAGATGGGGGTAAGCAGCTTAGCCCAAATGCTGGTTGGCGGTCCAAATGAACCCATCAGGATAACCGCTACGATGACAACGGTAACATTGCCGTCAAAGATGGCAGAAAAACCGCGTTCATAACCCAGGTCAATGGAGCCTTCTATGGTCTTGCCGGTGCGAATCTCCTCTTTTATGCGTTCGGATGTTATTACGTTTGCGTCAACGCCCATGCCAAGGCTCAGGATGATACCCGCAATACCAGGCAGCGTAAGCGTGAAGCTGGGGATAAACTCAAAGTAACCGGATACCGAGATGATGAAGCCCGCAACCTGTCCAAGCAGCGCGATGCTGGCAACAAGACCCGGTAGTCTGTAGTAAAAGGTCATGAACAGGCAGATAAGAATAAATCCGATCAAGCCAGCTAAAACCATAGAGTTCTTTGCATTTACTCCCAGTGTGGCAGATATTGAACTGTAGTTTTCAGTTACCAGCTTAAACGGCAGTGCGCCGCCGTTAATCTTGTTGGCAAGCTCGGTTGCTTCAGCGGCTGTAAACGGCACAGACCCGCCGGAAATAACCGCATTGCCGTCGGTGATTGCAGATTGCACCACCGGCTGAGAAATCATGGTGTTATCCATCCAGATGGATATCTGCTTGCCAATCATCCTAGAGGTTGCTTCGCCAAACTTCGCTGCTCCCTCAGAGGTAAGCTCGAGTGCAATCTCAGGGTTAGAGGTTTGGGAGTTAATTACCGCCGTGGCGCTTTTAACATCCTTGCCCTCAAGTACAACCTTTTCCAGTGTTACACCGGTAGGCATACCCGCTGCATCCACATTGGCTTCTTCGCGGAAGGTCAGCAGTGCGGTCTCACCCAGCTCGCTGATTGCCTCCTCGGGGTTCTTGCTGGCTGCGTCATCCTTCCACGGAAAACGCACGATGATGCGATCCTTCGCAGTGTCGGTATATACCTCGTAGTCGGTTATGTTCTGGGTAACAAGCC
>JAEZDF010000090.1 GCA_023429685.1 Bacillota bacterium
TCCCTATTAGTTTATCAGCATCCACACCGCTTGTCAAGTACAAAGCCGGTTAAATTTTGGCAGGCAGACCTTCAAGCAATAATTGCCGTGAATTTTGTAATATCACGTAAGCAAACTACTGATGGTATGAATATTCACCCTGTCTCGCCGCGATGCAGCGGCAGAAACGGAGCAGTTTTATGGCTGAAGAAAATAACATTGTGTTAACCATCGACGAGATACACTCCGCAAAGGACGAGGCCACGCTGCGCGATGCGGTGTGCACCATGCCCGGCGTAGAGTGCGTTACCGTAAACGCCCTTCGACACAGCCTAAGCATCATCGGTGCCGATCTTGCGCGGGAGGACATCATCGAGCGCATTGAAGCACTGGGCTTTGTTGTATATTAGCATTTGTCAAATACGCTCGGTATATGCCGAAACGCCTACACCTCAACCTCGCACCCGAGCGCAAACGAATATAGGATGCACTGCTTGACGGGAAGCGATAGGCTGTTTTGCAGCGCGCGCCTGTAATAATACAGCTGCGCGGCGTACCGCTCGGCAAGCTGCTGGGCGTCCTTGACACGGTCGGTCTTATAGTCGACTATGACTAGCGCGTCGTCCTCATAAAACACGCAGTCTGCAACGCCTTGTATCATCACGCTGTCGTCCTGTGAATCGGCGGTCGCATCGTCGCCCAAAAACTCCCCCGCGCCCAGCGACGAGATGAATTTAAGCTCGCGCAGAACACGAGGCGACGCAAACATCCGCCCTGCAAGGGCACTGCCAAAGAACGTAGCGAGCGCACCACGGTCAACCGCCGCTGTCTCCTCGGCGGTTAAAAAGCTCAGCTGCCGCATGCGCGTAAGCTCGGCGGTAGGGTCTTTTTTGGCGTTTTCATAGTCTGCAAACTGCATAAATTTGTGCAGTGCGTTGCCCTTCTGGGCCGGGGTTAGCCCATCGGCCTGCGCAAACGATGGGGTGGCAAGCAGCACTGTGCCCGTCTTTTTTGCAAGGTCGGACACCGCAAGCTTGGTGGGGATACACACGCTGGAGGAAAACGGGTAGCGAAACGCGAGCTTATCGTTTAGCCTGTGCAGCAGCTCTGGGTCGGGTACGCTCATCCTCTGCGGAGCGCCTTGTTGCTCCTGCATCTGCTCATCCTGCTGCGCAGTGGGGTTAATAATCTCGATCTCCCAGGCGTCCTCCCCCTCTGCACGAAGCACCACGCCGTCGTCCAGCCCCGCTTTCTCGCGCAGCTGCCCCGCCTCGGGGCGTCGCAGGGCGGCCGTAAGCACCCAGTCCGAAAAGCTTGCCGCGCTGATTGCGGCAAACGGGTCGATGGTTTCGCTTGTCGTTATGGTCACCCCAAGCCGCGCAAGCTTTTTCTCAGGGTTTTTTTCGGCGGTCGTCATGTATACATGCTCTTTCGCGCGGGTGAGTGCTACATACAATACCCGCATCTCCTCGGCAACCGAGCCCTTTATAATGGCAAGCTTCAGTGCCTCGTGCGGCACGGTGGTGTACTGCTTGAGTGCGGCAGTCTCGCGCCGTTTGCACGAAAAGCCAAGGCGGGGATGCAGCAGGCTTTGCTGCATCGCGTCCCTGCGGTTAAACTGCTTTGCGCAGTCTGCTACAAAGCAGACGGGGAACTCCAGACCCTTTGACTTGTGGATGCTCATGATCTTTACCGTGTCGTCGGTGTCGTAAAACGCGGGCGCCTCGCCGAGCGTCTGCCCTTGTTCCATCATGCGGGACAGATACCCCACAAAGCCGGACAGACCGCCGTAGCCCGCCTGCTCGCGGGCGTGGGCGTATTCGCACAAGAGGCGAAGGTTTGCCGTTCGCCTTGCGCCGTTTGGCATCGCGCGCACCCGCAGGTCGTAATCGGTCAGCTGATAGGCGCGTTCAATCAGTCGATCCACCGAAAGGGTGACCGACTCGGTGCGCAGTGTGGAAATTACGGCAAGGCAATCGCGTGTCTTTTCGTCCTGCTCGGCATACCGCACCGCTGCAAGGTACAACGGCTCGCGGGGGGCGGCAAGGCGAATGGTGGAAAGCTCGGTGGCGTTAAACCGAAACATCGGCGACAGCAGCACGGCGGCAAGGTCGATGTCAGAAAGTGAATTATCGACGACGCGCAGCAGCGAGACGAGTACCGTCACCTCCCGCGCCTTGAGCGCGTCGCCGCCCGCATCCCCCATGACAGGTACGCCCAGTGCGGCAAGCTCTTTGGCGTACACCGGCGCGCGGCTTTTAACCGAGCGCAGCAGTACGGCAAAATCGCCGTAGGTGGCGGCACGCTGCTGCCCACCATCGGTAACCAGTAGCCCCTGCCCCACCAGCTCTTTGATTGTTTTCGCAATATGGCGCGCCTCCAGCTGCGCAGCCGCCGTATCATCCTCGGCGGTTGAGAGGTCGATTAGATGCAGATGCGCCTGCGCACCAGGACTGTCCGGGTATTGCGCGGCGGGGATGAGCAGCTCGTCGCCGCTATAATCGATCTCGCCCGCGTCGCGGCTCATAATCTGGTGAAAGATAAAGTTTACGGCATCGGTCACGCCCTTGCGGCTGCGGAAGTTGCGTCCGAGCGTAATCCGTGCAGGGAAGGTCACACCGTCAAAGTGGGCGAACTCATCCTTATACCGCAAAAACAGCTCGGGGCTTGCGTGGCGAAAGCGATAGATGCTCTGCTTGACATCCCCCACCATAAACAGGTTTTTCCGCTCCTTGGAGATGGCACCAAAGATCTCGTCCTGTGCCTCGTTGACGTCCTGATACTCGTCGATGTAGATCTCCTCTATCCCCTCCGCCACAGTTTGCGCAAGGGGCGAGGGCTGTACCTTTCCGTCGCGTTTTTCCACCAGCAGGCGCAGGGCAAGCTGCTCTAGGTCAGAAAAATCGAGGAGGGCGCGGTCGCGTTTTTTCTCGTCATAGCGAGAGGAAAACTTGGTGACCAGCCCAAACAGCACCTCCACCTTGGGGTACAGGTCGCACATATCCTCGCGGTGCTGTTCTTCCGTTGCGCAAAACTGGCGGTCACGCAGTGCGGCAACGGTGTCCTTGTAGCCCTTGCGAACGGCAGAAAGCCTGTCTTTAAGTGACGCGTCTTCAAAGCCACGCAGTGCGCCAAGGCGCGCAAACTCGCAGCGGCGCAGCGCCGTGTACAGACCATCCCAATCTCCGCTCTCGGCAAGGCTTAACAAGGTTTCGGCACTGCTTTTGTCCTCGGAAAACGCCACAAGGTACGCTTTAGTAAGCCTTTCGTCCTCCATAATCGTACCGACCGCCCACGTAAGTGAACGTGCGGCATGGTTAAGCGCCTGCGCAGCGTAAGATAAAATCTGTGCGCCCCATGCCGTTTTATGTACGGCGCGCTCGGGGTCGTACTGGGCAAGGGTTTCGCTTAACCACTGCTCGGGGAACGGGTGGGAACGCACAAACCCGTACAGTCGGTCGATTGTTTGGGCAAGGGCCCGGTCGTCCCGCGAGCCGCTTACAAGCTCGACCAGCTCAAAGAACGCCTCATCGCCCGCGGCGTACGCCTCCTCTATAATCTCGTCGCACGCGTCAAATCTCATCTGAGCAAGCTCGTTTTCGTCCCCGATGGAAGAATCGCAGGGAACCGAGAGCGCGTGAAAGTTTGCGCGAAT
>JAEZDF010000021.1 GCA_023429685.1 Bacillota bacterium
TGGTTGACAAACCTTGCTGGGTATGATAGAATTGACTGCGTTGACGAAATGCTGGTGTAGCTCAGCCGGTAGAGCAGCTGATTTGTAATCAGCAGGTCGGGGGTTCGAATCCGTCCACCAGCTCCAATCATGAGCTTAACGGCTTGAACCAAAACAACTTCATATGGGAGGGTTCCCGAGTGGCCAAAGGGGGCAGACTGTAAATCTGTTGCGTCTCGCTTCGATGGTTCGAATCCATCTCCTCCCACCAATAAGAAAACTCATCCATTGGGATGGGTTTTTTTATTGGTCTTTTGGCAGGAGTAGGATTCGAACGAGGCGCGTTCCGCAGAATATTCGGCTTATGACCTAGTTCGCGGGACATATTTGTTTTCGACCATTGACATGTAAATTGTGGAAGCATATAATGAATTTAGTCGAATTGTTAGGTGATGGTTAAGTGGAAGTTTGGGGCTTTTAGGCGGTTGGTGGGGGTTAATAGCGATTGTGGAATTCTAAAAAAGTTGGGATGAAAATAGTATGAGTACTTTCGGACGGGTTACATTGCAATGTGATGAAAACGGTTTAATTACTTTACAATGCGATAGATGTAAAAGCAGATTTAAAATGGATTGTACATATTTGAATGATGAATTAAACGGAGAAATTTGCTGCCCTGTATGTGGTATTTCTGAATTGTTAACTACATTTTATCCAGAAGAAGTTATAGAAAAAGTTCGTAAGATCGCGATAGCTGAAGCCGATCAAATGGTTTCCAGTGCTCTTAAAAAGCTTAACTCAAAACACATTAAGATTAAAACCGCATCAATTCAAAAAGTCGATACAGACATCAAATTGAAAAACAAAGATTTTGATATGCAGTTGATAGAAGTAACCTGCTGTAAAAAGAAAGTTGGTCTTATGTCAACAGATATAACAGCAGGATTTTATTGCCCTTATTGCGGGAGGATCGTTAAATGAACTATACAAGTTGTGAGATTCAAGATATTTCTTCTGAGTTTAGAAATGTAGCTCGAAGATTAAGTAGAACTGATTACTCTCAGTGCGATGCTAATTTAAAACGCTTCATGAATACTATTGAATCCAAATCATTGATTATGGAGTTTATTACCAAAAATAACACAAAGGAGTATGATATAGCTTCAATAATTGAGTCACGAGAATGGTTATCACCTTTTGAAATAAGCGCTGATGCTTGTGAAGAGATTTCTTTTGAATATCAGTTGCTGAAATACTCATTAGAAAATTATGAGGGTAATTTTACTCGTTTATATAATGAGTATTGGTATACAAGCGCAAATTCTACAATAGATGATGAAATGCATAAATTTATAGAACATATTATTGACCCGCTCATAGATTACATAGGGGAGTATTTGAGAACTTGCTACAATAAAGCTATAAGAGAGGAAGCTAATAGTAATTCTTCCTTAACTGGAAATATTAATGCAAACTACTCCACTATTGTTGTAAATAGCGATGTTCATGGTAATATTACAACACAAAATAATATTAGTAACGAAACACAAAAAGGTGCCATCGAACTTATCACTACAATAAAAAGTGTCATAGAAAAAGAAGGTCTTGATAATAAAGATGATATTCTTGAAATAGTTAAGCAAATTGAAGATGACTTGAAAGAACTAAAAAAGCCAAAAAAAGGAATTCTGCTCGCATTGAAAAATCTTTGCTCTGGAGCTGTTGCTATTGCACCATTAATTACCGAATTAATTAAGTTGTTCTCCGGTTTACAATCTTAAACATATTTTGTGTCTATTCCAAGCTTTGAATCTGGCAATATCTTTGAAAGAAAAGTGTTTGTTTTTTGAATAAGGTATTAGTACCGACAACCTTCTGTAAGCCAGCTAAGGTATGCTATGCCAACTAATAGTCCTGTTACACCCTAAGGAGACCCCCATGCAACACATTATCCTGCTTCTTCTCGTCCTAGGGCTAATCGCCTTAGCTCTCACGCTAACCGCAATCATAAAAAAATCAGGCAGAACCAAAACCATTCTGCCTGCGCTTTTGTGCCTTGTCATCCTGTTCGTTTCACTATGGTATTTCACCCCCGCGCAATATAACCTTGATGAGAATGTAACCATCACAATCATCCACACCGCAAAGGATACGACAATAAATCCTGATTTCGAACAAAATAGTAAACTAAAATCATTGCTTGCCGACCTGTCCTACAAAAGACAGTTCTTTAACGGGTATGAGCACCTGCGGTTTCATGACGACGAGTACGTGTATATTCTAATAACAGACGTGTCGGGAAAACAGCCTTTTATCGGGCTACATCTAACCCTAAACCCAGACGGCTTTACACAAGGCAAAGGCACCTGCTTTGATAATCACTACGCCGAGGTTATAAACGCCGAGCCGCTCATTGCGTATGTAAAATCAGTCCTACCGCAAACATAAAGCCAAAAAAGCATGCCAAGGGTCACCCCATGGCATGCTTTTTTTCGTCTATTTCTAGAGAAGCAAAACGCCGCTCTATCCGCGACCCTTGCTCCACCACTCCAGTGCCCGCTCGATGGCGACATCCCAAAACGCCCAGATGTGAAACCTTCAGTAAACGCTGAGCAGCACAGCGATAACGGTACATGCGATAGCGGCAATGATAAACCATGACAACTTTTGCTTTGAACCGGTAAAAAGCGATTCCGGTCGGTCATTAATATAATTCACGGTGATCTGATCCCCTATTTCAGATTTCATCGGAACATTGACCCTGTCCTCGGATACGTATTGTTTGCCGTTTACATAGTACGATACCACAGCCCATTTTGAATTATACACCTTCATTTCAGGCGCTGCTGCGGTATTCAAGTGTATGATTCTTGCTTGCGTTTCTTGCGTTTTACCTCGATATTTAAGCAGCTTGAATAATTCTCTCAATGCCAGCAAAAAAGTGACTGTTGCGGCGAGAACGAAAAGTATTGCCTCGGTTTTCATAGCATACACCCCTAATTAAAAAATAGCCAATAAACTCCCCGTGATTACGGGCGCCACACGGAAGCCGTGCGTTTCAAAATGAGCTCATTTTGAGTTTATTAAGTATTTCATAAAAATGTAAGCGTTATGTACTTGCGTATAAAGGCGCAAGTGACCCGCTCCCGCAAATTGCCCTGCACATGCTAGTGATATAATTAACACTCTGCAATTATTATACCACCAACAAAGGAATTACTTCTAAACAATATGTTAACTTATGGATACTCTTTCCTCCTGCAATGGGGTCGGTTGGAGTACTATGTACAACACTCAAAGACCCCACGGACGAAAACGGTGTTCATCCTGGGGTCTTTGAATCCCGCCCAATTATCCGCGACCCTTGCTCCACCACTCCAGTGCCCGCTCGATGGCGACATCCCAAAACGCCCAGTTGTGTACGCCGGGCCACTCCTCGTACAGGGTGTTGCCGGGCTGTGCCTTCATTCTTACGCCAAGGTCTCGGCAGGCGTCAATGCCCATATCCTCGGTGCCGCACGCAAGGTACATATCGGGCAGTGCGCCGTTCTTTTTCACATAGCGGTCTATCAGCGCGTTGATGTCCTTATCGCCGCCCGGCAGGTCGGATAGCTTGCCGAACAGACGCTCGTAGAACTCCGCGCTCTTGCCGCGTGCGTCGATCTCGCCCGGCTTCATCTGCGCAAGGCGGTCGGTAATCATCGCGCTAGAAAGCGCCAAAATCGCGCCGAACGTCTCGTCAAACACCAGTCCGTTGCGCAGCGCGCCGTAGCCGCCCATCGAAAAGCCCGCAATCACGGTGTCTTTCTGCTTGTCGGACAGCGGGAACAGCGAACGGGTAAAGTTAACCAGCTCCTCGCCCACATAGGCGGCGTAGTATTTGCCGCCCACCTCATCGTCGAGGTAGAACGAGTTTTCGCCCGACGGGCAGAATATCGCCACGTTGTACTTGAGCGCAAGCTCTTGAATGCGACTGCCCAGCACCCAATCGGTGCAGATGCCGCTGTAGCCGTGTAACAGATAGATGGAGGCTAGGGGCTCTGGCTTTTTGCCGTTTTCCGCCTTGCCCTCAATCGGCACAATCGCGGTCACGGGTACCAGACGTTCGAGCTTTCTGCTAAAAAAGCTTAGCTGCATGGTCGCCATTTTGTATAACCCTCTTTCTTTATTAAATATCCAGTTGCGTTCTCTTTCATTATAAAGGTCGCGGACGGGCTGTAAATCCGCTTATGCAAATACCGCTTATTATTAAAACAACAATCCAGATTTTTAAAACTGCCGCCGCAAACAAGAACCCCTACTGCAAAAATACCGCCCTCGCATCGCGGTAACGAGGTATTGCGTTAACCTTAGCCTGCTTCTATTGGTATGCGGCACACCCGTAAGCAAAGGCAAGCGATTTATGATTGTTTTGGGTTAACTCAATCAACCGTCGCGATACAATAGCGCAAAAAAACCCGCGGCATCGGCGCTTTTACGCATGATGCCGCGGGTTTTATTAAGTGAAACGATGCTAAACTAGCGGGGTTTCTTAATCGCTGCCTGAGCCGCTGCAAGGCGCGCAATCGGCACGCGGAACGGCGAGCAGGAAACGTAGGTCAGACCGATGTTGTGGCAGAAGGTGATGGTGGAGGGGTCTCCGCCGTGCTCACCGCAGATGCCCAGCTTCATATCGGGGCGGGTCTGCTTGCCAAGGTCTACCGCCATCTTTACGAGCTTGCCAACGCCTGTCTGGTCAAGCTTTGCAAAGGGGTCGTTCTCGTAGATCTTCTTGTCGTAGTACGCATCCAGGAAGTTACCTGCATCGTCACGGCTGAAGCCGAAGGTCATCTGGGTGAGGTCGTTGGTGCCAAAGCTAAAGAACTCGGCTTCCTTTGCGATCTCGTCGGCGGTCAGACATGCACGGGGGATCTCGATCATGGTGCCAACCTTGTACTCGAGTGCAACACCGCTCTTGGCGATGATGGCATCGGCGGTCTTGGTCACGATGTTCTTAACGTACTGCAGCTCCTTAACTTCGCCAACGAGCGGAATCATGATCTCGGGAACGATATCCCAATCGGCATGGTTCTTCTTCACGTTGATGGCAGCCTCGATGACTGCTGTGGTCTGCATCTCGGCAATCTCAGGGTACGAAACCGCCAGACGGCAGCCGCGGTGACCCATCATCGGGTTAAACTCATGCAGCGAGGAGATAACATCCTTAATCTCCTGTACGGTTTTACCCATCTCCTTTGCAAGACCGGCAATATCCTCTGCATCGGTGGGCAGGAACTCATGAAGCGGCGGGTCGAGGAAGCGGATGGTTACGGGGTGTCCGCCCAGTGCCTCGTATAATGCGGCGAAGTCGCCACGCTGCATCGGCAGAAGCTTTGCAAGTGCGGTACGACGCTGCTCTTCGGTCTCGGAGACGATCATCTCACGCATAGCGGCGATGCGCTCGCCCTCAAAGAACATGTGCTCGGTACGGCACAGACCAATGCCCTCGGCGCCGAACTCGGCAGCCTTCTTTGCGTCTGCGGGGGTGTCTGCGTTGGTGCGAATCTTGAGCTGACGGTATTCGTCCGCCCATGCCATTAGGCGACCAAAGGTGCCCGAAATCCCAGCCGCAACGGTGGGGATGGCTTCGCCGTAAATCTTGCCGGTAGAGCCGTCAAGGGAGATGTAATCGCCCTCCTTGATGGTCATGCCGCCAAGGGAAAACTGCTTGTTTGCCTCGTCCATCTTAATCTCGCCGCAGCCCGATACACAGCAGGTACCCATGCCGCGCGCAACAACCGCTGCGTGGGAGGTCATTCCGCCGCGAACGGTCAGAATACCCTGAGAGTAGTGCATGCCCTCGATGTCTTCGGGGGAGGTCTCAAGACGGCAGAGGATGACCTTTTCGCCCTTTTGTGCCCATGCGGTGGCATCATCGGCGGTGAATACAACACGTCCGCATGCAGCGCCGGGGGAGGCGGGAAGCGCAGAGCCGATGGGCTTTGCATTCTTCAGCGCGGTGGTGTCAAACTGCGGGTGCAGCAAAGCGTCAAGCTGCTTGGGGTCTACCATCATAACGGCTTCCTTGCTCGAGATCATACCCTCATCAACAAGGTCGCACGCAATCTTAAGGGCAGCCGCTGCGGTACGCTTTCCGTTACGGGTCTGTAGCATATACAGCGTCTTGTCCTCAATGGTGAACTCCATATCCTGCATATCGCGATAGTGGTTTTCAAGAATACCACAGATCTTTACAAACTGGTTGTACGCATCGGGCATAACCTGTGCAAGCTGGTCGATGCTCTGGGGGGTGCGAACGCCTGCAACAACGTCCTCGCCCTGCGCGTTCATCAAGAATTCGCCATACAGCTTCTTCTCGCCGGTAGAGGGGTTACGGGTAAACGCAACGCCGGTACCCGAAGTGTCGCCCATGTTGCCGAATACCATTGCCTGTACGTTAACGGCAGTACCCCAAGAGGAGGGGATGTCGTTCATACGGCGGTAGTAGATGGCGCGGGGGTTATCCCAAGAACGGAACACCGCCTTGACGGCGCCCATCAGTTGCTCTACAGGGTCTGCGGGGAAATCGATGCCCTTAGCGCGCTTGAACTCCGCCTTGAACTGGCGAACAAGCTCCTTCAGGTCCTCGGTGGTCATCTCGGTGTCAAGGGTAATGCCCTTCTTCTCCTTGAGCTCATCGATAAGCTCCTCGAAGTACTTCTTGCCAACCTCCATAACAACATCCGAGTACATCTGGATGAAGCGACGGTAGGAATCGTATGCAAAACGAGGGTTGCCCGTCAGCTTTGCAAAGCCCTCAACCACCTCGTCGTTCAGACCGAGGTTGAGGATGGTATCCATCATGCCGGGCATGGATGCACGC
Source organism: Bacillota bacterium (assembly GCA_023429685.1). Taxonomy (GTDB): domain Bacteria; phylum Bacillota; class Clostridia; order Oscillospirales; family Ruminococcaceae; genus Acetanaerobacterium. The sequence goes on from JAEZDF010000021.1 coordinate 6,842, forward strand.
GAACCCGAGCGTACCGAAACAAGCAGCGGGTTGGTGGGGTCGCCAAACTTTTTGCCGGCAATCTTCTCAAGCTCGGCAATGTTCTTCAGGATTTCTGCCTGAATGTCGTCGTTGATTTTCTCACCGTCGGTGTAATACTGGGTACATGCCTCGGTGGTTACGGTAAAGCCCTGGGGAACGGGAAGACCCAAATTGGTCATTTCCGCAAGGTTTGCGCCCTTGCCGCCCAGCAGCTCACGCATCGTACCGTTGCCCTCTGAAAAAAGATAAACAAACTTTTTGCTCACTATACTTCTACCTCCCAAAATAAATATGCAGTATATATTAAAATGCTCACAGAGCGTAAGCGCAAAACTTTGCACAGCCGGCTGCATACTGCGCCAACCGTCTGCGCAACAACGTAAAAAGGCACAGACCTTGGCACAACCGCAAATCAAAATTCGCCGCCGCCCGGGTGTACTGTGCTGTTTTGTTCCGAACGCGGTTGTCCGTAAAACTGGGCTGAAAAAAACGCCGCCCCCAACGCCGCGCTGCGACCGCTTCAATCGGCCGGGAACTGACTGGTTGTTTTCAACTGAATACATTATTGATATTTTTGCACACAAATAACCATTGATGCAATGACATCAATTTATTATAGCAGATAGCTTTTATATTTACCATATTAATTTATTAAATTATGCGAATGACGCATCACAGGGTACTTATCCGATGATTTATACTAGTATTTACCTTGACCTTGCCCGTTGTTAATAGCGATGTAAAGACATTTGCCCGCTCATTGTCAACAGCTCAACCCAAATACAACGCAAAAGCGGCCGCCCATCACAGCAGCCGCTCTTGCGCATCATTTTATAGTAAACAGGGATAAAAAGAAGTAAGCAAATTAGTGTGACGTCTATTCGTCCTGCAGGGCGTCGTAGCCCTCTTCGCCGGTACGAACCTTTATGACGTTCTCCACATCGTACACGAATATCTTTCCGTCTCCGATGTGTCCGGTGTAAAGCACCTTCTTGGCGGTCTCTACCACTGTTGCCACCGGCACCTTGGATACCACAACCTCTACCTTAATCTTCGGCAGAAGCTGCATGTCTACCGGCACGCCTCTGTAGTATTCCGACGCACCCTTCTGAATGCCGCAGCCCAGAACCTGTGTTACGGTAATGCCGGTAACGCCAATGGCGTTGAGCGCGCTCTTGAGCGACTCGAACTTGCTCTGGTTCATTAGGATAACAACGTTTGTCATCTTTACGCCCTCATGAGCGGTGCCCTTAACAACCCGAACGGGAACTGCCTGATCCACAGAGGCTGCGGGGGTAATCTCGGTAACCTCAAACGCCTCACCCGCAACGGAGGGTACAAAGTCGGCATATGCGCTGACAAGACCATGCTCGTGGATGTCAAGACCCTCGATCTCCTCCTGCTTGGAGACACGCAGACCGACCGTCTTTTTAATGATAAAGAAGATGATGCTCATGGTAACAAGTACCCAAAGGGCTACAGACCCAACGCCCAGTGCCTGAATGCCCAGCAACTTAAAGCCGCCGCCGTAGAACACGCCGCCATCAACAGCGAACAATCCTACCAAAAGGGTTCCCAGTGCACCGCATACACCATGTACGCTGATAGCACCAACCGGGTCGTCGATCTTTGCAACCTTGTCAAAGAACTCTATCGCCAATACAATCACGATGCCTGCGATAACGCCGATGATAGCGGCACCGGCGGGGGATACCGCCGCACAGCCTGCCGTAATGGCAACCAGTCCGGCGAGTGCGCCGTTCAGGGTCATCGAAATGTCGGGCTTCTTGTAGCGAATCCAGGTAAATATCATCGTAGCGCATGCAGCAACCGCCGCAGCGAGGTTGGTGTTAACAAAGATCTTGCTCATCAGGGTAAGGGTTTCGTCGCCGGTCGCATTTACGGTAGAAGCACCGTTAAAGCCGAACCAGCAGAACCACAGGATGAATACGCCCAGTGCGCCGAGTGTCAGGCTATGCCCGGGGATTGCCTTGGGCTTGCCATCCTTGCCATACTTGCCGATACGCGGACCAAGCATCTTCGCGCCTACAAGCGATGCCACGCCGCCCACCATGTGTACCGCGGTGGAACCCGCAAAATCAACGAACCCAAGCTCTGCCAGCCAACCGCCGCCCCAGATCCAGTGACCGGAAATCGGGTAAACAATTGCGCTGATTGCAAAGCTATAGACGCAGTACGAAAAGAATTTGGTGCGTTCCGCCATGGCACCCGATACAATCGTCGCCGCCGTCGCGCAGAACACGGTCTGGAAGATTAAAAACGCCCATGTTGGGAAGCTATAGCCGTTTATCGACGCGTAATCTTGACGAGAAAACAGGTCAATCCAGCCAAAGAAGCCGTTGCCGGAACCAAACATGATTCCGAAACCCAAAATCCAAAAGATTGGCGTACCGATGCAGAAATCCATCAGGTTCTTCATTACGATGTTTCCTGCGTTCTTGGCTCTGGTAAAGCCGGTCTCCACCATCGCAAAGCCTGCCTGCATAAAGAATACCAGCACAGCGCCGAGCAATACCCATATGGTATCGACGGATGAGAATACCCCAGTCATAAAATTACTCCTCCTCATATACATTCATTCTTCCGGCTCTGCCGCTTAAAAAGCGAAGTCTGCCGGGAATATTTTAACGCCTTCTTATCCCCCGAAGGACGCTAAAAGCTTGTGCCAAAAACCTTGCAGCAAAGACGGCCCATTCCTTAAACAAAACCGCCCGTTTGCATTGCCTAGTATTTCTCCCGTTATCATAGGTATTTGTGTTTTGACTGTGCAGCCATGGTGTCCTCCCTCTTGGGGGGATCCCCCCTTTGGGGGGAGGGCACCATGTCCCCTGCTGCAAAGCCTTTATGATACGGAATGCTTATTGATTATGCGTAAAACAACAGGTCGCCGTAAGTCGGGAACGGCCAGTACTTCTTGGCGGTAATGCTCTCGAGCTCGTCGGCAACCGCGCGCAGCTCGCTCATTGCGGTAATGACCTCGCTCTTGCAATAGCCTGACAGCTCAAAGACGGTCTCCTCGTGGTTCTTCATCTCAAGCAGCACGGCGTCGAGCGCCTCGATCTTGTTGTACAGACTGCTTGCAAGACCCGAAAGCTTGGTTACCAGCTTCTCTTCCATCTCGCAGCTAATAGCGGAGCTAAGCCCCTTCTTGGCAACGGCGGCGGTGCTGATCTCGTCGATATAGCTGATTACCGCGGGCAGGATATCCTTCTTGGCGATATCGAGTGTAGCAAGCGCCTCGATGTTGATGGTCTTGCAGTACGCCTCTAGGTTAATCTCGCAGCGGGAGTGCATCTCGGCCTCGGTGAATACGCCGTGCGAGGTAAACAGCTTAACGCTCTTTTCGGTAATAAAGTAGGGCATTGCCTCGGGTGTGGTCTTCAGGTTATAAAGCCCTCTCTTCTCGGCTTCCACAACCCATTCCTCAGAGTAGTTGTTGCCGTTGAAGATGATGCGTCTGTGCTTTTTCAGGGTATCCTTGACTAGCGTGTTTAACGCGGCGTTAAAATCAGACGCCTTTTCAAGTACATCGGCAAACTGCTTGAGTGCCTCGGCAACCACGGTGTTCAGCACCACATTGGGTCCCGAGATAGACAGCGCCGAGCCCAAAGAGCGGAACTCGAACTTGTTGCCGGTAAACGCAAAGGGCGACGTGCGGTTGCGGTCGGTGTTGTCCTTCGGAATACTGGGCAACACGCTTACGCCGATGCGCATCTGCTCCTGTGCCTTTTGGTCGTAGGCGGTGCCGTCCACGATTGCGTCGAGAATGGCGGAAAGCTCGGTGCCCACAAACGCGGAGATGATGGCGGGGGGTGCTTCGTTTGCGCCCAAACGATGATCGTTTCCGGCGCTCGCGACCGCCAGTCTCAGCAGCTCCTGATACTCGTCAACCGCCTTGAGCACCGCGGTGAGGAACAGGATAAACTGCGCGTTGTCCTTGGGCGAATCGCCCGGCTCAAGCAAATTTATGCCGGTATCGGTGGAGATAGACCAGTTGTTGTGCTTGCCCGAGCCGTTTACGCCGGCAAAGGGCTTCTCGTGCAACAGACAAACCAGACCGTGGCGAAGGGCAACCTTCTTCATCATTTCCATGGTCAGCTGGTTGTGGTCGGTGGCGAGGTTGGTGTTTGTGAAGATGGGTGCCAGCTCATGCTGTGCGGGGGCAACCTCGTTGTGCTTTGTTTTTGCAAGCACGCCCAGCTTCCAAAGCTCCTCGTCAAGCTCCTTCATAAACGCCGCAACACGGGGACGAATGGCGCCGAAGTAATGATCTTCGAGCTCCTGACCCTTGGGCGGCTTTGCACCAAACAGGGTTCTGCCGGTGTAGATTAAATCCTTGCGCTTCTCGTACATCCCTTGGTCAATCAGGAAGTACTCCTGCTCGGGTCCTACGGTGGTGTTTACGTGGCTTACCTCGGTGCGTCCAAATAACTTCAGTACGCGCAGCGCCTGCTTGTTAATGGCCTCCATCGAGCGAAGCAGCGGGGTTTTCTTATCCAGCGCCTCTCCGCCGTAAGAGCAGAACGCGGTGGGAATACACAAGGTGCCGTCCTTGATAAACGCGTAGGAGGTGGGGTCCCATGCGGTGTAGCCGCGTGCCTCAAAGGTGGCGCGCAGTCCGCCGGAGGGGAAGCTAGAGGCATCCGGCTCGCCCTTAATCAGCTCTTTGCCGGAGAACTCCATAATGACCTTGCCGTCGCCGGCGGGGGAGATAAAGCTGTCGTGCTTTTCAGCGGTGATGCCGGTCATGGGCTGGAACCAGTGGGTAAAGTGGGTGACGCCCTTTTCCAACGCCCAGTCCTTCATTGCGGTTGCGACTACGTTTGCCACACATAAATCCAGTGGCTCATCCTTTTTAATAGCAGAGAGCAACGCCTTATACGTGTCTTTTGGGAGCCTTTCCCGCATTACCTTGTCGCCAAACACCATGCTGCCAAACAGTTCCGGTACCTTGCTCATACGATAATCCCTCACATTCACAATAATCTGAACTTTTGTTTTATCGGTTCTATCCCTGAACGAAAAAACAACAAAAAAGGCACTGCGGGTTAAACCCACAGCGCCTTCGCTGCTTGATACGATTAGTATATACCAGTGTCAAATATTTGTCAACAGGTTTTTTAAAAAAAGTTTTTGCATGGTTTGCAGGACATTCATTTTCATCCTGCATATTATATACAACAAGCTACACAGATGTTGGCTTGTTTTAAGGTAACTATATAATATATGCAGCAGCCAAATATTTTTCTTTCAAAAACGGTTGACATTTCTTCTTGTATCAGTATAATAAAGTCAACGAACAAAGGTGTTCGCATATAGGTGCAGGATTTTCCTGTGCCTATTTGCGACCACCTTTTTGTTTTTTTCCATCTTCCCCTATTGGTATAGAGCATACAGGGATAATTGCATTGCACAGACCCCAATCATCCGCCAACGGGATGATGGCGATGCACCGGCAGCAGGGAAAGCGCTTACTAATGTATGTTGGAGAAAAGAGAGAGTACTAGATGCAAAGACTACCACTCGAAGGAGAGGTTCGCATCCCGTCGGGGTGCGCGATCTCGGGGATGATATCAAAAAGCGGCAAGCGTCGTAACGGCAGCGACATCATTCGCTCCATAGCGACGATGCACGACCGTTCCAACGGACTGGGCGGCGGTTTTGCGGCATACGGCATCTACCCGCAGTATAAGGAGCTGTATGCGTTCCACCTATTTTACCAAACCCCCAAAGCCAAGGAGGAGTGCGAGCAGTATATGCTGGCGCACTTTGAGGTTGCGCAGGCGGAGGAGATCCCCACGCGCAAGCACCCGAACATCACCGCAAAGCCGGATATCATGCGCTACTTTTTATCGCCCAAGCCCCTTGCGCTTGCGGCAAGCCAGCTGGACGAAAAGGAATACACCGCCCGCGTTGTCATACATATTAATACGGTGATAGAAGGCGCGTTTGTATTCTCGAGCGGCAAGGACATGGGCGTGTTCAAGGCGGTCGGCTTCCCCGAGGACGTGGGCGAGTTTTACTGCCTAGAGCAGTACGAGGCGTATTCGTGGACGGCGCACGGCCGTTACCCCACAAACACCCCGGGCTGGTGGGGCGGCGCGCACCCGTTTGCCCTGCTGGACTTCACCATCGTCCACAACGGCGAGATTTCGTCCTACGACGCAAACCGCCGCACCATAGAGATGTACGGCTACAAGTGCGACCTGCTCACCGACACCGAGGCGATTACCTACATCTTCGACTACCTTGTGCGCAAGCTGGGGCTTACCCTTGAGGAAGCCGCAAGCGTCGTCGCCGCCCCGTTTTGGAGCGAGATTGACCGCATGCCCACCGAGGAAAAGGCACGCCTTACCTACCTGCGCAACGCGTTTTCGAGCCTGCTCATCACAGGACCGTTTTCGATTCTGCTCGGGTTTGAGGGCGGACTGATGGCACTCAACGACCGCTTAAAGCTGCGTTCCATGGTCGTGGGCGAGGCGGGCGACACCGTGTACATGGCAAGCGAGGAATGCGCGATCCGCGCCATTGAACCGAATGTAAGCAGGGTATGGGCGCCCAAGGGCGGTCAGCCCGTAATCGTAACACTGGATGGAGGTGTGCGCTGATGGCTGTTAATTATAACAACCCCGAATACGAGGTAATACGCAATCTTGACCGCTGCATCACCTGCCGCGTGTGTGAACGCCAGTGCGCAAACGAGGTACACAGCTACGATGAGGAAACCCACCGCATGAAGGCAGACGAGATGCTGTGCGTCAACTGTCACCGCTGCGTATCGCTGTGCCCCACCCGCGCGCTTAAGATAGTAAAGACCGACAACACCTTTAAAGAGAACGCAAACTGGTCCAACCAAACCATCGCCGAGCTGTACCGTCAGGCAGAGACTGGCGGCGTGCTGCTTTCGTCCATGGGCACACCCAAGGACTACCCCGTGTACTGGGATAAGATGCTCATCAACGCCTCGCAGGTCACAAACCCCTCTATCGACCCGCTGCGCGAGCCGATGGAAACGCGGGTGTACCTTGGCAAAAAGCCGGGCAAGATAGCCCGCGACGAAAACGGCAACATCGTAAACAACCTCACCCCGCAGCTTGAGCTTGCGACACCTGTGATGTTCTCGGCGATGAGCTACGGCTCTATTAGCTACAACGCCCACGAAAGCCTTGCAAGGGCCGCCGAAGAGCTTGGCATTATGTACAACACCGGCGAGGGCGGACTGCACAAGGACTTCTACCGCTACGGTGCAAACACCATCGTACAGGTAGCATCGGGACGCTTTGGTGTGTATAAGGATTACCTAGAGGCGGGTGCCGCCATCGAGATTAAGATGGGGCAGGGCGCAAAGCCCGGCATCGGCGGACATCTGCCCGGTACAAAGATTGTGGGCGATATCTCGCAGACCCGTATGATCCCCGAGGGCTCGGACGCGATAAGCCCCGCGCCCCATCACGACATCTACTCGATTGAGGACCTGCGTCAGCTGGTTTACTCGTTAAAAGAAGCAACCGCGCACAAAAAGCCGGTTATTGTAAAGATTGCCGCGGTGCACAACGTCGCCGCCATCGCAAGCGGCATTGCCCGAAGCGGCGCGGATATCCTCGTCATCGACGGCTTCCGCGGCGGCACGGGCGCAGCCCCCACCCGCATCCGCGACAACGTGGGTATCCCCATCGAGCTTGCGCTTGCCAGCGTGGACGAGCGCCTGCGGCAGGAGGGCATCCGCGACGATATCTCGGTGGTGGTGGGCGGCTCTATCCGCTCAAGCGCCGACATCGTGAAGGCGGTGGCACTCGGTGCGGACGCGGTGTACGTCGCAACCGGCGCACTGCTTGCCTTAGGCTGCCACCTGTGCCGCAGCTGCCAGACGGGCAAATGCAACTGGGGTATTGCCACCCAGCGCCCCGAGCTGGTGCGCCGCTTAAACCCCGATCTTGGCTACAAACGCCTTGTTAACCTCATCTCCGCGTGGGACCACGAGATTAAAGAGATGATGGGCGGCATGGGCATTAACTCGCTTGAATCATTAAGAGGCAACCGACTGATGCTACGCGGCGTCGGACTAAACGCCAAGGAGCTTGAGATTTTAGGCATTAAGCACGCCGGAGAATAGCATCGCATCGCGAACCTTCGGTTCGCATTAGGAGAACCTTCGGTTCTCTGTTCTCCTCGGCATGATATCAAGTTAGTCGTAGGGGCGATTAGCAATCGCCCGCAATGTTCCACCAAAATCAATTCCACGGGACGTCAGGGACGCCGTCCCCTACAAACGTGAATCAATGCGGTGACAAACGGAACGGTCGGGGACCGTTCCCTACAAATCGCATCGCCAAGCTAAAGCTTGGCATTATGAAAACCTTCGGTTTTCGGCGCTACAACCCACCCTACGGCCATGTGCCGCCATTCCCCCAACCAGCCAAGAAAGGGAAGGAACAACAATGAAGCGAATCTATGTAAACGAAAAGTGGTGCTTAGGCTGCCACCTTTGCGAATACTACTGCGCCTACGCAAACCAGACCGAGCAGGACATGGTCAAGGCGCTCAAGGACATTACCATCAACCCGCGCATTCAGATTGAGGAGCGCGGCGGCATCTCGTTTGCCGTGTCCTGCCGCCACTGCGAGGAACCGCTGTGCGTCAAGGGCTGCATCACCGGTGCACTGACGGTGGAAAACGGCGTGATTGCCATCGATTCCAACCGCTGCGTGGGCTGCTACACCTGCATCCTGTCCTGCCCGTACGGCGCGGTCATGCCGTCGGATACGGGTGCTGTGCAAAAGTGCGAGCTGTGCACCAAAAACGCAAGCGGTCAGCCCGCCTGCGTACAGGGTTGCCCAAACAACGCGATTGTATTCGAGGAGAGAAGCTGATGAGTTTTATACTAAACTTTGCTGACGCCGCGTTGTTTTGCAACGCAATCGTGTTTGAGGAAAGGAGCTAGGCTGCAATGAATTATGTGATTATCGGCAACTCAGCCGCCGCGATAGGCTGTGTGGAGGGCATCCGTCAGGTGGATAAAGCAGGCTCGATTACCATCCTCTCAAACGAGCCGCACCACACCTATTCGCGTCCGCTCATCTCGTACCTCATCTACGGCAAGACGGATGAAGACCGCATGAAGTACCGCCCCGACGACTTTTACACCAGAAACGGCTGCACCGCGCTGCTCGGTGTGACCGCCACTCAGATAGACAAAGACAACAAGCAGGTTATTCTCGACGACGGCAAGACGGTACCGTACGATAAGCTGCTTGTCGCCACCGGCTCCAAGCCGTTCGTGCCCCCGATGCAGGGACTGGACAGGATCAAAAACGCGTTTACGTTTATGACGCTCGATAGCGCAAAGGCACTCGATGCCGCACTCACCCCCGAAAGCCGCGTGCTGATTGTGGGCGCGGGTCTGATTGGTCTTAAATGCGCAGAGGGCATTGCCAAAAAGGTGTCGTCCATCACGGTGGTCGACCTTGCAAACCGCATCCTGCCGAGCATACTGGATGAGGAAGGCTCTGCCATCATGCAAAGACACATCGAGAGCAAGGGCGTGCGGTTTATTCTGGGCGACAGCGTAAAGGAGTTTACCGAAACCACCGCCGAGCTTAACGGCGGCGATTCCATCGCGTTTGACATCGTAGTGCTGTGTGTGGGCGTACGCCCCAACGTAGAGCTAGTCAAGGACGCGGGCGGCACGGTCGGGCGCGGCATTGCCACCGACGAGTTCTGCCGCACCGACATCCCCGACGTATACGCGGCGGGCGACTGCTCCGAGAGCTTAGATATCGCTGACGGCGCGTGCAAGGTACTTGCGCTGCTACCCAACGCCTATATGCAGGGCGAGACGGCGGGGCTTCATATGGCGGGAACCGAAAAGCCGTACAACAAGGCGCTTGCGATGAACGCAATCGGGTTCTTTGGGCTGCACATCATCACCGCCGGCTGTTATCAGGGCGAGGAGTTTGTGAAGCGCGGTAGGGATGGCAAAACCTATAAAAAGCTGGTGTATGCTGATAACCGCCTAAAGGGCTACATCCTCATCGGCGACATCGCGCGGGCGGGCATCTACACCGCGTTGATTCGCGAGCAGACCCCGCTCGACACCATCGACTTTGACCTGATTCGCGAACGCCCCCAGCTTATGGCGTTCTCCCATAAAGAGCGCGCGCAAAAGCTATCGAACAAGGCGTAGCATCCCGATTATTTTAACCGAAGTAACCTGATAGAAAATACAAGGCGCCGCTTTTCTGCACAACAGCGGAGAACAGTGAGTGAAGGCGCCGGAGAGGCATGGTACCCCTATGAATATTACAGCGGGCGATATGCACTTTGAACAGCTTAACCGCCAGATTCGCGAAAGCGGCGATAAGGATATCGTGATTGAACACTGTCTA
>JAEZDF010000046.1 GCA_023429685.1 Bacillota bacterium
AAAACTGCTTAAGTACGAATGGAAGGCAACCGCGCGCATCTTTGTTCCGTTTTATCTGGCCGTAGTGGTATTCGCGCTGATTAACCGCATATTTATTTCATTAAACGTTTCGGAGGGCTGGATGGCGTTTGTGGCGGGACTTTCTGGCGCCGCATATGCGTTTGCAATCGTTGCGACGCTGGCTCTGACACTGTTTATCATCATTCAGCGGTTTTATAAAAATCTGTTGGGCGACGAAGGATACTTGATGTTCACACTGCCGGTAAAAACATGGCAGAACATCACCGCAAAACTGTTAATAGCCGCCGCGTGGCAGCTGATTAGTGCGCTTGTTGTAATCGGCTCAGTGCTTCTTATGGTTGCACAGCCGGGCACAATGGTAGAAATACGTAAAGCATTTGCGGATGCTGTCATTGAGTTTTCGAAAATTAACCTAAGCTTAGGGGCTACGACGGCGTGGCTTGTCGCGGCAATTTTGGTCTCGTTGTTTACGGGAATCCTGTTTTTATACGCATCCATCTCCATTGGGCAGTTGTTTTCGCGTTACAAGCTGGTTGCCTCGTTTGGCGCATTCCTTGTGCTTAACACTGTTTCGCAGATCATTTCAAGCCTGCTTGTAGGTGCACTATATCTTGCCATGCCCCAAGCGTTTGTAGATAATGCAGTACCCCCCGGAGAGTTTTTTACGGGTTTGCTTGCGGGCATAATCGTGCTAAACCTGCTTATGGGCACAGCATACTACATCATCAGTGAGCGTATTTTAACAAAGCGCTTAAACCTCGAATAAGGTATTGGCACCGACCAAATACAAATCAAAAACCCGTCCGCATTGCTGCGGGCGGGTTTTGTGCAGGATAAAGAGCGTTTTCAGCTTGTCGCAGTGTCACCCTCCACGACCTCAAGAGAGGGGGCGGTGGGTTTTGCGGCTTCTTTCTTTTCAAACGCGGTAAAGTATGCGGTGCATAGCATCAGGGGGGCAAGGGAAAGGGTTGCAATGCGCTGAATGTACCACATCGGCTCCAGCGTAAAAAAGGCGTTGGAATACGCCGCAATTAGCATACCCAGTGTAGCAGGTACCAGCAAGGTAACCCCCACAACCGAGCTTAAAAACATCCAGCGTGCACCCGATTTGGTAAACAGCCCCGCAATGGCAAACGCAAAATACATAAAATAGACGCATAAGGCAACAAGGCAAAGCAGCGAAAGCAGGTTCTCGCTAATGGTAAGCACGGTGCTTGTACGCCTAAAATCGTTCAGTAGGCGTATTACAACCCAACCAAGGGGTACAAGCGGCAGGAACTTATGGCGTATCTCCCGCTTGCCAACGGTTAACACCCCAAAATACAAAAGAACAAGTGCCGAGACAAAACCAAGCAGTGCCTCGGATACCGTAACCAGCTTAATGGTGCTGCCATCCATGATGCCTGCAAGCATAAAAGCACTGGCGAACAGGTTTGTGCCGCCCGCAAGCAGCAACGCCACCCCGGTTAAACGGCTGCGCAAAAAGGAGGTGTGCGCCTTGGCGATGGTTTTATCCAAAAAGCTTGTAAAAGCGGCAAGAACAAAGAACATTGCCAGCCCACCGTACAACAGATACACCGACAGGTCAATATCGGTAAAAAAGCCTGTTGCTACGTTAATAATCCACAGATACTGCCATACTCGTATTGCCGTGAATACCGCGGCGGCTACAACCGCAAGCGCGCATATTGATTTTCGCTTCAATTAAAATCACTCCATCTATGTGGCATTATTGCGATATTATAGCACAACGCAGTGGAAAATACAAACAGAAGAACCGCCCCAAAAGGGGCGGTTCCTGTCAATACAACATGAATGCAGTATAAAATTAGCGCTGGGTAATGGGTATATACTTACGATCGCGCTCAATTGCCTTGTATGCAGGGCGAATAATTCGCGAACAGGTCGTAAGCTCCTCAATGCGGTGCGCGCTCCAGCCACCCATACGCGCGACGGCAAACATGGGGGTAAACAGCTCGGGCGGAATATTCAGCATCTTGTACACAAGACCCGAATAGAAGTCTACATTGGCGCTAAGTACCTTGCCGTCGCCCTTGTGTTCGTGAAAGACATCGGGGGCAAGCCGCTCGATTAGCTCAAGCAGACGGAACTCCGGCTCGTACGCTGAGCCCGTGGCAAGACCGTGTGCTCTATCCTTTAAGATAATGGCACGCGGGTCGCTTTTTGAGTAGATGGCGTGACCGATTCCGTAGATAAGTCCCGAGCCGTCACCCGCCTGTTTGTTAATAATTTTACGTAAAAAGTCGGCGACCTCGCCTTCGCTTTCCCAGTTGCGCACGCCCGCCTTAATGCACTCAAGCATCTCCATTACCTTGGCGTTTGCGCCGCCGTGCTTAGGACCCTTTAATGAACCGATGGCACCCGAGATTGCAGAATATGTATCGGTACCCGACGAGGTAAGTGAACGGCACACAAACGAGGAGTTGTTTCCGCCGCCGTGCTCGGCGTGCAGAATCAGCATTAGGTCGAGCAGCTTTGCTTCTTCAGCGGTAAATTCGCGATCGGCGCGGATGGTGGATAGAATGTTTTCCGAACAGCTATGCTCAGGAATTGAAGGGTGCAGTACCATGCTTTCGCCATCAAAGGCACGGCGCTTCACCTGATACGCGTTTACCATGATGGAGGGCAGACGCGCAATCAGCTCAATGCACTGACGCATTACATTTTCAAGAGAGGTATCGTCCGCGCGTTCGTCAAAGCTGTAAAGAGCCAGTACGGCGCGCGAGAGCATATTCATAATATCTGCGGAAGGGGCATTGATAATAACATCGTTGGCAAAACGGGTAGGCAGCTCGCGGAACAAGCAGAGCGTCTGCTTAAAATACGCAAGCTGGTCTTCGGTAGGCAGACTGCCGAACAAAAGCAACCACACCGTCTCTTCATAGCCAAAACGGTCTTCGCAGTGGCAACCGTCAATAATCTCGCGAATGTTGATTCCGCGGTAGATTAGTTCGCCGTCAATCGGTACGCGCTCGCCTTCGCTCAAAACATAGCCGTGAACGTTACAGATGTGGGTGATACCTGCAACAACACCGGTACCGTCCTGATTGCGCAGTCCGCGCTTGACGTTGAATTTGTCGTAAAGGGCAGGATCAATCTTGTTATACTTGGTGTACTCCTCGCATAAGATTTTAATGGCTTTTGCCTGCTCTTCTCCGATGTTGCTGAGTGCGCTTTCGTTGTAGTGCATACTTTCCGTCCCTCCCATAAGAATTGTGATGATTCTGGGCTGTGGTACATTGCAACTTAAGTTAAATAAAGTTGCATAAACTTACTATGCTACCGCGCTAAACTAGCGGTTGATGCAACAGTTGAACGAAGTGTTGTGCATCGTATTATCCCTGTAAAAGATGATTTAAGCTGATAAATTCAAGGCAAGAGTGCAGTAACCCAGTATCATCATTTTACATGATGAGAAATGCCTTGTCAATATATTAACGACAAAAAATGAAGCGAACCCCGTGAGTTCCGTCATTTCGACACGAGTAGTGAAAACCAGAGGAAAGGAGAGGGACAAGATTGAAGGAAAGTATAGCCTTAGCACTTTTGCTGTTGCTTGCACTGGTGCTCATTCCATTGCTCGCGATAGGGGGTGAAAACGTCGGGCTGCTTAACCCGTTTGACACCGCCGCAAGCGGGTCTGATACTAGCAAAGAGACCGCGTCCTCCTCTCAGGCACAGCAGACACAAGACAACCCAAACCCCAATGCGGATGCCGAGCAGGCGCTTGATGATCTGCTCGCGCAGTATACAAGCTCTGTGGTTGTTAATGAGCCCGTTAGCCTGACCGACTTCCGCATTAAAAACCTGTCTACGGGAGAGGTCGAGACGGTATCCGCCAGAGATTATGTAATTGGTGCAGTCGCAAGCGAGATGCCCGCTTCCTTTAGCGTAGAGGCGTTAAAGGCACAGGCGGTCGCCGCGCACACCTATGCCCTGCGCAGAAAGCTCGACGCCGCGTCTGGGGATGCCGATTTTGAGGCGGATCCATCCAACTACAAGGGGTATATGACCGAGGAGCTTGCGCGCGTATGGTTTGGGGACAACTTTGACGTTTACTGGAGCCGTATTGCAGGCGCGTGCGACGAGGTCCTGGGTAAGGTGCTGGTGTATCAGGAGGAGCCGATTATCGCAGCATACCATTCGATGTCTGCGGGGCTGACCGAAAGCGCCGAAACGGTGTGGCACACGGGTGTGCCCTACCTTGTTCCAGTAGAAAGCGCAGGGGATATGCTTGCGCGAAACTTTGAGGTAGAGACCGACGTCACCGCCGACGAGGTCAAGGGGTTGCTGGTAGCGAAGTTTCCCGATATCAAGCTGCCAAGTGACAAGACAAAGTGGTTTGATATTAAAAAGCGTAGTGAGTCGGGCACCATCACCGAGCTCGTAGCGGGTGACGTAACCATGACGGGGCAGGACGCGCGCGAGATGTTTACCCTGCGCTCTGCTAACTTTACGGTGGGGTATGCAAACGGCAAGTTTACCTTTACTACGCTCGGTTACGGTCATGGCGTGGGGCTTAGCCAGTACGGTGCCGACTATATGGCACGTCAGGGTGCTACCTACGACGAAATTCTCGCCCATTACTACTCCGACGCGGCACTCGTGGATATCAGTAATCTCAAGCTCAGCACAGAGGGAGAATAAACATACAAAAAGCGCCCCCGTAAAAAGGACGCAAACTGTCCTTTTACGGGGGTGCTTTACAAAACGGTTCGCATGTTGGTTAAGCGGCAGTACGGTCGCGGTGCAGAAGGGTTGTTTGCTCTCTCTTATACATACGCAGTATGCGGGTTGTGTTAAGTACTGCAATGAGCGTAACACCCACATCGGCAAACACAGCGAGCCAAATTGCACCAAGCCCGATTACGCCAAGGACAAGCACCGCAGCCTTTACGGCAAGCGCAAAAACGATATTAAACACGATTACGCGCATTGCGCGGCGCGAAAGCCGGATAGCCGCGGGCAGGGAGGATAGGTTCTCGCTGACGAGTACAGCATCCGCCGCGTCGATGGCAGCGTCCGAGCCAAGCCCCATCGCAATGCCTACGTCGGCCGCAGCAAGCACGGGTGCGTCGTTGATGCCGTCGCCCACGAAGGCGACCGTTTTACTGCGACGTTTTTCCTCCATCAACGCGTCCACCTTGCCCGCAGGCATCAGGGAGGCGTGGTAGCCGTCTGCGCCGCTTTCCTTTGCCACAAGCTGAGCGGCGCGCTCGCTGTCGCCGGTTAGGATGGATACCCGCCCAACACCCGTTTCACGCAGTGCCGCTACCGCCGCAGCCGCATCGGGTCGTAGGGTGTCGGAGATCTCGATGTAACCGAGCAGCCTGCCGTTTTCCGCCACATACACGGCGGCAGGGGGTATGCCGTCAAGGGCTACGCCGTGTGCGTGCATCAGGCGGTCGGAGCCGCACAACAGCTCTCCCGCAAGGTGCTGCGCGCGAATGCCCATGCCTGCCTGTTCCTCGAACAAAAGCACACTGCCGCCGGCAACTGGCGTGCCGTAGTGTGCAACCACTGCCTTGGCGACTGGGTGGTTTGAGAAGCTTTCGCACAGGGCGGCGAGGCGGACAATCTCTGCCTCGCTGGTGTCCGAAACGCTCACGACGCGCGATACCCGCAGTCTGCCGCTTGTCAGTGTTCCGGTTTTGTCAAACACCACGGCGTCACAGCGCGAGAGCGCCTCCAGATACCGTCCGCCCTTGACCAGCACACCAAGGCGGGATACCGAGCCGATGCCCGCAAAGAATCCGAGCGGTACGGCAATAACAAGTGCGCAGGGACAAGCGGCAACCAAAAAGATCAGCGAGCGGTACAGCCATGTGGAGAACTCGCCAAGGTGAAGGAGCGGGGGAACTGCCGCAATGATAACCGCAAGAACGATGACGGCGGGGGTATAGTACCGTGCAAAGCGGGTAATCAGCCGCTCGGTCTTGCCCTTTTTTGCAAGTGAGCTTTCGACAAGCTCAATAATGCGGCTTGCGGTGGAGGTTTTAAAATCGCTCGTGGTCTTACAGGTGAGCAGACCCGCCCCGTTTACCGTGCCCGACAGCACGGGGCTGCCCGGGGCTACCGCCACCGGCACACTTTCGCCAGTAATGACTGAGTTATCCATATCCGAGCTGCCCAACAGAACCACGGCATCGAGCGGTACGCGCTCACCGGGCTTTATGAGTATGGTTGAGCCGATGGGCACCGTCTTTGCAGGCACCGATTTGTTGTCGCCCATTGCATCAACCAGGTTTGCGACATCGGGGCGGATGGAGGTCAGGCGCGTAATGCTCTTTTTCGAGCGAGACACCGCCAGTTCTTCGAGATAACTACCCGCACGAAACAACAACGTAACCATCGCCGCCTCGGGGAATTCGCCCAGTGCGCAAGCCGCAATGACGGCAATCATCATCAACAGCTCTTCTTCTATCTCAAGCCGAAACAGCTTCTTAACGCCCTCAATAAAGATGGGATAGCCCGACACCGCAATTGCCGCAAGTTGCAACAGGGTGGCAGCGACAGCGGGCAGTGCAGGAATAAAAGACAGCCCGAACAGCATTGCCGAAAAAGCCAGAAGTAACAAATGGTAATCGATGCGACGCTTGCCGCTTTGCGCATGGTTTGTGTTTTCACCCATGTCCTGCGCAGATAACACATTGTCGCCGCTAGACAGCATCATAGCCGCAGTCTGGGCAGAGGGAAACTGCTGCTCATCCCCTTGAAAATTTAAAATAGAAACCCCGATAACCTCCACGCCCTTTTCGGCGGCGTGGATGATCTTTTCTGCAAGCACAGGGGTGTCGGCAGGTGCGCCCTCGTCCATAGTAAAGCGCAGCTCGTTGGTGGCAAAGCTAAGAAGGGTGTCGCTTACACCCGCCAGCGCGCCGACGCGCTGCTCTATCTTTTCCGCACAGCTTGCGCAGTGCAAGCCCTTCATGCGCAGCTTAATTGTCTTCATGTTGATGCTCCTCCCTGATGTGCTCAAGCCCTGTGAGCAGGATGCGGCTGACGTGTTCGTCGTCCAGCGAGTAGAAGATGGATTTTCCGTCACGGCGGGTTTTTACAAGGCTAGCAGTGCGAAGGATGCGCAACTGGTGTGATACCGCCGACTGCCCCATGCCCAAGATATATGCAATATCGCACACACACAGCTCGCGGCTGTTAAGCAAAAAGATAATCTTCAGGCGGGTCGAATCGCCGTACACCTTAAACGCGTCGGTCAGCCGGCTCAGCTCCGCCGACTTAGGGATATACTGTGTAAAATCATCAGGAGACAGGTTGTCGGAAAGAATGTTAATAATCTGCTCGTCGCAGGCATCCTGCCCGTCGCACTGTGCTTCGGCGGGGGAACTATCCGACGCATGGTTTTTACAGCTGCAGTGCGCGGTCTCACGCGGCGGCTGCGAATCGTTTGGCTGAGGCATGGTAGAACCTCCAATCAAATTAACATATGAGCAATCGTTCATATGTATTCTATAACCGTATCATACACCTATTAAGTATAGTTGTCAATTGCTTTTTTGGGAATTTTTTAGCCTCCCTACCGCCCTCTGTTTTTTTTGGGTAGCGGACTGCTGAGAGCCGTCGGTTTTGCGTGTGTTTGGTAAGGTTTTGGAGCAATAGCATCTTGCTTTTTCGAGCGGTTGTGATACAATAAAACCATCCGAAAAGGAGGTGTTTGTTGTATGGCATATTTTATTTCTGAAGAATGCATCAGCTGCGGCGCATGTGAGCCTGAGTGTCCAGTATCGGCTATCTCTGCTGGAGATTCCATCTACGTCATTGACGAGGCTACCTGCATTGATTGCGGTGCCTGTGCCGGAGTTTGCCCCGTAGAGGCTCCTCAGCCCAAGGCGTAATGCCAAAGGTGTCAGAAACCTTTAACCAGAAGCTGTTTCATACATATCTTGAAACATGCCGTTATAAAGCGGGTGCCGTCATGGGCATCCGCTTTATTCTTTTTGCATATTGTGTTAAAATAGTGACTACGAATTAAAAGCAAAGCGGGGGACACCCCCAAATTTTAAGTAAAATAAACGGAACATGCCGTCATAAAAGGAAGCCGTGAAAACCGATGGATAATAAGAGTAGTGATAATGCAGTAGAGCAGCTTTCCCACGGCACAAGGCTGTATGTAAGTGACGCGCATAAATTTGGTACCGACGCGTTTTTGCTCGCCGGTTTTTCCGCACCCCGCCACAAGGACGTCTGCTGCGACCTTGGCTCGGGCTGCGGCATTATCCCGTTTATCTGGTGCGATGTGTACAAGCCAAAGCGCATCGTGGCGGTGGAACTGCAAGAACAGGGCGCGCAGCTGATGCACCGCTCGGTTGCATTAAACGGGCTTGAAGGCATTGTCACCCCCCTGCAGGCCGACCTGCGGAACCTAAACGGGGTACTGGAGGCGGGCGTATTTGATGTGGTGAGCTGCAACCCGCCCTATAAGGCGGCAGATACGGGCATACTAAGCGAGACCAAGAGCGACCGCATTGCGCGGCACGAAACGATGTGTACGGCTTACGATGTGGCAAAAGCCGCGGCACGACTTTTGCGGTTTGGCGGCAGGCTATGCATCTGCCAACGGCCCGAGCGCCTGTGCGACGTGCTTGAGGCAATGCGCCAAAACGGCATTGAGCCAAAACGGGTGCGGTTTGTGCAGCAGCGACCCGATACCGCGCCGTGGCTGTTTTTGGCGGAGGGCAAAAAGGGTGCAAAGCCGTTTTTACAGGTGGAAAAGCCCTTTCTTATCGAGGGAGAGGGCGGGTTTTCGCGTGAGCTGCTCGACCTATACGGCAAAGAGGATAACCTGCCTGCGCGCTGACAAGGGCAATTACAATATACGCAAAAAAGGAAGGGTCAAAGCATGAAGCTGTATGTCGTGGGCACGCCGATCGGAAACCTGGGAGACCTGTCGCCCCGCGCCGCTCAGGTGCTGCAATCGGTGGATTTCATCGCCGCGGAGGATACCCGCGTGACCCTGAAGCTGCTTAATCATTTTAATATTAAAAAACCGATGATCAGTTACTACGAGCATAACCTGCGCGAACGGGGAGAGCTGATTGTGTCGCGTATTTTAGGCGGGGAGCAATGCGCGATCGTCACCGATGCGGGCATGCCCTGCATCAGCGACCCGGGCGAGGACCTGGTGCGGTTGTGCAGAGAGCGCGGGGTGCCGATTGAGGTGGTGCCCGGACCAAGCGCAGCCATCTCGGCACTTGCCGTTTCGGGGCTTACCACCTCCCGCTTTTCGTTTGAGGGCTTTTTAAGCACCGCAAAGAAGGCGCGTGCCGAGCATCTGAACGAGATAAAGGACAACCCCCGTACGCTAATCTTTTACGAGGCACCCCACAAGCTGGTGCAAACGCTTGAGGATATGCTGCGCGTTTTGGGCGACCGGCGCATCTCGCTTGCGCGGGAGCTTACCAAGCTGCACGAGGAGGTTTTGTGTACCACTCTTTTTCAGGCTGTGGTATATTATAAAGAAAACGCGCCACGGGGGGAGTTTGTGCTGATTGTTGAGGGCGCGCAAAAAATAGAGCCCGAGCGGGTAGACATTGCCGAGGCGGCGCAGCTGGCGAGGGAGCTTGCGCAGCAGGGTCTTTCACTCAGCGAGGCGGCAAAGCAGGCGGCGGCAAAAACCGGGCACCGCAAAAGCGAAATATACAGTCTCGCGTCAAAAATGTGAAAGAACGTTGTAGCATTGCCTCTTTTTTCGCAAGGGGAATTATGGTATAATCACCCCAAAGCGTTTACGTGCATTACGGCCGATAACCCGTATTATAAAGACATCAGCTGCGTCCGTGTTAGGATTTTTGGAGGAAATACAATGGGATTTGGGTTTGGGGCATTCGATTTCATGTTTGGTATTATACCGTTTTTCGTTATCATCATGTTCATTGCGGTGTTTGTTTTTTTTGCGGTTACCATTGTAAAGGGTGCAAAGCAAAAAAACTACAACCGTTCTCAGCCGCGGCTCACCGTGCGGGCAAGGGTGGTGTCTAAGCGCACCGAGGTACGCGGTCACGGCGGCAGCCATCACCATACGGGGGATGTCGCCCACACCACGGGCGGGGTAACGCGCACCAACTACTATGCCACCTTTGAGGTGGAAAGCGGCGACCGCATGGAGCTTTTGATTCCCCCAAACGAGATTGGATACCTTGTCGAGGGCGATGCGGGCAGCCTGACGTTTCGCGGCACCGAGTATCTGGGCTTTGTTCGCGGATAAAATGAATATCATGCGAGATTTGAAAGATATGTATAAAGCATGGAGGAAGTACAATGAACAAGACCCCGTTTGTGTCCTTTAACAAGCTCAAAGAGATTACCTCGCAGTATCCTACCCCGTTTCACCTGTACGACGAGGCTGGTATTCGAAAAACCGCACGTGACCTGTACAAGGCGTTTTCGTGGAACAAAGGCTTTAAAGAGTACTTTGCGGTGAAGGCAACGCCTAACCCCGAGATTCTTCGTATTCTGCGCGAGGAGGGCTGCGGTGCGGACTGCTCGTCCTACACCGAGCTGATGCTTTCTGACGCGGTGGGCTTTGAGGGCGACGAAATCATGTTTTCCTCTAACGTCACCCCCCGCGAGGATTATGCGTTAGCGGCGCGGCTTGGGGTTACCATCAACCTTGACGACATCACGCACATTGAGTTTTTAGAGGAGATTGCGGGTATTCCCGAGACCATCAGTCTGCGCTATAACCCGGGCGGAGATTTTTCGCTGGGCAACGAGATTATGGACACCCCAGGTGACGCAAAATACGGCTTGACCCGCCCCCAGATGACCGAGGCGATTAAAAAGCTGATGAAAAAGGGTGCAAAGCGCTTTGGCATCCATGCGTTTTTAGCCAGCAACACCGTCAGCAATGCGTATTACCCCCATCTTGCCCGCATCCTGTTTCAGACCGCAGCGGAGCTAAAGCGCGAAACGGGCGCGGAGATTGCGTTTATCAACCTGTCGGGCGGTGTGGGCATCGCGTACCGTCCGGGACAGGAGGCAAACGACATCTTCGCCATCGGCGAAGGGGTCAGGGAGGCGTTTGAGGAGGTACTTGTTCCCGCCGGCATGGGCGAGGTTCGCATCTTTACCGAGCTTGGACGTTATATGCTTGCGCCCCACGGCGCGCTGATTGCCACCGTCATCCACCAAAAGCACATCTATAAGGAATATGTGGGACTGGATGCGTGTGCTGCAAACCTGATGCGCCCCGCGATGTACGGTGCGTATCACCACATCACCGTCATGGGCAAGGAGGACGCGCCCTGTGACCACAAATACGACGTGACCGGCGGTCTTTGCGAGAACAACGACAAGTTTGCCATCGACCGCATGCTGCCCGAGATTGCAATCGGAGACGTTGTGTACCTTCACGACACCGGCGCGCACGGCTCTGCAATGGGCTATAACTACAACGGCAAGCTGCGCTCCGCCGAGGTGCTGCTAAAAGAGGACGGCACGACCAAGTTGATTCGCCGCGCCGAAACCCCGTTTGACTATTTTGCAACACTGGACTTTTTGGGTCTGTTTGATGACGCAAAGGCGGGCAAAAAGGGCTTTGTGTATGAAGAAGCCCAACCTGCCGCCAGCAAATAGAAAAACAAGACTTTGCCCTGATGCAACCGCATCAGGGCATTTTTGTGTTGATATTTCGGCTTGTGCGGATAACAATAACATAGATAAAAGCGTTTATTCGATGGAGGCGTTTGCTTTGGAGGTTTTTCTTGATATTGGGGTTACGGTTATTCGAGCAGTTGGCTCAATTGTCTTTTTGTTTATACTGACAAAGATTATGGGGGCAAAACAGATCTCTCAGCTTACCTTTTTTGACTATATCATCGGCATCTCGATCGGTTCGATTGTAGGAATTCTGGCGGTGGATCGCGACATTCATTACATTCACCCACTCGTCAGTATGACCGCCTACGCACTGACCGATGTGCTCATTTCGGCTATCGCCCGCAAATCGATTATGGCGCGCAGGATTTTTACGGGCACCCCCACGATTGTAATCTACAATGGTAAAATCATCAAACAAAGCATAAAAAAGTTGCACTACGATCTCAATGAGCTGTTGTCCATGTGCCGAATTAAGGGGTTTTACAATATTGCCGACATCCACTGCGCAATCATTGAAACAAACGGGGATCTGTCGGTGCTGCCAATTACCCAAAGACGTCCCGTTCAGCCCGCCGACCTCAATCTTTCCCCCGCGCAGGAGAGCGTTGTCGCCAACGTGATAATTGATGGCAAAATTATGACCAAAAACCTCAAGGGTATCGGCAGAAACGAACAGTGGCTGACAAAAAGGCTCAAAGAGCAGGGGTATGGTGACCCGAAAGAGGTTTTGCTTGCAACCTGTGATGACAACGGCGCCCTTTCGGTATACCGCACGAACGAGCCTCCCCCGCAGGGTGGCGTGCTGGATTAAGACGCCCGGGCTATACTTTTCCGCTTTGCAGTGCTATAATAATGTCTGCTGTTTTATTGATTGCTCAGCAGATAAAAAAGTGAAGTTCTGCAAAGGGGGATATATACAGGTGTCGGTACAAACGGTAAAGGCGCATCTTGACCGCTTTGGGCGGGGCGGGGATGTCATGGAGTTTGAGATTTCCAGTGCCACGGTGGCGCTAGCAGCCGAGGCGGTGGGGGTAATACCCGCCCGCATAGCCAAAACGCTGTCGTTTGCAAAAGACGACGGTTGCATCCTGATTGTTGCGGCTGGGGATGCAAAGATAGACAACGCGCGCTTTAAGGCACAGTTTGGCATCAAGGCACGTATGCTTACACCCGAGGACGCGCTGCGCCTGACGGGGCACGCGGTAGGCGGGGTTTGCCCGTTTGCGATAGAAAACGATCGAACCGAGGTTTTTCTCGACGTTTCGCTTAGGAGATTTGACACGGTGTTCCCAGCGGCGGGCAGTGCAAATTCTGCCATTGAGCTAACCTGCGACGAGCTGGAGCAGTACTCCGGCTGCCGCGCGTGGATTGATGTATGCAAGGGCTGGCGCGAAGACGAGCAAGCCTAGAAACGGATAACAGTACCCCATCAAACGGGATACAATCTCGTTTGATGGGGTACTTTTTGGTATGCGCAATGCGGTTGCTCTAATTTAAACTGTACCGTGCACGGTAGTCGGCAAGCAGCAGGTCTACCATCCGCCCGTAGCTCTGCACCCCGTCGGACTGGCTGTTTGCCTTTAAATAGGCGTTATTGACCGTTACAGATACCTGACTTACCGCGCCCTCGTGTTGTTGCCAGAACCGGTTGTATGCGGCGAAGTCTGCCTTTATCGTATCGTCAAGACCCTCGTAGATGGCATGATACTGCCCGCTGTCTTCCTTGCGCAGCCAGTTTAGCGAAAAAGTTAGCGCATGCAGCGTGCCCGCGTAGTTAAAATACGAATTGTCCGAGCTTCTGCACGCAAGGTAAGCGATAAAGTTTGCCTCGTCCTCCCGCATAAAGCCGCGCTGATGGGCAAGCTCATGGCACATGGTGGCGGGCAGGCTGAAATCGGGTACTTGGTTGTTGTAGGTCGCCTCAAAGGTATACGGAACATATATCCCCGAGATATGCGCGTAGGAGAGCACAGACGAAAACGCGGCTGGTTTTGGCACCGAGTACAACCCGCGCATGAACGGGTAATCCTTAGACATATTCTTCATTGCATTCACGGCGGCGGTTGCCGCTTCAAAGTCGGTAGCGGCAATGGTGGTCGTTCCGTCCTGTTCGACCGATACCAGTTTAACCTGAGCATTCGCGGCAGTCGCGAGCTCTTGGCATAATGCGTCCAGCTCTGCGGCAGAGGAATCGCGCACCGTAAGCCCCGCCGTGTCGGCAAACGGAAGTCGGTGATAATTAATGCCGCACAAAAACACAAAACCTGCGTACAGAACGCTTGCGATAACACAAAGGTTTACAACGTATGTATAAAGGGTATAAACCCGCCTGTCCCTGTCCTTTACCGCGGTACGCACCGTGCGCGCCGTATACAAAATAAAGGACAGAATGCCAACAATCAGCGCAACCTCCGCAATCGAGACAAAAAACAGCCCGGAAAGAGAAGTTAGTGCAGGTACAATAATTAAATAAAGCCCTTGCGAGAAGTATTGTTCGGTCAGCTGCGGATAGTTTGCCGCAAGAAGCACCGTGATTATGGCGATGGGAACGAGCAGCAATAGGTACAACCGTCTTAATCCATATCGCGGCATAGGCAACTCCCCCTTTTGTGCGGATAGATTGCAACGTTCTGAAAGGTGATTACTCCTATTTTACTCTATCATGGATATAAAAATCTAGTGCAAATTTTACAAAAAGTGAAGGGGTTAATGTGGTTAGGCTAACCGAAACGGTTCACCATCGCGGCACGTAGGATAAACGGAAGACGAAACAGCGCAAGAACAACAGAAAACACAGCACCAATTAGTACAGACGCGGCAGAATGCACCAGGCTAACAGGGGAAAACGCAAGCCACCCGCCGAAGCCCGAAAGAAGGGCGCACCCCGCAAACAGCAATGCGGTGATAATCAAAGCAACGTTGTAAAAAGGGCTTGAGAACACACCGAGCGATATCGCCGAGGTTGTTCGGCTGCGACAAGAAGCGGCAAGCGCGCATTGGCAGATAAGTAAAACGAAAAACGCCATCGTGCAGCCTGTCTCGTGGGTGGGCGCCATCAAGTCGGTGATAAACAGCTTTGCTCCCACAAAATAGGCCCCCGCAACAAACAGAGCGGTCAACAGGCCTTTTAAGGCCGCCAAGAGGTAGGAGGAGGGCGTAAGCCCGTTTTGCTGATGCGCTCCATGTTGGTCGCGCCCCTGCTGCTCGGTGCCCAGTGCGATTGCAAAGCTTAGTGAGACAACTAGGCTAATCAGCAATACCTGCGGCAGCGCAATCAGCAAAGGGATACGCAGCACAAGGGCGGCGGCGGACGAAAACAATAATGTAAAACAACAGGCGAGCACATAACGTGCCGACCGCCACAGGTTTTCTTTTACAAAACGGCTCTCGCAAATGGCATCAAGCACCGTGGAGAACCGGTTGTCGGTTACCAGCATGTCGCACACCGACTTGAGCCCTTCGCCCGCGCACTCTCGCATACAGCAGCCTACGTCCGCTGCCTTTAGGGCGGGAAGCTCACGCATACCGCCGCCTACGGCGAGCACCGTGTGTCCCTTGTTCTTCCACGCGTGGATTACCCGCGCCTTGTCCTGCTCGCTGATGCGCGAATAGACCACAAGGCTTTCTGCCACAGCCGAAATCTCACTATCGGTAAACAGGGAGAGCGCATCGCCCGAAATCGCCTGTTTGTCGTCGGTAAGCAGGTTTAATGTGCGTGCGGTTGCACACGCGGTCGTGATGTCGTCGTCGGTCATGATAATGGGGCGTACCCCCGCTGCCTGACAGGCAAGTGCTGTTTTTACGGCGTCGGGGCGAAGTGGGTCACAAAGCCCGATTAGTCCCGCAAGTGTCAGACCGCACTCCAGCTCCTCGGGCACCAGTGTATCGGGCAGCGCATCGAGCTGCTTGTATGCGATGGCAACCACACGCAGCTCACGCTTGCACAGCTCGTCGTACACGGTTACGGCCTGTTTGCGCGAGCCGTTTGTGCACATCGGCAGCAGAATGTCGAGCCCGCCCTTTACAATTGCCACAGGAGCGCCTTCTATCATGGTTATGGTGGTCATGCGCATGCGCTCGGTCGTAAACGGAATCTCCCCCATTCGGGGATAGTCGCGACACAGCTGTTCGGGGCTCATACCGTTGCGCATGGCGGCGTCTAGTACCGCGGTCTCCGCCGGACTACCCCCGCGCCGTTCCTCGCCATCCTCAAACGATATCATCGCGTTTGAGCATAGCGCACACAGCTTCAGCAGTGCCAAGGCGTTGCCGGTCAGGCGGGCACCAAACGGGGTGGTGACACCGTGCGCCC
>JAEZDF010000051.1 GCA_023429685.1 Bacillota bacterium
CGTTTTTTATATGCAGCCGAAACGACTGCTCATCGGTAAACGTCAATCGCCGCATCCTCCAATCGTAATCTGCCGTCTGTGCCGCAGCGCAGCACAAGCGGGTTATCGCCCACGGGCGACAGCATGGCCTTGCCCAAAAAGTCGGGCTTGTGTTTTTTTAAAACCGCTTCGCTTACTATGTAATAATCCGCCCCGATTCGTTCTAGGTTCTTTGGCATCTTACCGCTGATGACGCATACATCGGGGGAACGCATCCAGGCGACAAGCCCCGCTGCATCTGTGCCGTTATATAAGAATAAAACCGAAACGCCGTTTGCGGCAAGGTACACCGCCCCCTTTTTCGGCTCTCGCTTATCTAGGTAACAGGTAACGCCCTCCAGCAGGGTGTGGGTAGTTATGCCGACCGGCTCGATCAGGCGTACTCCCTCGGTCAGGGTGGTCAGCTCACGCGCGCGGATGGTGTCGTTTGCAAGCAACGTCTGGTGTGCCGGAGCGCGTTTGGTGGTTTCGCGTACCACCGCCGCAGCAGAATCGGTCAGGCAGGGCACGAGCAACAGCTCAGAGCTTAGCGCGTTTTCCGTCACATAATACGAAGCACTGCTTGCCCTGTTTTTGGTGTCGACCCCCGCGATGACTGCAGCACCGCCCCCGCGGTGGAGTACAGCGGTCTGCGAAACGCCGGCATCGGGCAGCGCAATGATTACATCGGTGCTGTTTTGGCTATAAGCAAACCAGCCGCCCATGCACAGCAGCACCGCCGCAAGGGTGATGAGGGCAGGGGCATGTTTATTCTTGCGCTTAACAAGCCGTACCACCACCGCCAACAGGACGGACAACGACGAGACGATGCAAACGGCTACGACGCTCGCCTTCGCATAGGCAAAATCAAGTGATGCAAAAAAGTCGGAGATGCGCAGCACCATAAGCATCAATATTCGGGTGCAAAAACCAAGCGCGTCCGCAATGGGCGCAAGCCCTGCCACGCCCGCAATGCCGGTAAGCAAGGTAAGCACCGTAAGCGGCGGGATAAGCAACAGCACGAGCACGTTAACCACGGGTCCAATCAAAGACACCCCGCCAAACACCGCAGCGGTAACGGGGTAGGTAAACAGAGTTGCGCTAAGAGAAAGCGTACCCGCCTGTACCGCCCATTTTCCATGCTTGTACAGCCACGGCAACACACGCTCGAACAACGCGTTAAGCGACGGGGCAAGCAGCACGATGGAAAGGGTTGCGGCAAAAGACAGGATAAACGAGAGAGACACCAGCGCCGAAGGGTTTGTAATGCAGATGATAAGCGCGGAGAACGAAACGGCGTTAACGGGGTCGTACCGACGGTAAAATAGCCTAGCGAAGAACAGTGCGCTTGCCATCACGGCGGCGCGCACCACCGATGCGGTAAAGCCCGCGAACGCGCAAAATAAAAGGAGTGCTACCATGCACAGGATGCCACTTAGCCTGCGCGGACATCTTAGTAGTGTCAATATAAGCAGCAAAAACTGCGTTAGTATCGTCACATGCAGCCCCGAAACCGCAAGCAGGTGGCTAAGCCCCGAAGCGCGAAACGCGCGCAGGATATGCTGCGGCACGCCGCTTTTATCCCCCGTTAAAACCGCGGCGGCAACCGCGCCCGGTTCGCCGCCCACCGCGCGCTCAATCGCCGTGCGCATCCTGTCGCGCAAGGAGCGCAATTGGGCAAGCGGAGGGTATTGGGTGGGGCTTTGGTAGGACACCTCGCCGTAGGCGTAGCAAAACGCCAGAATGCCGTCCGCGTCACGGATAACATAGGGGTTGTTGTTTGCAACGGGGTAGGGCTGTGTGATATTAACCACCGCAGTAAGCTTGTCCCCGTATGTCGCGTCCAGAGGGGCGGGTACGGTCAGGCGCATGCGGACGGTTTGGGGGTAGTCCGCTTTTTCGTACCGCTCGGTCGTCGGATTATAGACCGCGATGTCAGTTGCAAAAACCACATAATGGTACCGGCTGCCACTTATCCCCGCCGTGTCGTCGAGCCTTGCTGTAATCGACGCCTTTTGCCCGTATAGCGCCGACGCCTGCCCCGGCACCGTCACGGTGCGGTACAGCGCATACAGTGTCCCAAACGAAAACACCACACAGCAGATCAGTGCCACACGCAGGATGTTTTTACCGAGGCGCAGAAGCACGCAAATAACACATCCCACGACGGGAACCACCGCCGCCGCAAGAAACAAGCCCTGCGGACGAAACTGTTCCCCCGACAGGGAGGAATACAAAAAAACGACCGCAAGCGATATTAGATAGGTACACCCTATTACCGGCAGCGGTCGTTTGATCATAGCTGTGACCTTGCCGCCCCGTTACAAACAGGCACGGCGTGTGAGTAGAATAGTTTGGTACGGTGCCGCGGCAGCGGTGAGCGTGTTGTGAAGGGGGGTAATCCATTCATACCTTTTCACCCGTTTTGTCGTGACATAGCGATGGTAGTATTCTTACCCTTTCGGGAACAGCGGTAATTCCTCAAGAAACTGGATGTCGGTGCGCTTAGCCGCGTCGCCCTCGGCGAGCACCGCCATGCGACCCGCCACCTTGCCGCCCGCCTGTTCCACGAGGCTTTCGAGTGCCGCAAGGCTTTCGCCGGTGCTGATGACGTCGTCTACAATCAGCACACGCTTACCCTTGATGCATGCGATGTCGGTGCGGTCGATGTACAGCTCCTGAATACGGGCAGTGGTAATCGACTTAACCTCTACGCGGATGGGCTGGGACATATACAGTTTTGCCGACTTTCTCGCCAGCAGGTACTGCTTGCCCGACTGTCTGCTCATTTCGTACGCTAGGGGGATGCCTTTGGATTCTGCGGTGATGATAACGTCGTGCTCGGGCGCAATTTGAATCAAATCCCTTGCGCAGGCGATGGTCAGCTCCACATCCGAAAACATCACGAACGCCGCGATGTCTAGATGCTCGTTTACGGGGCACAGGGGCAGTTCACGCGTTAGCCCCGCAACCTGCAGGGTATAATAGTTGCTCATAAAGATACCAAGTCCTTCCGGTCTTTCCAGCGCAGGGCGCAAGACCTATTGTAAAATAGCAGTAGTGCAGGACGGTCTTACGTCAGCCGGGAGGCCACGCAAGCGCACGCCCGCCTAAGATGTGAAAATGGAGGTGCGAGACGCTCTGGCCGCCGTCGGTGCCGACGTTGGTTACCACACGGTAGCCGTTTTGCAGCTCTAGGGTCTTTGCGACCGACGCAATCACCTCAAAAACATGCGCGACAATGCCGCTGTTTTGGGCGGTTAGTTCGTCCGCAGAGGCGATGTGCTGCTTGGGGATGACGAGAAAATGTACCGGCGCCTTGGGGTCGATGTCGTAAAACGCGAGCACCTGCTCATCCTCGTACAGCTTGTTTGACGGAATCTCCCCCGCCGCAATCCTGCAAAAAATGCAATCCATAGCGTCTACACTCCCTTGAATTATGATAGAAAAAACTACTCGCCGAGCGCGTTTTTCAAAATGTCTGCCGCAGCGCTTAGTGCGTCTGAAAGCTTTGCGTTGTCCTTTACGCCTGCCATCGCGCTATCGGGACGTCCGCCGCCCGAGCCACCCGCTATGGCTGCAATCTCCTTGATTAGCTTGCCCGCGTTTAGCCCCTTTTGGACTGCTTCGCTGCCCAGCGCAACCATTAGGCTGCCCTTGCCGTCGATGACATTGGCGATTACGGCAACGGTGTTTGCGTCTTTTTCCTTTATTTTATCACACAACGCGCGCAGAGTGTCAACCTTTGTGTCGGTCAGCTCGGCGGTAATCAGGT
>JAEZDF010000050.1 GCA_023429685.1 Bacillota bacterium
ACGGCGGCGGAAAGGTCGGGTGCAAAGCCGCGTTTTTCGCTGGTCTCCAAATCCTTAGCAAGCAGGGTAAAGTCCTGATACAGGGTGGGAATCTGAACATAACGCCTGCCTTTGGTCAAAATCGTGCCATAGCTTGCCTGTTCCTCCACGGCACCAACCTTGTCAATCTGGATGCTCTGTGTTTCGATGCCCAGCGGTCCGAACAGATGCAAAAAGCGTCTTGCGGTCAGTACGCGGCGCGCAGACTGAACGACCGTATCATCAATCTGCTGCCACAACAGCGCCGAAACGGGGGCGCCGTCTCTCGAAAGATAGTTCATGTGTTGTTCCTCCTTCGTTATCAGGGTTTAGTCGCGCAGTAGGCTGCCAACCGTTTTGGGGGAAGGCGCGTTGTCTTTGGCATGTGCTGCTTCCTCCGAGATGCCGAGGTCGGCAAGCATTTCGCGTACTTCTTCCTCACCTTCAAAGAACAGCTCTGCCTCTTTCGGGTCAAGCACACGCAACAGGGTCATCAGCTCACCCACATGCGCCTTTTCCTCATCGCGGATATCGGCAAGAATCTTTTTTGCCACAATGTTGTCGGTCGCCTGAACATGTGCGTCGTACACATAAATCGCCTCAAGCTCCCCCGCGATGTCAAGACGAATCGCCTGAATCAACTCCTCGGTGGTCAGCTTGCGCTCCACGTTTCCCTGAAAGGGGTTTGCAAAAGCCGGCATTTTGGTTACCTCCCATATCGTGTTGTTATTGACGTCGTTTATAAACGGCGTGGTGTTCTTACTTTATTATAGCCATTTTCCATTGCAAAGCTAAGGACGAGGGGAACTTAATTACAGTTGTAACCCAATTGGAAAAAAATAATTAAGCGGAAATGAATATTACGCTTAACTAATCAATGTCATCCGTTTTGCAGCGGCAACACGTGCTCGGGCGAGATTTTAAGCAGCAGCGTACGGCTGTCGGGCTGCGTCCACTGATTTTTTGCTACCTCCCAGCGAAGCAAGCTGCCGGTTCCCTGCTGTGCGGCGGTAAGTGGTTCTACCATCACAATCATCGAAAAGGTGTCTTCAATCACCTGTGCAATCCGGCACGCAAAGGCGTTTGGCTCGCTTACACTCTGCGCACGTTCGAGCGTGTGTGCCCGTATCCCGACATATGCCACATCGTCCGGCACAGAGCGCGTGGTTTTCAGGCGAAGCCCCCACTGGGTAACAGCCAGTGTCGCCTCGCCAACGCGTTTTGCGGGCGAGATGTTTTTACAGCCGGTCAACAGGCAGGCGGAAAGAACCTTCGGGCAGTCAAACAACGCCCATTTTTCCCCGACGGCGGAAACCCGCCCGTCGCTGATAACCGCGATTCGGTCGCACAGGCGGTACACCTCGTCGCGGTTGTGTGAGATATACAGTGCGGTGCCGCCAAACCGTTCTAGAACACCCCGCAGCTCCTGCTCCATCTGCCAGCGCAAAAAGCTGTCCAGTGCCGAAAACGGCTCATCCAGCATCAGGATATCCGGCTCGGAAGCAAGCATCCTGGCAAGCGCCACCCGTTGCTGCTGCCCGCCGGAAAGCTGGTGTGGGTAGCGGTTTTTCAGCTCATCCAAAAAAAACGCAGCGAGCCATCGATCCGCTTGTGCTGCACGTTCGTGTTTTGGACTCTTTAACCCGCACGCGATGTTCTCCTGTGCCGTCATGTTGGGGAACAGTGCGTAGTTTTGGAACAGATACCCCGTTTTGCGCTGCTGGGGCGAGAGGTTAATACCCTTTTTTGCGTCAAGCACAATCGTGCCGTTTATCGCAATCTGCCCGCTGTCGGGTCGTTCAATGCCCGCTATACATTTAAGCGTCATGCTCTTGCCGCAGCCGGACGCGCCAAGCAGGGCAAGCGTCTCGTTTTTTGCCTCCAACTGCACATCCAGCACAAAGCCGCCAAGGTTCTTTTTAATATCCACATAAACCGACAAAAGCATTTCACCACCTTACTGTTATTAACTCTCCACCATGCGCTGCGCGCCCTTTGCGGCCTTGCTTGACCAGCGGTTCATCATCAGCATGCTGATAAGCGAGATTGCCAAAATGATTGCCACCCACTGGTAGGCGGCGGCGCGGTTGCCACTCTGTACGGCGGTGTAGATGGCGGTGGACATCGTCTGGGTGCGCCCTGGGATGTTGCCCGCAATCATCATGGTTGCACCAAACTCGCCGAGCGCGCGCGAAAAGCTCAGCACCGTGCCCGCCGCAATGCCCGACCAGGAGTTGGGGACTATAATCTGCCAGAAAATCCGTGTCTCGGACATTCCAAGCGTGCGCGCTGCGTAAACAAGGTTTGGGTCAAGCTGTTCAAACGCGCCGCGCACCGTGCGGTACATCAGCGGAAAAGATACGACCACGGCAGCAATGACCGTGGAGCCCCATGTGAATACAACCGTGGTGTCAAACAGCTGCAGCAGCTTGCCAAACGGGCTGTTCTTGCCCAGCATAAGCAGCAGAAAAAAGCCGACCACCGTGGGCGGCAGCACCATGGGCAGCGTAAATAGCCCGTCGATGAACCCCTTAAACCGGCGCATCCGCGCTACGCGGTGCGCGGCAAAAAGCCCCAGCGCAAAGGTGATGACGGTTGCAACCACTGTGGTTTGCAACGAAATGATTAACGGCGACAGCTCCGGCATAACGTTCCCCTTTCGGTGTGTACCTATATATTGTAAGCCGACCGCATCCATACGGTCGACTTACAAAAAGACGTTTGTCAGCTTAAGGCAAACCCGTATTTTTCAAAGACGCGCCCTGCGTCCGAGCCTGCGAGATAATCCAAAAACGCCTGCGCCTCGGCGGCGTGCTTAGAAGCCTTTATCACGGCGCCCGGGTACACAATCGGCTTGTGGCTGCCTTCGGGCGCCTCGGCAGTCACAACAACGTTATCGGTAGCCGCGGCGTCGGTGGCGTAGACCACGCCGCAGTCCACTTCGCCCGATTCCACCCACGTCAGCACCGTGCGCACATCCGAACCGTAGTTTGCCTTAGCCGTTACCGCGTCAAGGATGCCAAGGAAGGTGAACACCTCCTCGGAGTACTGCCCCACAGGCACCGAAGCAAACTCGCCTACACCGATGACGCGCACCTTGTCGGTTGCCACGTCCGCAAAGGTTAAGGCGGTGTCGCCTCCGTTAGCCGGAACAATCATAACCACCTTGTTTATAAGCAGGTTTCTGCGGCTTTCGGGTACAATCAGGTCTTTTTCTGCCAGCGCGTCCATCTGTTTTTGCGCGGCGCAAACAAACAGGTCGGCGGGTGCACCCTCCTCAATCTGCGTCTGCAATGCGCCGCTTGAGGCAAACGAGAACGTAAGCGTGACGTTTGGCGCAACCGCCTTGTAGTTTTCGGCAATCTCAGTCAACGCGTTGGTCAGGCTGGCGGCGGCGCACACAAACAGCTCCACCGGTTGGGCTGCGGATTCTTTGGATATCGGCTCCTCGGAGGAAGAGGTGGAAATAGAGGATTGCGGTAGTGCCCCGTCACCACCTTGCCCGCAGGCAAACAGTACGGGGGTCATCAACGTAACCGCAAGCAGCAGGGAAATCCGTTTCATCATGGCGGCGTGTGTCATCATTCTTCTCTCCTTTTGCCCAAAATGCCCATGCATCTCTCCTCGATGGCTAGAGCGGTCAGTCGATTCATCCCGACAGAATATAACCCCTCGCACACATGAACAAATTTTTGCATATCACAGTTGCCTGTTCGTTCCCCTATTCCCATGATGGTGGTGTCGATGTACCGCGCGCCCGCCTTGGCGGCGGTCAGCGAGTTTGCCACAGCCATACCCAAATCGTTATGGCTGTGCATCTCTACGTCCATTCCTGTGTTTGCTATCAGTTCGCTCACAGAGACCGCTGCGCGGGAGGGGGTAAGCACCCCTACCGTATCCGCGTAGCGAATGCGGCGCACGCCCAAATCCCGCAGCGTAACCGCGAGTGAGAACAGGAAGGAGGAGTCGGCGCGTGATGCGTCCTCAAACCCTACCGTAACCTCCTTTGAGCCGTTGCCAAGGGCGAAGCTTACCGCCTCGCATGCCTTGTTTACAATCCATGTTTTGTTCTTGCGCATCTTCGTGTAGATCTGCGTGTACGAAACCGGCACGCTGATGTGTACGATGTCGGGCGCACAGTCCAGCGAATGGCGGATGTCGTCAAGATGCATTCTGTTCCAGGTAGAGATTAAGGCGTTTTTTGACTGCGCCTTAATCTCGATAATCGCGTCCTTTTCGCAGCTGCCAATGGCGGGGATGCCCGCCTCAATCTGGTAAACGCCCGCCTCGTCGAGCAGTCCCGCAATAAGTAGCTTGTTCTCCTTGCAGAGGGCGTACCCGGGGCTTTGCTCTCCGTCGCGCAGGGTGGTGTCTACAATAAAGCGGGTTGCGGTCATTGTTCACCAGTCCTTTCTGCGTCGGGCGGCGAATTTCTTATGTCGTGATACAGCTGTAAAAACTCCTCGTCGGTCAGGCTGCGCTCAAGCGAAATGCTTTTATTGCGCACACTCGTAAGCAGTGCCTTTGGGTCTATGCCCGAAGGGGGAAGCAAAAGCTCCTTCATCTTGAGTACAACCGCGTTGCTGCCCGAGTGCTTACCTACCACCAGCCTGCGGTTGCCGCCCACAAGCTCGGGGCGAAACGGCTCGTAGGTCAGCGGGTTTTTCGCAATGCCATCTGCATGAATACCTGCCTCCATATCAAAGATCGCTTCGCCGATTACCGGCTTGTTTGGGTGAACGCGTTGCCCGGTTATCTCCTCCATCAAACGCCGGATATCGGCAAATACCGCCACACTTAGGGTGGGGCGGTACCGGGCGGTGACGTGCAGGGCAATCAGCACCTCCTCAAGCGGGGCGACACCGCCTACCCCGGCAAAGCTTGCCGCAAGCTCCCGCCCGCCCTGCAACACCCATTCTACCGCAATAGCCGTCGCACAGTCGTACTCGTTTTCGGGGCAGAGCTGAACCTTACCCCTGACCGCACCGCGAATTGTAGAAAACGCGGCGGGGTAATCGTGCGTCAACAGGTCGTCAAGCCCCCTGATCCGAACGTTTTCAAGCGTAAAAAACTGGTTAAGGAAGTTTAGCTCACAGATGTCGTTAACCCGCACCTCCTCCAACACATTGGCGGGTGCGGCAAGACCGGTTTTTCTCAGTACATACCGCGGGAACTCGGGGTAGTGCTGTGTTTGGGCAAGGTCATGGCAGCGCAGT
Organism: Bacillota bacterium; assembly: GCA_023429685.1. GTDB lineage: Bacteria > Bacillota > Clostridia > Oscillospirales > Ruminococcaceae > Acetanaerobacterium. The sequence continues at coordinate 5,235 of JAEZDF010000050.1, forward strand.
AGATACTTCCCCTGCTCGGGTAGGCTCCCCATCGCCTCGTATGCACGCACCGAGAGCTCCAGCCAGTCAATGCCCACACGAAGCAGCAGCCCGCACAGCCTGCGCAGCTGCTCGCCGGAGGGGTTATAATTATCCAGACAGGCGAGGGTCATATCGGTGATCTGTATCAAGGCCGCCACCTCCTTCTTTGCGTGATGATGCGTGGGTTAAATCATAAGCTCCTTCACCGGCTCACCGTTTTCGAAATGATTCTCCACAATTGCTTCGATGTCATCGGGCGTCAGGTTGCCGTACCATGTGCCTTCGGGGTACACCACCATGACAGGACCGCGGCTGCAGATGCCAAAACAGCCCGTGTTGTTCACCATCACGTCTCCAGACAGATCTCTGTCCTCAATCTCCTCCATCAGCCTCTTAATGATATCGGTGCTTTGCTTGGTGGCGCATAACCCTTTCTGCGTGCCGTCTATGCGGCAGCTGGTGCATACAAAAACATGATACTTCGGTGTGACCATATTCATTTCCTCCCGTTTGTTACATATGATTAGCCCTAAGGCAGTTGCTCGCTTGGTAATTGCCTGCAGGGTCAAGCACCCTGCAGGGGTACCTGCCCGACCCACTCCTTTGCGGCATTTCTTACCGCGTCTTCAATGCGGTCGTAGGTGGTAAAGATGCGTATGCCCTTTTCGCTGAGCTTCTCGGAGGGCGATACGCCAATGCGCAGAGCCAGCACGCCGTCGCAGTCCGAGACGGTGTACAAAATATCCTCTATCTTGCCCGTTTTGTCTTCGCAGTTTTCGGCACCCGTGCAGTATTTGGTTACGGGTCGCTTCTCTTTAAACCGCACCACTTCGCCGTCGCTTTCGTAGATGAAGAACTCCTCCGCGTGCCCGAAGTGCTGGTCGACCAAGATACCCGAGCGCGAGGCCACCGCAAAGGTCTTAAGGGGAGCGAATTGCTCCTTTTTCTCTTTCTCTTTGTCCCCGCACCTGGTGCAGCCGCGGTACTCCATGGAAAGGTCGTTGTCCAGTGTGCCCACCGCATCGGCGCGACATTGGCGGCAGTGGTACATCTGCTTGATGTGCCCCTCGCAGGTCTTTCGCAGCGCGGTAATCTCCTTGTTGCTGACCAGCGGCAGGCTTTCAAACGCGCTGCCTGGAACCGGAATCAGCTGCATGATGTTTGTAATGGCGACGCCCAGCTCCTTGACTGTTTTTACAACCTCTTCGATGTGGTGATCGTTTATGCCCTTAAGCACGACGATATTCACCTTGCATACAACACCCCGCGCCGTCAGGTATCTAAGCCCTGCAAGCTGGTTTGCAAGGAGTACGGCTGCGCCCGATTCCCCCGTATAGCGCGTGCCCATGTAGTCGATGTGCTTGTAGACCTTTGCTCCGATGGTGGGGTCTATGGTGTTCATGGTAACGGTCACATGGCTTACACCGAGGTCAATCAGCTCCTGCGCGTAAAGCGGCAGCATCAGCCCGTTGGTGGAAAGACAGAACACCACCTCCTTGTCGTAGGCGCGAATCAGCGAGAGGGTCTTTTTTGTGCGGTCAAAATCAGCCAGTGCGTCTCCGGGTCCGGCAATGCCGACCACCGTTAGGTTTGGCATACGCTCCTTGACGGCAACGTATTTTTCGTACGCCTGCTCGGGGGACAAAATCTCGGTCGTAACCCCCGGGCGGCTTTCGTTGGGGCAATCGAACTTGCGCACGCAGTAGTTACACTGTATGTTGCAGTTTGGCGCAATGGGCAGATGGATGCGCGCGTTCTTGCCCGCACCGCAGTTAAAGCAGGGGTGCCGTTCGGTTTTTGCCGCGGCAAGCGCGGGCGTAAGCGGTTCGTAAGTCATAGATACTCCTTGCAGGGGGGAGCGCGTCTGCTCGGCATCAAAGTATTTGCCGTACAATTCCCCCCGGTAGGTGTGTTCGGTTTTCTCCAGCATCGCGTTTGTGATGCGGTCAAGCAGCGCAAGCGAGCCGGAGTAGCCGAGCATGCGGATGCGCTGCCCGCCGATGCGGTCGTGAATGGGGAAGCCGCAGCGCACCAGCTGGATGTGATGCTTTTCTTCTATACGACGACCGTCGGAACTGCCCACAAGAAGGTTTGCGCCAAGCTCGAGGGATAACCGTTCAATCTTGTCAAAATCGGTGTCGTCACAAACGGAAAAACGCTCCACAAAGGCATCTTCCGCCGCCTTGCCCACCTCGGGTGAAACCAAGTCCGAAAAGCCCTTGCACTCGCTTCCCGTTGCCGCAACAACCGGCACCACGCCGTTTTCGCATAGCAGCCGTACAACGGCATACACCAAATCCGGCTCGCCGAATACGGCGGCGCGCCCGTTTGCGTTGTATTTATGCGAGTCGATCATCGCATCCACAAACCGTCCGCGTTCGTCCTGCACGTCTTTGGGAATCACCCCGCCCAGTAGGGTTAGCCGGTGCAAAAACTCATCGGTATCCCGCAGCCCCACGGGCATATTCATACGAACATAGGGCACGCCAAATCGTTGCTTTAGATATTTTGCGGGGGATAAGGCGCTTGGTACAAAGGCGGAAAATTCAATGGTCATACGCGCGCCCGCCATCAGTGCAATCTCTTCAAGTGGGGTGCCGCCCGACGGCAGGCGATCGTAATCCTCGCTGTGCATACCGTCGAGATTCTCCGAGATATCGGGCAGCAGGATGTAGTCAAGCCCCGTCTGTTCAAGTAGGTTTTTCAGATAACGCGTATCGGCGGGGGAGAGTAGCCCCGTGATGATATTGACCTTATTGTTCTTTTGGTCGTTCATCTCTACGTGCGAAACCACGGCGCGCAGTGCGGCAAAAAAACCCTCGTACTGGGTGCCGCCGTAGCCGGGTGTGGCTATGGGTATAATCGTTACCCCAAGAGCGGGGTGGCTCTCGTAGAAGCGGTGAATGATGGCGGGAATATCCTCGCCGATGGTTTCGGCAAGGCAGGTGGTCGGCACGCCGATGACGCTGGGGTGATACAGCTCGATGAGGTTTTCAAGCCCCTTTATCAGGTTCTCCTCCCCGCCGAACACGGTGCCGTGCTCGGTTAAGGAGGAGGACGCGATGTCCACCGGCTCGTTGTAATGGGTTGCCATGTGGCGACGGATATAGGTGCTGCAGCCCTGTGAACCATGCAGCAGCGACATGCACCGACTTATGCCGTACAGCGCGGTGACGGCACCCATCGGCATGCACATCTTGCAGGGGTTTACGGTCAGCTCGGTTAAATTCTGGCTCATGGTATCACTCCTTTTCGGTAAAACGGGCGGTGTAGGACCAAACGGGGCTGTTCATGGAACGGTGAATCTCCCGAACGAAGTTTTCTACGCCCTCAAACCCCGCCAGTGCGTGCTTGCGTTCGTGGTTGTGGTCGCAAAACGCAATGCCCAGCTTATAGGCAAGCGGGCGTTCCTTTACGCCGCCCACCAGAATATCCGCGCCCTTCTGCTTCATAAACGCCTCCAGCTCCGCCGGGTTTGCGTCGTCTAAAATCACGGTGTCGTTACCCACCAGACTTTGGATGATGTCGTAGTCCTCCTTGCTGCCGGTCTGGGTGCCAACCACCACGGTCTGCATGCCAAGCTCGTTAAACTGCCTTATCAGCGAGATTGCCTTAAACCCTCCGCCCACGTAGATGGCGGCCTTTTTGCCTGCAAGGCGGGGGCGGTATTGATCCAGAAACCCTTGAAGCCGTTTCTTCTGCGCAAACGTAAACTCCTGCGCCTTTTGCTCGGCTGCAGGGTCGACCATCGCCTGTGCGATGCGCAGCAGGGAGCTTGTGGTGTCCTCAATGCCAAAAAAGCTCACCTTCAGGAAGGGGATACCCATCTCGTCCTGCATGCGGTTTGCAAGATAGGTGCTAGAGCCCGCGCACTGAACGATATTTAAGCTTGCCGAGGGTGCCTGTGCAAGGGTGTCGCAGGTTGCGTCGCCCGTGATGGTGGAGACAACGGGGATGCCGATGCGCTTGAGATAGTTCTTAATAATCCACATCTCGCCGGCAAGGTTAAAGTCGCCTAAAATATTCACGCCGGTTTGCTTTGGACTGTCCTTGTGGGGCAGAAGATACTGCATCAGGGCGTTGCACGCCATCTTGTAGCCAAGGCTTTTGGTGCCCGAAAACCCCGGTGCCTTTACGGGGATAACCCGAATGCCGTAGCGTTGCTCCGCCAAGCGGCACACCGCCTCCACATCGTCGCCTATCACACCTACAATGCAGGTGGCATATACAAAGATAAGGCGCGGCGCGTGCTTCTTCACCAGCTCGTCGATGGCGTCGGTCAGCTTCTTTGCACCGCCGAACACGATATCCTTTTCCCGCAGGTCGGTGGAAAAACTATTGCGAAACAGCTCCGAGCCGCTCGAAAGGCTGCCGCGAATGTCCCACGTGTAGCTCGCGCAGCCGATGGGACCGTGCACGATATGGTACGCGTCGGTGATGGGGTTAAGCACAACGCGTGCGCCGCAGTACACGCACGCACGCTGGCTGACCGCGCCCGATACACTTGCCTTTTCGCAGCTAATACCGCGCCCGTCACCTCCGCAGCCCTCCCCGTGCAGGATGGAGTCCTTTCGATCTTTAAGAATCTTTGCCTGCTGCATCTGTCCGCCTCCTTTTGCCTAATCCAGAAAAGAATCATTGCCTTGGTAAACACCAAAGGGCACGCCGCGACGGGGTGTTAAAACGCCCCATTGCGGTATGCCCTTTTATAGTCATCGCTAAAAACAATAGCCCCCACCCAAGTTGCGATTCGGAAAGAAACAGGTCGTAAGCATTTCAAACAATGGGTGGGGGAGGTGCTGATAAAACAAAGCTTGTGCTGTGCCGGTTACCCTACATGACCATCTCGACGTCCTCGTCGGCACAGTCGCGATCCTGCCGATCCATCAGGGCGTTTGTAATCATCTCGACCAGCCGCATCGCCCCTTTGTATCCGACAAGCGGCATGTACGAATGCACATAACGGTCAATAATTGGGAAGCCGGCGCGTACCAGCGGGATATCCTCCGCCCGCGCAACCTGCTTTGCGAACGAGTTGCCGATAAGCAGGTCGACGGGACCGTTTTTAATCCACTGGTGTAGCTCAAACAGGTCAGCGTTGTCCTTTGCTATGCAGCCCGACACACCGAATTTTGCAAACAGTGCCTCGCAAAGGCGCGTAAACTCCGCCTTTGGGGTGCCGGTTACCACATACATTGGAATCATGCCCATCTCAAGTACCAAAGAGGTAAGCCCCAGCACGGTGTCGGAGTCTCCGAAGATGGCGACCTTTTTTCTGTGATAGTACTGGTTTGCGTCAAGCATCACGTCTATGAGTTGCCCGCGTTCCTCCTCGATCGAGTAGGGAACCTCGTTTTTCGAGAACTGAGACAACGCGGTGATAAACGCGTCGGTGTTGGCAATGCCGATGGGGGCGGGCAGCAGCTTGTAGTCAACGCCGCATTTGCGTTCCAACTCGGTTGCGGGCTCCTGATTGGTGATAACACCAAGCCCCAGTGCAAGGCTGCAATCGCCCAGTTCTGTTATCTGTGGCAGTGTGGTTCCGCCTTTTGGGTACATCTCGTAGCGTCCGGTCATGGGGGAGTCCATCACGCCGCTCGTGTCGGGGAACATGATGTAGGACGTCTTCATCAGCTCGGTCAGGCGCTTAATCTCGCGCATGTCGCCCGGGTTTACAAAACCGGGGAAAATCGCCGCCTTGCCGTTTTTCTCCCCCGTACTTTTTGAAAGGTAGCGGATGAAGCCGCACATCATATTATAAAAGCCGTTGATGTGCGAACCCACATAGCTGGGGGTGTTGGTGTGTACCACCAGCTTGCCCTCGGGGACGGTAAGGTCCTGAATAAACGAGTTTAGATCGTCGCCGATGGTTTCGCTTAAGCAGGTGGTGTGCACCGCAATCACGTCGGGGTCATAGATGTCGAAGATGTTCTTGACCGCGGTCTTTAGGTTGGAGCCACCGCCGAACACAGACGCGCCCTCGGTAAACGAGCTGGACGCCGCAATTGCCGGCTCTTTAAAATGACGGGTTAGGTACATTCTGTGAAAGGACACACAACCCTGCGAGCCGTGGCTGTGCGGCATGCACCTGTGTACACCCAGCGCGGCGTACAGCGCGCCCACCGGCTGGCAGGTCTTGCACGGGTTAATTCGAAGTGCCTTGCGCTCCGAAACCTGTTTTGGGGTCATTGAAAGCATGATTATCGTCCTGCCTTTCCGGTTTTCTGCCAAAGAGGCAAATAACCAAGGGTATTTGTAGCATTGCTGTGCAGTGAGGCTTTGCGGCGGGTTCGCGTATTGTTCTTCATGCTATTTGCCTCCTGTCAAAGAACCCGTCAGGGTAGGGGTGTTTTTCCACGGAGGGGTGACAAAGCCCCATGCCGGCGCGTACAGGCTCATGGCAACGTCTTTTGCAAAGTTCACGGCGCCGCGGAAGCCCGCATAGGGACCGCTGTAGTCGTAGGAGTGCATCTGACGGGAAACAACGCCCGATTTTTGAAGGATGTATTTATCCTTGATGCCCGAGAAGAACAGGTCGGGCTTCAGATACCGCAAAAGCTCCTCGGTCTCAAAATGGTTAAAGTCATCCACCACCACAGCCCCGTTTTTCATCTCTCGAATCATACCGCTGTACTGTTCGATGGGAATCTGCCCCTTGAGCTTTTCTAGCTGCTCATCCGAAAGGAACACATGGTACTTTTCGGAGTCGGCGGTGACCGTAATCTGCTCAATGTTCTTGCTGTCCGCATCCTCCTTGATGTCTGGGATCACTTCTCGCCCCTCATAATCGTCGCGGTGAGCGAACTCATAACCTGCAATCACCGTTTCTACACCAAAGTCTGCAAGCAGGTTTTGGTAGTGGTGAGAACGGGAGCCGCCGACAAAAATCGCGGCGGTCTTGCCCTTGAGCTTGCCCTTGTAGTACTCAACATCCCCGAATATCTCTACTAGTTCATCCTGAATCACCGCCTCGGTGCGGTCAATCAGCTCTTGATCGCCAAAGAAGGCTGCCATGTCGCGCAGGCTTTTAATGGTTGCGCCGAGGCCGATGAAATTAACCTTAATCCAGTCAATGTTGTACTTGGTCTTCATCATCTCGGCGATGTAGTTGATGGAGCGGTGGCATTGCACGAGGTTAAGGTTTGCAGTGTGCGCGTTGGTAAGCTCCTCGTAGCTGCCGTCCCCCGTAAACACCGACACGATGTCGTAGCCGATACGCTTTAGGATGCGGGAGGTCTCCCAACCGTCGCCGCCGATGTTGTACTCGCCTAAGATGTTGACCGCGTATCTCTTGCTGGGTGCCGCGTCGCCGGTGCCGATTACCCGACGCATCAGACCGTTGTTTGCGATGTGGTGTCCGCCCGACTGGCTTACACCCTTATAGCCCTCGCAGCTGTAAGCAATGCACTTGATGCCAAACTCCTGCTCCGCCCATGCCGCCACAGCATGGATGTCATCGCCGATTAGACCGACCGGGCAGGTGGAACAGATCATCACGCACTTGGGGGAGAATATCTCAACGACCTCTACGATGGCTTGCTTTAGCTTTTTTTCGCCGCCGAACACAATGTCCGGCTCCTGCATATCGGTGGATAGGCAGTACTCCAAAAAGTTTCTGCCGTCCTCCACTCTGCCCTTATGTCGTCTGGTGCCCCAGGTGTAAAACCCGCAGCCGATGGGACCGTGCGTAATGACCGCAACATCCTTGAGCGGGGCGAGTACCACGCCTTTGCAGCCGGCATAGCAGCAGCCGCGGTTGGTCAGAATACCGGGTATGGCACGGGTGTTGGCCTGTATGTTTTGTGAGCTTGGCGCATCCTGAACAGTAATGACGTGCTCTTTGCGGTTTTTATACACCCTTGCACTGTATTTTTCTAGTATTCGGGTTTTTGCGTCCAAAGCGTTCGCCTCCCTTTACTGAAGTTATTCCGCAGGCAGGACCTGCGGCGCGCAGCCTTCCGCGCGTTAGTAGATATGCTGGCGCAGCCAAACCTGGGCTATTCCATTACGCCGACAAAGCACTCGCCGGTTCTAATCTTATACGTCTCGGCAATGGGCAAAATGAATATCTTGCCGTCACCGGGGTTGCCCGTTTGGTTTACGTTAATGATTGTTTTTACCGCAAGCGCTACCTCGTCGTCGTTGACAATCAGTGTAAAAAAGCGCTTTGGTATCAGTCTGGTCAGCTCGGTAAAATGCTCCCCGACCGAGGATACGGGCAGCTCTCCTGCATCGAGCACCGCCTGCACCACAGTGGGGTCGATGCTCTTTTTGCCGCGCCCTAAGCACTTTCTGCACGAAAAGGACGGAAAGCCCTCTTTGGCAAGCGCCTCCTTGGTTGGGTTAACCATATTAAGCCGTATAAAGGCCATGACCTCTTTCACAGTCTTGTTCCCCTCCCTTTCTTACAACCCCTGCTTGCCAGTGCTTATGGTGTACGCATCCTCCACAGGGCTAATAAAGATTCTGCCGTCGCCAAACGTGCCGTTTGCGCCGGTGCGCGCACTGCGCAGGATAACCCGAACCGCGTCGTCCTTATCCTCGTCCTTTACTACGACAAGCAGCATCTCCTTGGGGATTTCATCGTAATGTACCTCGCCCACGGTAATGCCCTTTTGCTTGCCGCGTCCGTACACATCCATCTTGGTGACGGCGGGAAAGCCCGCCGCAAGCAGTTCGGATAACACAACGCCGGTTTTTTCGGGGCGGATAATCGCTCTAATCAGCAGCATAACAATACTCCTTTCAAATAGGTGTCTTCATAATCATATTTAGATATCCATAATGCCATGTTCCATCAAAATCTCTTCCAATCGGTCCTGCTTCAAAGGCTTGGGAATCACAAACATGTCGTTTCCGTCAATCTTTGAGGCAAGGGCGCGATACTCGTCTGCCTGATTACAGGTGGGGTCAAAATCGATAACCGTCTTCTTGTTAATCTCCGCGCGCTGTACCATGTTGTCGCGGGGTACGAAGTGAATCATCTGCGAGCCGAGTTCCTTGGCAAACGCATCCACCAGCTCCGCCTCGCCGTCTACCTTGCGGCTGTTGCAGATAATGCCCCCCAAACGCACACCACCGGTGTTGGCGTACTTTTGAATACCCTTTGAGATGTTGTTGGCGGCATACAGCGCCATCATCTCGCCCGAGGCAACAATGTAGATCTCACGCGCCTTGCCTTCGCGGATGGGCATTGCAAACCCGCCGCACACAACGTCGCCCAGTACGTCGTAAAATACGTAGTCCAGGTCTTCAGTGTACGCCCCCAGACGCTCAAGCAGACCGATTGAGGTAATGATACCGCGACCCGCGCAGCCGACACCCGGCTCTGGTCCGCCCGATTCTACGCAGCGGATACCCGCGTACCCGGATTTGAGCACAAAGTCAAGATCGATGTCTTCGCCTTCCTCGCGCAGGGTGTCAAGCACCGTCTGCTGTGCAAGACCGCCTAGTACAAGTCGTGTGGAATCCGCTTTGGGGTCGCAGCCGACGATCATAATCTTTTTGCCCTGCTCCCCTAAGCCCGCCGTCAGATTCTGTGTAGTGGTGGATTTGCCGATACCGCCTTTTCCATAGATAGCTACCTGTCTCATATACCATACCTCCGTTTCATAAATAAAGGGACAAAAAAGGGTCTTAAGCGCGCGAAGATGATTCGCATGCCTAAGACCCCTTTGTCCCAATGCCAAGAATTATATTCGGTTTGCATTTGCTATGCCATAAGTATAAATGATTAACCTGTGCTTCACAATACATCGGATTGTAAAATGATGGCCATTTCCAGAATTAAGAACTGTGCAGTTTAGACATTTTTTTACCCCTCCTCTTGACGGAGGAAACAAAACGGCTATACTGAGATATAATTAAGTATACCATGTAGCATGCAAAGGGGCATATCGGTACGAACAGTATCGGTATGCCCCTTTGTGTTGTGCGCTTGCGGAAAGGAT
>JAEZDF010000062.1 GCA_023429685.1 Bacillota bacterium
GTCTCGGATTTCGGCGCCTGCAATGTCATAAAGAAATAGACGACCGAAATTAAGAGCAACAGGGTCAGCACATAGCCGATTATCTGTTTGCGCTTTTTGTTGTCACCCATGTTCACCACTCCTTGCTGTAAATAGTCACAGCTTTGTCCGCAAGCCGCGTAATTTTCCGCCCTTAGGCGGCGCAGCAACCGATAAGAAAAAAGCTGTGGAGGCACTAACATTATTGTGCATAAACGCGGCAATTATATCCCAGTAACGAATAAATGTTTCATCTGCTGCGGGTCTGTAATCACCCGCTGTATACTTCGGGTTTTAAGATGCCGACGTAGGGTAGATTGCGGTACTTCTCGTCAAAGTCAAGACCATAGCCAACCACAAACTCGTCGGGAACCTCAAAGCCGATATAGTCCGCCGCGATGTCTGCCTTTCTGCGCTCCGGCTTATCAAGGAGTGTGCAGATGCGAATGCTTGCAGGGTCTCTTGCCTGGAGCAGTTCCGAGATGTACGAAAGGGTCATGCCGCTGTCTAAGATATCTTCGACAATCAGCACATCAAACCCGGCGATGGGCATGTCAAGATCCTTGACAATCTTTACTACGCCGCTGGAACGCGTGCCAGCACCGTAACTGGATACCGACATAAAGTCAATGCGGGCATTCACGTCAATGGCACGCATCAGATCCGCCATAAACGCAACTGAGCCCTTTAACACACTGATGAGAAGCAGGTTTTTGTCACGGTAATCCTCACTAATCCGCTCGCCTAGTTCCTGCACCCTTGCGGCAATCTCCTGCTCGGTAATGAGAATCTTGAGAATATCCTCTTTCATTGTTTCCTCCGATAAGCGAAGTTATTAAACTATACTCCGTTGTGTATTGCAATGACAGCAGCGCGCTTAGTTTGGGGAGAAGTTGCCACCCGCTCGGCACAGCCGAAGCCGTGCACCCAGATAACGCCTTGCTCATCCGCCAAAACGGGAACATATGCGCGCTGGGCAGGTAAAACGCCCTGCTCGTTCATCAGCTTTTTAAGCTTTTTTGTGCATCCGCGTCCAAATAGGCGGATGGAATCCCCCTCGCGGCGGGGGCGAAAATAGGCTGTTCCTATAATACTATCATAATCGAGCATGTTTTTTAATAGCTTTGGGTGAATTTTTTTTAAACAATCTTCGTCCAAATCCCGCATCGTCTTCACTTCGACCTGCATCTTATTAAATAAGGTGCACACGCCCTCAGAAAGCGGCACAAGATAATCGGGTAAATCAGGGTTAAGCTGCCGCTCAATGCGCAAAACGCCGCTCTCTATCCTTGCGCTTACCCCTGTCGTCAGGGTGAGTGACGCTTTTTCCTCGCACAGCATCAGAGACAGTTTTTCAATAAAGCCCGCACGCACCGAAACGCCGTGTTGCCTGAGGATGGACGCGACAGCTCTGGCACGTAGTGGCGGAGGCAAAGAGCCGAGCCTTACTGCGTCAAACCCGTCAGAGAGCACACTCTGCCTGAAAGCCTCATCCGCCAGTTCGCACAGATATCGCTCGTCCTCTCGGATGGCGTTTATGGTGCGCGCAATCGCCTGTGCGCCTGCCGGGTGAATCGAAAGCAGCGACGGAACAACCTCCCCGCGGATGCGGTTGCGGGTATAATCGGGCAGGAAGTTTGTGCTGTCTGTAATATACAGGATGTTGTGTCGGGCGCAGTAGCCTTCTACCTCCTCCCGCGTCACATCAATCAGCGGGCGGATGATATTGCCGCGCACCGGCGGGATGCCGCATAGTCCCCTTAGCCCGGTACCACGCGCCAGATGAAACAGCATGGTCTCTAAACTGTCGGACAGCGTGTGCGCCGTCGCAATCTTCGCGCCGGAGGGTCTTGCGAGCCTTTCAAACGCTTGGTAACGGGCGCCGCGCCCGCATTCCTCAATCGAAAGCCCTTTTTGCTGGGCAAGTGCGGGAACATCGGCATGTACCGCTTCGCACGCAATTCCAAGCTGGGCGCAGTAATCGGTAACCAGTCGCTCGTCGCGCAGGGCTTCCTCACCGCGGATGCCGTGGTTGACATGGCACACGGTTAGCTTAAGGTCATATTCGGGTGTTAAGGTGTATAGCAGATGCAAAAGCGCCATGGAATCCGCGCCGCCAGAAACCCCAACCACAACCGCGTCGCCGTGGTCAAGCATCCCAAAGCGGGAAATCGCGCAGTTTGCTTTAGCCTCCATCACGATAATTCTCCAGTGTGCTGAATTGGGTGAACTTGCCGTCCCAGTGCAGCTTGACCGCCTCGGTTTCACCGTGGCGGTTTTTTGCCACGATACACTCAGCGATGTTGCGGTCGGCTCCCTCATCCTTGTCGTTATAGTAAGCCTCGCGGTACAAAAACAACACAATATCCGCATCCTGCTCAATCGAGCCGGAATCGCGCAGGTCGCTGAGCACGGGGCGGTGGTCGGCACGCGAATCGGGTCCGCGCGAAAGCTGCGAGCAGACCAGCACCGGAATGTCGAGTTCCTTTGCCATAATCTTCAGCGAACGGGTAAGCTCCGAGACCTCCTGTACGCGGTTGTCGGACTTTCTGCCTGTGCTCATCAGCTGCAGGTAGTCGATTACGACCAGTCCTAGGTCCTTTACCCTGCGCAGGCGCGCCTTCATCTCGGGCACGGTAATGCCGGAGGAGTCATCGATTAAAATGGGGTATGTGGCAAGCATCTGAGATGCCTTGGCTAGGTCCTGCCACTGTGCTCCCGTCATGTTGCCGGTGCGAAACTCCCCACTCGGGATTCTTGCGGAGGCACTCATCAACCTAGTGGTGAGCTGCTCCGCCGACATCTCGAGCGAAAACACAACAACCCGCTTGCCGGATGTAGCAGCGACGTTTTGCATGATGTTAAGAGCAAAGCTCGTTTTACCCATACCGGGACGCCCCGCAAGCAGAATCAGGTCGGATTTATTTAGACCGTAGATGACGCTATCCAGGGCTGAAAAACCGCTGCGCAGACCAAGATAGCGGTTGCGATCCTCACCCGCTATCTTCTGCAGGCGGTCGTATGCCTCAATAATCGCGTCCTCGATGCGAACAAGACCTTTTGAGTCCTTGCCCTGCCGGATCTCGTAGATACGCTGCTCCGCGGCATCCAACAGCTCGCGCGCCTCGTACCCGCCCTCGCCCGCTTCGTCGATGATCTCCCTTGCTGTGTCCATCAGGCGGCGGATGTAGTATTTCTCCTGCACAATCGAGGCGTAAGCCTCGATGTTTGAGGTGGTGGGCACAATCTGAGCAAGCTGAGCAAGGTACAGCTTTGCATCCTCCGGTGACTCGAATATCTTCTCGGTTACCGCTTCTTCAAGCAGGGTAATAAAGTCGATGTTTCTGCCCGCCGCAAACATCCGCACCATACAGGAGAAAAGCTCCTGATGCTGCGGACGGTAAAAGCAATCCGCCTTGACAAAGTCAAGCACGGTGGTCAGGCAGGTCTGGTCGATGATAATGGCGCCCAGAACCGACTGCTCCGCCTCAATATTAAAGGGCGCACGCTGCCCATAGGTTGTTTCACTATAGCTGTTCACCGTCTACCGCCCTTCCATCGGGTTTTGCACCACAAGGTATTACGCCTCGCTTACTACTACAAACACCTTTGCGACAACGCCCGTGTACAGGCGAACCTCCGCCGTGTAGGTGCCAAATGCCTTGATGTCGCTTTCTAGTGACACCTTGCGCTTGTCTATCTCTACACCAAACTGCTTGGAGATGGTCTCGCTAACCTCCTTTGCGGTTACCGAGCCGAACAATCTGCCCTCGGTGCCGCCCTTGGCAATCAGCTTTACGCTTTTTCCTTCGATGGCTGCCTTGGCATCCTCCGCCGTCTTTTTCTCCTGTGCAAGGTGGAACTCTTTTGCTTCGGCCTTAAGCTTAATATCGTTTAGCACCTGTGCGTTTGCCTCGACCGCAAGACCTCTTGGCAGAAGAAAATTGCGCGCGTAGCCGTCCGATACATTGACGAGCTCGCCTTTTTTACCGCTTCCCTTTACATCCTGTTTGAGTACTACTTTCATGTTATCCTATCCTTTCCTTCAAGGTACAATCTATTTGGTCACACCTTATTGTGGCAGTGTGGGGGTCTGCTCGTGGTACTGGTCGATGTTGCGCATCAAATCCTCAACCGTCTCGGCAAGCGTTTTGCCTTCGATATAGGTTCCCGCCATGGTCAGATGACCGCCGCCGCCCATGCGCTCCATGATGACCTGAACGTTCATGCTGCCAAGCGAGCGCGCCGAGATGGTAACGGTGTCCTTAACCCGGTACAGCGCAAACGACGCGTTCACGCCATTGATTGACAACAACTCATCCGCCGCCTGCGGCGCCGCGATGCGCATCTCATCCGCCTGTTCTTCGCTAACGGCAATGGCACAGCCCTTGTAAACCTTTGCCGACGATACAATCTTTGTTTTAAGCTGGTATGTCTCCATTGAGTTTGCAAACATCCTCTTGACCGAAACGGTGTCGGCACCCAGACGGCGCAGGTATGCCGCTGCCTCGAAGGTGCGCACGCCTGTTTTTAAAACGAAGTTCTTGGTGTCTAGCGTAATGCCCGCAAGCAGTGCCTCCGCAGTCAGCTTACCCACCTTTACCTGCTCGCCGAAATACTGAATCAGCTCGGTTACCATCTCGCAGGCGGAGGAGGCGTACGGCTCGTGGTAAAAGATGACCGCGTTGTCGATATGCCCAACCATCTTGCGGTGGTGGTCTACCACAACAACCGTCTTGCAGTTCTTGTATATCTCCTCCGACTCCAGCATCGACGGCATATGGGTGTCCACTATGATGAGAAGTGTGCGTTTATTTACCATCAGCAGTGCGTCGTCGGGGGATACAAACGCGTCGTGCAAGCCGTTTTCTTCCATTAAGGAAATATAGTTGTGCACTAGGTTCTTTTCGCGGTCGATAGCCATTACGGCGGGCTTGCCCATTAGACGAATGGAATGCAGCAGCCCCATCGCTGCGCCAAAGCTGTCAAGATCCGCAAACCGGTGCCCCATAACGATGCAGTTTTCGCTGGTTTCTATTAGCTCGGAGAGCGCCGCCGCCATGATACGGGTTTTTACCTTGGTGCGCTTCTCGATGCCCTTTGACATTCCGCCAAAGAACTCGTAGCCGCCTGAGGTTTTAACCGCAACCTGATCGCCGCCACGCCCCAGTGCCATATCAAGCGCCTGACGCGCATACTGTTCGGACTCCCGCAGATTCTTGCCACCGCGTCCAACGCCGATGGAGAGGGTCGCGTTAAGACGCCCGCCCACCATAATCTGGCGCACCTGATCAAGGATATCAAACCGCCGTTCAATCATCTCGCGCAGGTACCGCTCCTCGATGGCGACGGTAAATTTATCGCGTCCGGTGCGGATAAGCAGCCCGCTGGTCTGCGCCAAAAACGCCTCGATGGTATGGTCAATCTCGCCCGCAAGCTGTACCTTCTCGCTCTCCTTGGCGTTTTGGGTCAGCTCCTCGTAGTTGTCTACGATAATGAGCATAATCGACTGGCGAGATTCGTAATACTCCTGCGCAATCTCCTTAAGTTCGGTGTTTTCCACCCACTGCATGGCAATGAGCGTACCGTTTTTGTCCTCGATTCGGGTGGCAAAACCCGTAAAGCAGTGCCTGCCGTACGAGATGTTAACCCCGCCTTGGGTGCACGCGGCATCGATATCGATATCCGAAAAGACGCGGTCAAACTGCATGCCGTGCAGCGCCTGTCCGTCAAGCACAAGCTTTTGAAACAGCTCGTTGTACCAGATAATCTCGCCCTTCTCGCGCAGCACGATAAGCGGTACGGGTAGGGCGTTGAGCGACTGTTCATTCGACACATTCAGGCGGTTAAGCACCTTGTCAACGACGTGGTACAGATCGCGTTGTATCTTTTTATACCGATACAGCGCATATGCCGCAAGTAGCAGCGTAAGCGCCACCTCGGCGTAAAACAGCGTAAACTGTCTGGTAATCAGGGTCATCAAACACATCCATACACACAGAACAAAGGTGAGCACAATAATGGGTTTAAAAAACCATATCTTCTTTTTTATAATCCCCACAACCTTTCTTCCGGCGCTAGAGCAACTTTAACGACGCCATATATTCTTTCATTATACTAAGTTTGTACAAATAAAACCATAGCTTTAATAAAATTAATGCAAAATTAACCGAACTCGTATTAAAGTTCGTTTGGTGCAAAATGCCCGCAAACAAGCAGTGCGCGGACAGCTTAGCCGTCCGCGCAGAATGATTGGTTATTGTTTTGCTTATACCTCCATGATAATGGGCAGAATCATCGGGCTACGCTTGGTTGCGCGGTATACATAATCGCTCAAAGCGTCCCTCACCTTGGTTTTAATCTGACCCCATTCACGGATTTCTTTTTCTTCGCACTGGGCTAACGCATTTCTGACCATCGAGCGCGCCTCATCTATGAGCACCTCCGCCTCACGGACGTACACAAAGCCACGCGATACGATGTCTGGACCTGAAACCACCTTGCCGCTGCGCTTTTCGATTGCAAGCACTACGACAATCAGACCGTCCTCCGAAAGGTGCTTGCGGTCGCGAAGCACAATGCTGCCCACGTCACCCACGCCCAGTCCATCCACCAGAACGCGACCGGCGGGCACGGTGCCCGTTATCTTCATCTCTACGGCGTCGGTCTCCACCACCTTGCCAATGTCGCCAATGATGATGTTTTCGTGGGGGATGCCCATGCTCTCGGCGATGCCTGCGTGCTTTTTGAGGTGTTTATACTCGCCGTGTACCGGCATAAAGAACTTGGGTTTTGTTAGCCCCATCATCAGGCGTAGCTCGTCTTGACAAGCATGCCCCGACACATGCGCCTCGTACATCTTCTCGTAGATAACCTCAGCGCCCAGCTTCATCAGGTCGTTGACCACACGCCCCACCGTCTTTTCGTTGCCCGGGATTGGGGTGGCGGAGATGATGATAAAGTCGTTTGCGTTAATGGCAACGTTTCGGTGATCGCCCGCCGCCATGCGCGACAGCGCCGCCATCGGCTCGCCCTGGCTGCCCGTGGTAACGATAACCAGCTTGTCGTCGGGGTAGCGCTTAATCATCTCGATGTCGATGAGCACTCCTTCGGGTACGGTTAGATAGCCGAGCTCCATCGCCTTTGCGGTGACGTTTATCATGCTGCGACCCGAGACTGCTACCTTTCGTCCGCAACGCACCGCCATATCAATCATCTGTTGGATGCGGTGGATATTCGACGCAAACGACGCGATAATCATGCGCCGCTGTCCCGCCTTAGCAAACAGCATTTCAAACGATTCGCCCACCTTCTTCTCGCTCAAGGCGCTGCCTGGGCGTTCGGCGTTGGTGGAATCGGACAGCAGGGCGAGCACGCCCTTGCTGCCGAGTTCTCCAAACCGCGCAAGGTCGATAATATCGCCCTCAATGGGGGTGTAGTCGATCTTAAAGTCGCCGGTTTGGATGATAACACCGGCCGGGGTGTGGATGGCAAAGGCAACCGCGTCGGGGATAGAGTGGTTTACGCGGATAAACTCCACCGACATGCAGCCCAGTTTCACGGTCTGACGCGGCTTAATGACATTTAAGGTTCGCTTACCCAGCAGGTTGTGCTCCTTGAGCTTGCCCTCGATAAGCCCCACTGTCAGGCGGGTGCCGTATACCGGCACGTTAAAGCGTTTTAAAAAATATGGCAGACCGCCGATGTGATCCTCGTGCCCGTGGGTAATGACAACGCCACGCAGCTTATCCAGATTCTTTTCGATATAGGTGTAATCAGGCAAAACGATGTCCACACCCAGCATCTCATCATCGGGGAATGCAAGTCCGCAGTCCACGATAAACATATCGTTGCCGCACTCGTACACCGTCATATTCTTGCCAATCTCGCCCAGACCGCCCAGCGGTATAATCTTAACCGGCGTTTTGCGTCCTTGCCTTGAAGGCTTTTCGGTTTTACTGTCTGTTTGCTGCTCCTGCTTTGCCGTCTGCTCGGTCTTGGCAGCCGCCGCGGCCGCGGTGGCAGCAGCGGACGGCCGTCTTCTACCGCCGCGTCTTGACCTGGTCGGCTTGTTGCCGTCTGTCTGCTGCGGGGCATTGTTTTGCTTTTGTTTGGGTTCGGTCTTGGGGTCAGCCTTGGTCTCTGGCTTGGGCTCCCCTAATTGCGCACCGTATTGCTGCGGTTTTCTTGCATTCGTATTCTTCTTACCAAAAATCTTATTTGTTTCTTTGGTTTCTTTGTTCTCTTGACTCAAAAGTAGATAACCTCCTGATTCCTGTCGCGACATGGCGGCAGGACTTAAAATAATGTAGTATGTACTGTTTTTGCAGCGTCTTTTTCAAAAACACGGCAATATACCAAAAACAAACCTGTCTGTTCATACTTAAAGAGGCGTGGCATACCACGACAGGGCTTCTGCGCACCATAACCGGGTACACAGGAGACAAATCCTCTCGCCCGTACACCGCCGTCACTGTAAAAAGAAACAGGCAGGTATCCGTTCATATCTATTATTGCAACCTTTTATCATGCAGGACACACCCGTAAACAGGCAGAATGCTCCCGTTTGCGCACAGAAATTCCCGCTCGGTGCGCCGAATGGGCACACCAAAACACTGACAATAATTGATTAGTCCACACGGTTATGCAAATTCACGAGCAGCCGAGAAAGCTGTACTACCGGACATACAGCTTTCTTCCGAAGAGCCGCTCGCTTGTGCACCGAGGCATAAAACAAAGCTGTGATTAAACGGTTTCTCACACGCGCCAATGCGTCGTCGTAACAACCCGTACATCATGCACTGTTGCAAACCTGCAGAATAATCCCACGAACAAATACGTTAGTTAGATTGTAAACGGAATTGCGGATGGTGTCAAGCCGTAAATTTACAGCCCGTATATACCGCGTTTGCTCTGCGGCAATTACTATCTGCCCTTGTCGTGTTCAAACCCCTTTATCATCTTCTCAAACCCGCCGCAAAGTTCCCGCGCAATTTCGTAGTTTGCCGCCTCGGCAAAGATACGCACGCCGCCGCCGCGTTTGAGCGGACGCACCAGCACCGAGCCGCCTTTGTAAGGAACTACAAGCCCTTCGCCGATTGTACCGTGCCCCGCTGTTCCCCCAATGCGGCGCATTACCTCACAGGGGTTTTGACTTAAGGGGACGATACGGGTGACACCATCAAACGCGGGCAGGGCGTCACACAGTTCATACAGGCTTTTGCCGGTCTTTTTAATTAAAGAAAGCAGCATTACGGCTCTTGCCAGCCCGTCGCGTACCCATGGCTGGTTTTTGGCAATGAAGCGCGCCCTGCGGTCGCTGTCATCGGCGGGGCAGGACAGATATCGCATTACGGTTCTCCCGTAATCCTCGGCGATATAGTCAAGCACCCGCGGCGCGTCGTAACGCACGGCAAGGTTGTTGCCGATAGAGAGCTCGTGCTCGGCAAGCAGAACAAACACCCGCTCATCCGACACACGCACTCCGCCGTTGTGGGACACACTGAGACTTTGCCCGTCATCCGAGATATGAAGCCTGAGCCTACCTGCTCTGGACAAGCTGCACCCAAGGTCATCGAGCACTGCGTGAAGCACGCGCTTGAGCAGCACGTTTTTACACGCGATGGAAACCGTCATGCCCGTAAGTTCTTCACGGCAATAATCCTTTAAATACGCGGGGTAAAGCAGAGCGACCGCTTCCATTCGGCTTAGCTTTCCGTACTCCTCAAACGCCGCGTTCTTCACCTCCGCGCGCAGCATGCAAAGCTCAATTTCCCGCTCGACACCACGCTTTAGGGTTAAGCCATCCGCGCCGAACAAGCGGATGCGCCCAGCTTCAATGTGAGCACCTAGCCTTGCCTTGCAGTGCACCGAAGAAAACACCCCCTGCGGCTCGATGCACTCGCCGAAATCCCACACCGAACAGCCCGTTTGACGGATGCCTGCGCCGAATGCATCGCATAACGCGCGCCCTGCCCTGCCCATATGCGAGACACCGCACACCCCCTGCTTCATAACAGTGCCGATGGCGCCGCCAAGTCTGGCGCACATGGTGGGGGTCATTTCGCCGGGCGATTCGATGCATACGCCCTCATCGTCAAACAGCTCGCGCCCCAAGGTGCCTGTGCGCATATGCTCGCGCAGCACGCTGTCGCTTTTCACGTATTTTTTGGGCCAAACCTTTACACCCGGCTCTACCAGCGCGCGGTTACCCACCACCGCCTTTGCCCCGATTGCAGACCCTTCAAACAGCCGCGCACTGTTTTCGATGACCGCACCCTCGCAAACCACACTGCCCCGTACATGAACATCGTCGCCCAGCACCGCGCCCGTGCCGATTAAGCTGCCCATAACCGCCGCACGCTGCCCGATGCAGGCGCCGTCGTCGATGACGCTACCCTCCCCGACCCGGCAGCCTTGACCAACCGTTACCCCCGCCCCCACATAGGCGGGCGGATTTACGGTAATACGCTGCGCGTCCTTAGGGTCTTTATAGTACACACCGTCTATCAGTGCCGCGTCGATGCTGCACTTAACCCGCCCAGAGAGCATATCCGCTGCGCATTGCCTTAGGGTGTCGAGATCTCCGACGTCACACCAATATCCCGCTTCCTCACAGGCAAGCACCCGCTCGCCGTTTTTTAGCATAAGCGGGAACAGATCCTTTGCAAAATCAAAGGGACTATCATCGGGCACGTGGGCTATCGCTTTGGGGGAGAGTACATATACGCCGGTATTGGCAAGGTCGCTTACCACCTGCGCATAACAGGGCTTTTCCACAAAGCCCACAACAGTGTGGTCCTGCTCGTTGACATTGACCAGACCGTATTCGCGCGGGTCACTTACCTGTTTGACCACAAGGGTGGCATCCGCCTGATTCTCCGTATGAAAGCGCAGGATCTCGGCGAGATTAAAGTCGCACATCGCGTCGCCACTTATTACGAGGATATCCTCATGCACGTCATTTGCTGCGTTTTTTACCCCGCCTGCCGTACCCAACGGATGCTGTTCGGTCACAAACCGAAGCGTGACCCCTTTGTACTGCCCGTCGGCAAAGTGGTCGGTTACACAGCCGGGCAGGTACCCCAGCGTAACTCGTGCCTCGGTAACGCCGTTTTGGTCAAGAAGGTCCAGGATATATTCCAGAATCGGTCGCCCACACAGCCTTGCCATCGGCTTTGGCTTTGTGCAGGTCAACGGCTTTAAGCGGCTGCCCGCTCCGCCTGCCATAATTACCGCCAGCATCGAAAACCCCACCTAACAATCATAGTAACTCTATTATTGCTCCGAAAGCATGATTTAACGCATCGCTCGGTGAGTTTTTCGGTCAGAACCGACCGTTAGTCGATATTGCACTCCAACCAGTACACATTGCAGTAAAGCATAAAAGACACGATGATGCAAAATCATCGTGTCTTTTAGTTGTAGCTACAGCTATTTTCGGTTTTGCCATGTATGAGTATTGACGGGTATATGAGGTTAAACAAACGCAACGCTTGACTTTTAAATTGTACAGGTATACAAACACCCCCCGACAGCTCGCGTTCTTGTGCGAACCGCCGGGGGGCGTTATGGTATGAGCGTACCGTGCTTAAACAAACACAAGCTGCACCAATATCATATATACTACCGTGCCTGTGAGGATACTTAGCAGCGTATTGCGCCGCCACAGGTGCAGTGCGACCACACACACCGAGGCAATCAGCTCGGGCAGCCCAAACGGGAATGCGGCCACCTCTACTGTACGCATACAGTACACGACGAGAATCGCCATAATCGTTGGCGGCAGGACGCTTCCTAGGTACAGAATCGATTTAGGGGTCGGTCTGCCGTTGGTAAACAGCGCAAAGGGCGCAAGGCGAGTTAAAAAGGTAACGGCAGCCACGACAAGGATGATAAAAAGCGATTGCAGTGCAGAGATTGTCATACCGGTTTTCCTGCCTTTGCTATGTTATGTATTGTAGTAAGCTCAGCACTCGGGTGTTCCCATGCCTTCGGGGTTTGTTTTATGTTCAAGCCTGCACCGCAGGAGCATCAGTACCAGTACCGATACAAGCATCGCGGGGATGATAAACCGGTCGGCACCTAAGAATAGCAGCATCCCCACACCGGCGCACGCGCCGATAACCGCCGGAACGCGGGAGGGATAGTCGAGCCACTGCTCGGTGCAGATGACCAAAAACAGTGCGGTCATCGCAAAATCGATCCCCTTCGTATTAAAGCGGATGAGTGAACCCGCAAGCGAACCGATGACGCTGCCCAAAACCCAGTAGCACTGGTCAAACAGCGAGACCAAAAAGAAAAAGCGCTGCGGCTTTACCCCCTCGGGCACCTTCGCAGAGCAGAGCAGCGAGTAGGTCTCATCGGTCAGCGAAAATATCATGTACGGCTTTTTTCGCCCCATGCCCTTAAACCGCTCAAGCATTGAAAGCCCATAGAACACATGCCGCAGATTAACGGCAAGCGTCATAACAGCCACCTGCCACAACGTAAACGCGCCTGAAAAGAAGTTGATTGCAATAAACTGCATGGAGCCCGCGTATACCGTAACGCTCATCAAAAGCGCCCACAGTACGCCGTAGCCCTTTTCGTTCATCAATAGCCCAAACGCGATGCCCACAAACACATAGCCGAGCATCACAGGAAAGGACGCCTTCAGCGCGGCCTTTGCCGCGCCTTTTTTTCCCTGTTTATCCATCCTCGTCATAATCCCCTATAAAACATATCCACCGTGATGCGGTGTAATCTACGATAAAAGCAGATTGTTTATTGACCGCCCGCACTCTTTGCCTTGAGATAGGCGTTAATGAAGCCGTCGATCTCGCCGTCCATCACCGCGTTGATGTTCCCCGACTCAAAGCCTGTGCGGTGATCCTTTGCAAGGGTGTAGGGCATAAACACATAGGAGCGAATCTGGCTGCCCCACGCAATCTCCTTCTGCACGCCCTTGATGTCCTCTATCTTTTCGTAGTGCTCGCGCTCTTTAATCTCGATAAGCTTCGATTTGAGCATCGTCATCGCCGTCTCGCGGTTCTGGCGCTGGCTGCGCTCCTGCTGGCAGGCAACTACAACGCCGGTGGGCAGATGGGTAATGCGGATGGCGGACTCGGTCTTGTTGACGTGCTGACCGCCCGCGCCGCTGGCACGGTAGGTATCCACCCGCAGATCCTCATCGTTAATTTGAATGTCAAAGTCCTCGCCAATTTCGGGCATGACCTCAAGCGACGCAAACGAGGTGTGCCTGCGCCCCGAAGAATCAAACGGCGAGATGCGCACCAAGCGGTGCACGCCTGCCTCGCTTTTTAGGTAGCCGTAGGCGTTTGTGCCCTCGATGAGGATAGACGCACTCTTTAAGCCCGCCTCCTCGCCGTCAAGGTAATCGAGTATCTTGTAGCGAAAGCCGTGGCGTTCCGCCCAGCGAGTGTACATGCGGTAGAGCATCTGCGCCCAGTCCTGCGCCTCGGTGCCGCCTGCCCCCGCGTGAAAGGCAAGGATGGCATTGCTGCCGTCGTACTCGCCTGTAAGCAGTGTTGCAAGTCGTGCCGCGGAAAGCGCGTTCTCAAACGCGTCTACACCCTGCACCGCCTCATTGTAAAGCGACTCATCCTCGCTTTCGTCGGCAAGCTCTATTAAGGTGAGTGTATCGTCATAATCGGTCTTGAGCCGCTCGTAGCCCGTCACCTTCGCCTTGCTCTGGGCGATTGCTTGCAGCACCTTCTGCGACTGGGACGGGTCATCCCAAAAGCCGGGCGCCATGGTCTGCTCCTCCATGTACGCAATCTCGTTTCTGGTTTTGTCTAAAGACAGTGCGTCGGCAAGGTCGGCAAGCTCATTCGCAAAGCTCGTTAACCGCTGCTTGAGTTCTTCGTATATCAGCATACATTGCCCCATTCCCCGCTGGTGTGCGGCTTCGATTGTAATATAAATAAGTCCCTGTACCCAAGTTGTGGGCAGGGTAATACTATTATAGGGCAGGTTTGTTTTGTTGTAAAGCGGAGAAGGGCAATATGAAACCGGAACTAATTGAATGATTTTACATAAAAACAGCGCGGGAATACTGGATGTTCCCCGCGCTGCTTTCTTACATACTCAGTATAAGAAATCGATATTGATGTCGCCAGATTTTGTTGTTACATCCAGCCGTTTGCTCCCGCCGGCTGACTCGGGAACTCGTACTTGACCGCTTTTTGACGTTGCGTTTATTGTGTAATACTCCCGCTTGTCGTTAATACTGCCTTTTACTGAGCCGCTTGAAGAAGATAGACCTAAACTACCGACGGTTAACGCCTGAAACCGAATGTCCCCAGATTTGGTTTCAAGGGTAATATCCCCATTCGCTTGTGTCTTATCTAAAAACAAGGCGGCACTGCTCGCTTTAATGGAGATATTGTTTGTGACCTGTACGGCGCTTACATTGGTATCGCCCGATAACGTCCTGACGATTAAGTCTTCTTTAACCGCACCCTCATCGAATACTGTTTTTCCGCTCTTTGTATCTACCGACAGAGTTCCCCCAGCGTTTACGGATTTGACTTTGATGTCCCCAGATTCGGTTTCAAGGGTTATATCCCCATTCGCTTGCGTCTTGTCTAAAAACAAGGCGGCGCTGCTCGCCCTAATGGAGATATTGTTAGCCACCTGTACGGCGCTTACATTGGTATCACCCGATAAAGTCCTGACGATTAAATCTTTTTTTACAGCACCCTCATCGAGTTCTGTTTTTCCGCTCTTCGTATCTACCGAAAGCGTTCCCCCTGCGTCCACCGATGTGACTTTGATATCGCCTGAACTGGTTTCAACCGTCATATTGCCACCTGAAGTGACATTATCCAATTTCACTTTGCCGCTTCTTGTGTAGATTGAAACCTGATTTTGAGCGGTAAGACTGCTCATCTTTATGTCGCCAGATTTGCTGTTTATCACAAGTCCACTTAACTGCTCTAGCTGTGTGATGTCGATAACCCCGCTGGCCGACGATGCGTTTATTTCCCCTTCAAATCCATAAGGCACCTCAATGTGAATGGTTTGATCCACAAATCCAATGTTAACGCCTATGTAGTCATACCACTGTTTGTTGACCTTTTGCTCGATGACCAGTTCCCCGCTTGCCAAAAGATTAACATCATAATACTCCTGTTCGTTCTCTAGGGTGGTGATTTTAATTTGATTGCTATCAGACGCAATCAGTTTTATTCCGCTATACCGATCCTTGATGTTAATCGTTTTGACCTTTTCTGAATTGTAGTGATATGACTTTTCTTCATATGGCAACCCTGTCTGAAATCCTTTTAGGTGAAATCCACCCACAGCAAAGGCTGAAGCAGCAATTATGATACCCAATATTAAACAAAAGCTCGCTATAATTATAAGTTTTCTGTCAAGCAATTTCATCCGTTGTGTCCCCTTCCGTTTGCTTGTTAATAAAAAACGTCTTGACCGACCGTAAGAACAGTTTGGTAAGGTTAATGAGCCATACCGACAGATTCTTCACCGCGATAAATGCAAAAATTCCTAGACCAATGGAAATCGCGGCACAACCAATCTGAAAAACACCTGAAACAGGATTTTGTGCAATAACTAAAATAGATAAAATAATACAAGCAATTGCAGTTAGTCCAAACGATGCGACAAACGCATAGAGCGCGAGAATGATAGACCAGATTGTGATATAAACCGAAAGAAATACCATGAAAAACGCCGCAAGCAGCGGGAACCACAGCGGAAAGCCTACGATAATTAAGACAATCTCCCACGTACTTAATTTGTGCTTGGGCTTCATCTTTGCCTTTACAAGGGAGGAAAGGGGAACCGTAAGCATGATTTCGTGTACGATCTCGTTGATATCGCCAAGCGCTGCGACCGCCTCTTCCTCGCTCATACCGTCTTCTACCCGGTCATCAATGATTTCGGTGTAAAACAGAAGCGACTTTTCTACCTCCCCGTGCGGAAGCATGTATAGTTTTTGTTTAAAGCTTTCGGCAAAACCGTTCTTATTCATCCCCGATGTCCCCCATCTCTTCCGTAATATAATGATACACCTTCATAACCTCTTGCCACTCGGCAACAAAGTCACGCATCCTGCTTATGCCTTGTTCGGTGATTTTATAATATTTTCGCAACCGGCTGTTGTACTCTACCGAATAAACGGTAAGCAGCCCGCCTGCCTCAAGTCTTTTTAAGATTGGATAGAGTGTTGATTCGGAAATATCTATGTGCGGACTGACATCCTTAATGATTTGATACCCATAGGAATCCTTGCGGTAAAGAACGGTTAGCACGCAAATTTCGAGCAACCCCTTCTTTAACTGAACATCCATATACACACCTCGTTTCAAGTAATACTATACAGTACATAGTATTACACTGTCAACAGTATTTATAAATTATTTGTTAACTTGACGTTAACGCTGCTATAACATTGGAAGAATATATTGGCTTTTATCTAATATTCGTTTATAATAAAGGCGGTTCAGCCATGATAAAAAAGCAAGCAAACTGATTATTACGATACAGAGGATGTACCAGATGGGAAGATATGACGGAATTCGTTGCCCCGTTTGTGGGGAGGCATTTGCGGACAAGGACGACGTGGTCGTTTGCCCCGATTGCGGCGCACCGCATCATAGAGACTGTTACGTGGCACACGGTACGTGCGCCTATATAGAAAAACACGCAGCCGGTGAGGAGTGGCGCAGACCACCCGAAAAAACCATAGACGGCAACGCCCCTGCGCGCTGTCCGCGATGCGATACGCTAAATCCGCCGGAGGCAGCTTATTGCGAGGTGTGCGGCAGTGTACTGACTATTCGTCAGCCGCAGGCGGATGCCGACGCAAACGGACAGCCCAAGCGCGGAAACGAGCCGCCGGTTTTTGTTATGCCGTACAACACGTTTACCACCCCGTATGGCGGGCTTCACGCCGACGAAACGATCGACGATATCCCCGTGAAAGAACTTGCGATGTTCATTGGTCCCCGCTCGTACTACTATCTGCCGCGGTTTAAGACCATGAGCATGACGGGGCGACGTACATCGTGGAACTGGGCGGCCTTTTTCGGCAACGCATTGTATTTTTGCGGCAGGAGATTGTACCCTATGGGCATCTTTTTAATTGCGGTGTTCATCATCCGCTTGTTGCCCAGCTATATCCTTGTAATAGAGAACTACGATGCGATTTTAAAGGACACGCTTGGCTTTTTGCAGAATCTTCCCGCACGTGCGCAGCAGCTGCTTGGCATTACGCAGATTATCAACTACGTGTACTGGATTGGCTCTGTTTTACTGGGCTCCTATGCCAACCACCTGTACAAACGACATGTGTTTGATAGCATTAAATCCCTCAAAAGTAGGTTTACCGATACCCAGCAGTACCACGCCGCATTAAAAAAACACGGCGGTTTCCGTACGGGGCTGGTAATCGGTTTGGCGATTACGGCGTTCTTGTTGCTTATCTTTTCAGATGTCCTGATTAGCCTGTTTCTGTTATTGCCCTCTATGGGGTAAGCCCATAGAATCCATCACATCACGGAAAGGCGAGAATAAAATGAAGATTAAAAAGGCAGTTATCCCCGCCGCAGGGCTTGGCACCCGTGTTCTGCCTGCCTCCAAAAGCATGCCCAAGGAGATGCTCCCCATCGTAGACAAGCCCGCTATCCAATACATTGTGGAGGAGGCGGTGCGCTCTGGCATTGAGGATATCCTTATCATCACAAGCCGTGGGAAAACGACGGTGGAGGACCATTTCGACCGCGCCCCAGAGCTTGAGGAAAAGCTTTTAAAGTCGGGTAAAACCGCCGTATATGACGATATGCTTGCAATCTCCAACCTTGCAAACATCCAGTATATCCGCCAAAAGCAGCCGCTTGGGTTGGGTCACGCCGTACTGTGCGCCAAAACCTTTGTAGGCGACGAGCCCTTTGCCGTTTTATATGGAGACGATGTAATTATCTCGGATAATCCCGCCTGCGGACAGCTCTGCCGCGCGTATGAGGAATACGGCAAGGGTGTTGTAGGTATCAAAGAGGTCGCCCGCGAGGACATCGGCAAATACTGCTCGATGAAGTCGGAGCATATTCGCGACCGTCTATATACCATTACCGACATGGTGGAAAAGCCCCGCCCCGAGCAGGTGATGTCGCTGTTTGCCATTCTGGGGCGCTGTGTGCTGCCGCCTTCTATCTTCTCGATTCTGGAAAACACAAAGCCCGGTGCCGGCGGCGAGCTTCAGTTGACCGACGCAATGGCGGTGCTTGCCCGAACTCAGGGGATTATTGGGGTGGACTACGAGGGTATTCGCTACGACATGGGCAGCAAGTTTGGCATCCTGCAGGCGATTGTGGAGGTCGGGCTGACGCACCCCGAGGTCGCTGAGCCGTTTCGCGCATACTTAAAGAGTATTAGCACTAAGCTGTAGCATTTTTTCGCCAGTGGCATAAACTGCCCCCCCGATTGCCGTTTGGGACGGAGAATAATAATTTGACAACCCCGCGGCGGTCTGCTATAATTCTTCTGTTATACTGTTTTGGTATAACCATTTGCCGTTTTTCGGCAATCATCCTTGCCCCTTCATTGGGGCCTTAAGTCCAAAAGGAGGTGTAAAACTATGCCAAAGGCAACGGTAGCTTACGAGACTATTATGATTATCAGCGCAAAGCTGGATGAGGCGGGTGTAACCGAACGTTTTGAGAAATTCAAGGCGCTTATCGAGCAGAACGGAACCATCGAGTCGATAAACGAGTGGGGCAAGCGCAGACTTGCTTACCCGATTAACGACGAGAACGAGGGTGTGTACTATCTTGTGAACTTCACAAGCTCCCCCGAGTTCCCCGCTGAGCTTGATCGTGTGTACAAGATTACAGACGGTATTCTGCGAACCATTATTGTGAACAAAGAGGAAAAGTAAAACAGCTTGGGAGGTAACAGCGTATGTTGAACAGGGCCATTATTATGGGAAGACTCACAGCCGATCCGGAACTACGGCGTACTGCCTCCGACATTTCTGTTGCCAGCTTTACCCTTGCAGTAAACCGTTCCTACACGAAGCCGGGCGCAGAACGTCAGGCAGATTTTATTGATATCGTCGCCTGGAGACAAACTGCCGAGTTTGTTTGTAAGTATTTTAAAAAGGGCAACCTGATGGCAGTAGACGGACAGATTCAAACCCGCAGCTATACCGATAATCAGGGTGTAAAGCGCAAGGCGTTTGAGATTGTTGCCGACAACGTGAGCTTTTGCGAAAGCAAGGGCAGCGGCTCGGGCGGCAATACCGCAAACGCGGGATTTGAACCTCCGCCAATGCCCGTTGCATTTGAGAATGCGGGCGGTGAGGATTTCTCCGTCATTGCAGGAGACGACGATCTACCCTTTTAACTGCGACGCAGTACACACCGATATTGATACGATAAGGAGGTAAGTCACCATGGATAACAGAAACGACCGAGGCGATAGAGGCGATAGACCCGGTTCCCGTGGTCCCAGAAAGGGACGCCGCAAGGTTTGCGGTTTTTGCGTGGACAGGGTTCATGATATCGATTATAAGGATGTAGCGAAGCTCAGAAAGTATCTTTCCGAGCGGGCTAAGATCGTTCCCCGTAGGGTTACCGGCGCATGTGCGCGCCACCAGCGCCAGATGACCCTTGCAGTGAAGCGTGCTCGTCACATTGCACTGCTGCCCTATGTGAGCGACTAATATCGTTTTAAATGAATCGACCCCGAGAGGCATGCCTCTCGGGGTCTTCTTTATGTGGTTTTAGCCCACTGCTCTTGCAGCATGGCGTACTCATAGGTGTCGCACCAGATGGGGTTACCGCACTCTTCCTGTTTAAAATAAATGTTCTGTATCAGGTGCCCTTCCCTGCGAAACCCAAGGCGTTCGAGCAACTGCCACGAGGAGGTGTTAAGGGGATTACACATCGCACAGACCCTGCGCACCGAGCACTGGGCAAAGCCGTAGTCCAAAACAGCGCGGCATGCCTCTGTCGCATAGCCGTTTTTCTGATACAGGGTGTTAAAAACATACCCAAGCTCCCAGTTTGAAAACTCCTGGGGCTCCTGCTGTGCAAAATACACGTTGCCGATTACTTTGCCCGTTTGCGACAAACACACCGCCCAAAAATTAGGGTCAGATGCACGCCGCAGGGCTTCAGCGCGGCTTTGCTCCTCGGTGTAGACACCGTATGGCTCATACCGCACCACATCATCCTGAGAAAGATACTCATGCAGGTCACGCCAGTCTTCTTGCGTAAACGGACGCAGAACAAGGCGTTCGGTTGTCAATTTCATCTGTCATTTCTCCCCGTTCAGTCATTTTATATTTCAGAGTTAGTCGTTACCGCTTAATAGCTAAAAGTAAGTGTTAGCAACGCATTCAGATTACAAATCCGCCGTTTGGGCTGAGCACCTGCCCGGTGATAAACCGCGCCTTTAGAGACGCCAAAAAGACCACCGCATTTGCGGCATCCTCCGGCGAGCCGATGACGCCCAGCGGAGTTTCTTCGCACAGCCCCGTAAGCGTGTCACTGTCAAGGTTACTATTCATATCGGTATGAATGACCCCGGGCGCCACGCAGTTTACCCGGATGCCCGAGGGTCCCAGCTCTTTGGCGAGTGCCTTGGTAAGCCCGATGATTGCCGCCTTCGCGGCGGAGTAATGCACCTCACACGACGCACCCGTAATCCCCCAAATGGACGATAGGTTGATGATTGCGCCGCTTTTTTTGCTGAGCATATCGGGCAGAACCGCTTGGATGCAATGAAACGCACCTGTGACGTTTACGGCAAACATTCTATCCCAGTCCGTGTCGGAGATATCGCTAAACAGCTTTTGCTGGGCAATGCCCGCGTTGTTGACGAGCACCTCTACCCTGCCCAGCGTTTGGTGCACGTTATCTATCATTGCGGCAACCTGTGCGCGGTCGGCTACATCTGCGCAAAAGGCGTGGGAGTACCCACCAGCCTTGATGATGTCCTCGACACACGACTGCGCAGCCTGCTCGTTATTGCAATAGTTAACCGCAACCGCAAAACCTTCCCGCGCAAGTGCCGCTGCTGCCGCACGCCCGATTCCCCTTGATCCGCCTGTAACAAGTGCCACCCTGTTCATTGCGCATACCTCCTATCACATGAATATGGTCGGCTTAGCCAAAGGGTATTCAACCCTATGCCATGCCGACCACACAATCGTTGTTACAGCTGCCTGAGCAGATAACCCATGTAGCTTGTAAAGTGCGAGAATACAATGCCCGGCTCCTGCAGATCGGGGCACCAGCGCTTGACCCACTCGAGGCTGACGAAGCCGTCAAACCCATTTTTGCGCAGAACCACCAGCGTGTCGAGCACGGGTACATCCCCGTAGCCCATCATGCGGTACTGCAGGGCGCCGTTTGTCATCTTGCTATCCTTTACATGAAGGTAGCGCACATACGCCCCGATATTGGCATAGGTTTCTTGCGGCTGTTCGCCAAAATAGCGAAACGGGTGGTGGATATCCCACAGCACGCCCTTGTTTTCGCAGGCGATGCCCTCTATAAACCGTTTCATCGCGGCAGAGGACGCAAGCGGACCGTTGGTCTCTATTAAGGGGGTGACACCCTTATCCTGACCGTAGCGGCACAGCGTTTCATACGCGGTGCGCGCAATCTCGATATCCGCGTCGTCGGTGGGGTGTGGTACCGGGGTAATCATAACGCGTACAAACGGCGTGCCCAGTGCCTGCGCCAGATCAATGTACGCCTTTGCTTCCTCAATGCCTGCCTGCACATGGTCGGTTAATCCGATTACCGCGCCGCTTGTAAGCATAGGAATACTTACGCCCAAATGGTCAAGCTTTTGTTTTGTTGCGTCAATATGCTCCGGCAAAAACGGCTTTGCCCCAGGCGCAAACAGTTCCCCGCCAATGCCTCTAATCTCGATGCCGTCTATGCCGAGATCCTTGGCGGTGGCGAATATCTCTTCGAACGTCCATCCTGGGCATCCCAGTGTTGAAAACGCAAGCTTCATCTGCACTTACCTCATTTCAGTTAATCGTCTACAAACGATGCAAACCCTCTGTCGAAATCATCAGCCGTATAAAAAGTCCTGATACTCTTCCCACGTCATGCCGTAATGTTCTCCGTCGTCTTCGCTGCTCCAACCGTTGCCGCCCATACTGCCCAAGCTAACCTTTAACAGGATCTCTCCGGGCATTCTGGTGTAGCTGATGACCTGCCCTGCGGGGTAGATGTCGTCGTATGCCTCGGCAATTCGGTAGGCAATCTTCAGCTCTTTAAGGATGCTCTCTACTTCAGATTGAGACATGCCCACAATATTCTCGGGAATCGGTGCGGGACCTTTGCTGACCTTAACCGAGACGTTAATCAGCTCGTTTGCGATGGTGCCGGAAGGAGGGTTCTGCTCAAAGATGACGCCTGCCGGATACTCCTCGTTATACTCCTCGTCGTCGGTAACGGCATAGCGCACCATATAATCTTCGCTGTTCTTCACGGTTTCTAAGTAGCTGCCCACAAAAACAGGCAGATAGTATGTCTGTGGCTTATCATCTTCTGCCGGGTCATCCAATGCGGGGTTTGACGCCACACCCGGGTCTTTGGCAAACACCAGCATGCTGCTGTCAATCTCTTTTAAAATAACGAACATCAGCGTAAGTAGTATCGCTGTGGTAATAAACATCGAACTGAGCATATAAACAAGGCTACGGTTGCGTATCTTGCGCTTTATAATCCGCTGCTTGTTCTTGGGCGACATCTGTTCTTTGTACATCATTTCACCTCTAGTTTCGCTATGTAGCGGTTTGGCTTTATCGTTTGGTGTGTCCTTTTGAAGTTCAGAAGCCGAGTCGGGTTGTTCTGGCTGGGTTCGGGCAAGCGCCTGCGCCAAATCGCCGATTGATTGTATTCGCTGCTTTGGCTCGAGCACCAGCGCCGCTATCAGAGCATCGGACACAGAGAGCGGAACAGCCTCCAAAACCTGGTGTGCAGGTCGTAACAGGTCGAGTGTCTGACGCTGCGATGCATCCGGCAGGCTCTGCCCTGTGAGTGCAAAGTAACCCACCGCCGCAAAGGAATACACATCCGTCCAACTGCCCTGCAAGCCCGTCAGGCTGTACAGCTCAGGTGGAGAATAGCCGGTAAACAGCTCGGCCGCAAGCTCGCTTTTTGCCGTACGTGCCGCCGCGATAGAAAATCCGTCCAGTTTAAACGCGCCATTTTCGTCTACAAAGATGGTGTCGGGGCTTATTCCGCGATGGTATATGCCCATGGTGTGCATCGCCTCCACCGCGGCAAGGGGTGCCGCCAGTGCATCGCGAAGCCTCTGCCACGGCATGGGACCGTTTTTCTTGATGTAGGCTGCAAGGGTGGTTTCACCGCAATGGTCGTAGATGGCGTAAGCGGTGCTGTTCATCTCAAAAAAATCAAGCACCGAGACAATCCCGACATAGCTGCGAAGCTTTTGCAGTGTGCGGTACAGTTCACAAAAATCGGATAGCAACGCCTTGTACTGGGTCTCCTTACCCTTGAGCACCAGCACGTTAATACCGCCTTTTTCTCTGACGGCAAGCACATCGGGCATATACTCGCGGATAATCACCTTTCGGTTGAGCGCAAGGTCGTAGCCTAGGTAGTTTGCGCCCTCGCCGTTATAACCCAGAAGCTTACCCGCAATAAAACGCTTGGTGATTAAGGAGCCTGCCCGCAGATAGAGCGGATGGTGCGGAGCCGTTTGGTCAAAGCCACAGGTGGGGCAGACACAGTCCGCCTCGCGCTTGCTCATACAGCCCATGCACAGCTTGTTCGTGGGGTTTTCCATCGCTAAATCGTTCACCTGCCTAACTTTACCCGCCGGTGTATACAACCCACCGCCCCGGGTACTGTATCTGTTATAAGTTAACTAAAATTGTCTATTCATATGGTACGATATGTACCTGCAACTGCCGTAAAACGGTCATTATTTTAGCAAGCGCATTGTTTCAACTCATTATACCGCAAAAAGAAAAAAATATCTACCGTCGCCCACAAAAAGGCAGCCTGCGTAAACCGTTATACTGCGCAGGCTGCCCCTATATGAAGTATGTTACCGCCTAACGACTTATGCTAAGGGCAGACCTACCGCCTTAAACCAGAATAATCGAATCTTGGTTTCTTACGCCGTCTCGATGTTTGCAGCCTCCTGCAGACCCAGTGTTTCCACTGCCCATTCGCGCAGCTTGTATTTTTGAATCTTGCCGCTTGCCGTCATGGGGAAGCTATCCACAAACCCGACGTAGCTCGGAACCTTGTGGCGTGCCATGGAGGCGCGCACATAGTCCTTTACCTCGTCCTCGGTCAGGGTCATGCCCTCGCGCACCACGATGCATGCCATGACCTCCTCGCCATACTTCTTAGACGGCGCGCCGATTACCTGCACATCCTTGACGGCGGGATGGGTGTACAAAAACTCCTCAATCTCCTTGGGGTAGATGTTTTCGCCGCCACGGATAATCATATCCTTTAAGCGTCCTGTTATCTTGTAGTAACCGTCCTCATCCACCTGCGCAAGGTCGCCCGTATGTAGCCAACCGTCCGCATCAATAGCGGCAGCGGTCGCCTCCTCCATCTTGTAGTAGCCCTTCATCACATGGTAGCCGCGGGTGCAAAACTCGCCCTGCTGGTTGGGTCCCAGAGGCTCCCCTGTTTCGGGGTCGACTATCCGCGCCTCGACAGAGGGTAAAACCTGACCGACGGTGGAAACGCGATGCTCGATGCTGTCGTCGGTGGTGGTCTGTGTGCAAACGGGCGACGATTCGGTCTGACCGTAGGCGATGGTAATCTCGGTCATATTCATCTCGTCTACCACCTGCTGCATCACCTTAATGGGACAGGGCGAGCCCGCCATGATGCCGGTGCGCAGGCGTGGGAAGGTATATTTCTTAAAGTCAGGATGCTCGAGCATGGCGATAAACATGGTGGGTACGCCGTGAACCGCCGTGCACTGTTCCTTCTCTATCGCGCTCAAAACCGCCACGGGGTTAAACAGCTCGATGGGCACCATGGATGTCGCGTGGGTAATAGACGCCATGATCGCGAGCACCAGACCAAAGCAGTGGAAGAACGGCACGGGGATACACAGCTTATCGTCTTTGGTAAACTTCATACAGTCGCCGATGCTTTTACCGTTGTTGATGATGTTATAGTGGGTGAGCATCACGCCCTTGGGGAAGCCCGTTGTGCCCGAGGTATACTGCATATTGATAACTTCATGGTGGTGCAGCGAGGAGGAAATCGCATAATACTCCTCCACCGAAACCCGCTCGGCAGACTGGTACAAATCCTTAAAGTTGTACATGCCGGCGGGGGTATGCTCTCCCGCAAACACGATGCTCTTTAAGCAGGGCAGCATGGGGTGGGTAAGCGTGCCGGGCGTTGCATCCTTCAGCTGCGGGCACAACTCGTTTACAATATCCACATAGCTGGTGGTTTTAATGCCCTGCATCATGACAAGGCACTTTGCGTCCGATTGGCGAAGCAGGTATTCCAGCTCGAACACCTTGTAGTTTGTGTTTACGGTAACCAGAATAGCGCCTATCTTTGCCGTGGCAAACAGCGTGAGCATCCATTCCGGGGTGTTGGTCGCCCAGATGGCAACGTGGTCGCCCTTGCCGATGCCAATGGACAAAAAACCGCGCGCAAGCAGCTCCGCCTCTTGGTCGAGCTGCTTCCATGTACGGGTAAAATCACGGTCGGTATACTTGACCGCAAGGCTGTCTGGGTATTTTTTTCCAAGCTCCCCGAGCAGATTGCCAACGGTTATCTCCAAAAACTCTTTCATCGTTCATTCCTCCGCATTGTTGTTGTATACGAATGGCTGATAATGCGTGTTTTGGACAAACAAAAAAGCCTTCGTCCGCACACGCCGATACAGAATAATCTGCACCGTGCATGGAGACGAAAGCGAAAATACTTCCGTGGTACCACTCCGATTGGTGTTAACAAACACCCACTCTTCACCCGTCGTAGGCACAATAGTGCCCAAAAACAAGCCTTCCCGATAACGGTGGAAATCCGTTCGCGCCTAATTGCATAACTGCTTTCAGCCGACCGCTCAAGGGCGAGTTCATCCATTCTGATAGGTACCGCTTTTCAACTTTGCGCGGCTCTCTTTGACCTAAGGGGGTGGACTACTATTCCCTGTCGTTGCGTTAACCATTATTCCAATATATTCTTAAAGATATCAGAATCGGCGCAATTTGTCAACCATTGCAAACGATTTTACGCAATAAATCTTTAAAGCGAAAAAGTCGACACCATAAATGCTCTTATACGTATCGTCTGACGCCCTCAAAGTGCAGAAAGCGCGCTTCTTGATAGTGGTAGGTGCTAAGCCTGCGATTGTCACTGTCGAAGGTGTGAGTTGCAATACGGATGCCCAGTTCATCGGGGGACTCGACCGATACCACCAAAAGCGAATGCCCGAACGGCTCGTTTGCTGCAAAGCGCAGCTGAACCACATCGCCGGGAAGCATCTCGCCAATGGCGGCGCGCCGCGCAAAGAGACCCGCACCGTCCCGATTGCCTGTCATAAAGCGGTTAAAATACTCCACACCCGACCACGAGGGGGTGCGGTTTGACAGATTGAGAAAGAACCAGCCCGTAACCGGCGTGTAGTTCATGTGCCCGCTGCCCGCAAACACGCACTGCGAGATAAAGTTGGTGCAGTCTCCGCCCATGTCCTCGAAATCGGCGTAGCGTGGATTGCGGGAAAACGCCCATTGGTGCGCATACGCGACGGCGGCTTCTCTGTTATACGCAATCGTCTGGAGCATGTTTGGTTACCCTCCCCTGCCATCATATCCGTTTGGTATATCTTATTCAAAACTGTGGGCTGGGGCAACCATATTGTAACAAGCAGACCGGCTCCCTTAGGTTAGGAGCCGGTCTGCTTTATCTGTGCATTTGTATGTATTAGGGGTGAAAAAACTCAAATATCATCGCGTCAAACCGCTTCGTGCAGTAGGTAACGTCGCCCGGGTCGCGTACTGTCCATGCGACCAGCTTGCCCC
This sequence comes from Bacillota bacterium, assembly GCA_023429685.1. GTDB lineage: Bacteria > Bacillota > Clostridia > Oscillospirales > Ruminococcaceae > Acetanaerobacterium. The sequence continues at coordinate 27,050 of JAEZDF010000062.1, forward strand.
CGATAAACCGATACAGGCTCAGGCGCAGCCTTTTATGGGCGTTGTCGTGCTTGTAGGCGACAAAGTGGGGGCGGGTAACCACGTTGGTGACAAGCGACGAGAGCATAACCGCCTGCCAAAACGGGATGCCATGAAAGTTACGATACCCCGCCGACAGCTGACCCCGAATTACCCCCGGTCTGTTCTTGCAAAACCATCGCACGATAGCGGGGTGAAAGGATTCGATGCAGTAGGGTCCTTTGTAGGCATCGAGCATCTGTGCCGCAAGCTTGCATAGCGCTGCGTTGCGATTGGTCGCCTTGAGCTCCACAATCAGCGGCACCTTGCCGTCCACCAGCTTAAGCACATCCTCAAACAGCGGGATGCGTTGCGCGGTTTTGAGCAGGGTAAGTTCCTTGATTTCTTCATAGGTACAGTCGGCAATGCGCTTTTCTACGCCGCACAGGCGCGTAAGGGTATCGTCGTGGAACACAACCACCCTATCGTCCGCTGTGAGGTTGATGTCAAGCTCAATGCCGTAGCCTGCATTAACCGCCTTTTCAAACGCGGACATCGAGTTCTCCGGTACGGTCATATCCTTGGTATGCAGCCCGCGATGCGCGTAGTGAAAGCGCCATAGGCAGTCGCCTTGCCCTTTTTCAAAATCCGCGGGCGCAAGCAGCAGCAGATACAGAACAAACAGCAGCGCAGTAACCGATATTACATAGATAACCATATCTCATCACCAAACCCTCAGTAAGGTATGCCAAATTAGCGATGGCAGGTAGTACCATAAAACGCCGATTAGTCGGCGGTGTCAAACGCCTCGAGCTTGGACGCGGGTTTAACGGGCTTTGAGTCGCCGTGTTTTACCATCATCATCGTGATAAACGCAAGCGCAACAAACAGTGCGCCATAGGGCATCAGGGTGTAGTAGCCCACATGCTCCAGCAAAAACCCTGACAAGATAGGGGTGACAATCTGCGCGGACATGGAAAAGGTGTAGTAATAACCCGTATAACGACCGACGTTCGCGCCCTTGGACATCTCAAGCACCATGGGCAGGGAGTTGACGTTTATGGATGCCCACGCGATACCGGCAAGCGCAAACGACAAGAACATCAGCGGCGAGAATTTTGTATACAGGGTGGCGGTGCCAAACACCAGCGCCAGCACTGTAATGCCGAACAAGATGCTCTTTTTGCGCCCGAACTTGGACGACAAAATGCCCACGGGGATAAACGCAATAATCGACGTAATGGTTGCAACCATTAAAATAGAGGCGGATTGTGACTCAGAGATGTCGAGTGCAAAGAGCGCATATTTGGAAAATGCGGTGGTGATGGCGTTGTATCCCATAAACCACAGCGAGATGGAGATTAAGATGAATATCAGGCTTTTGCGTACCTCGGGCTCCAGCTTGTGGTTGTCGCGCACCGTCTGGGCATCGTCGGTCGCTTCCTCCACATCAATACCCATCTCGGCACTGGCAAGGCGCATCTTATGTACCTCTTTGGGCTCGTTTATGGTAAGCTTTAGGATGACGACACCAAGTATCATAATAGCAGCGGTTGCGAGAAACAGTGGCCAGTAGTTCAGATTATCCTTATCGGGTGCTAAGAATGTAATCAGTGCCAAAACCAATATGCCGCCCACGGCACCCATTAGGTTGATAACGGCGTTGCCCTTGGAGCGCAGGGGCTTGGGCGTGACATCGGGCATTAACGCAACGGCAGGCGAACGGTACATCGCCATACCAATCAACACAATACCCAGCGACACGATAAACAGCGGCAGGTTTTTTATGCCTGCGGAATACGGTATGAGCGACATCGATATGGTCGCGGCCGCCGTACCGCCGATGATAAAGGGCATTCTGCGGCCGATTTTCGTGTTGGTTTTATCCGACAGCATGCCGAACAGGGGCAGCATAAACAGCGCGAGCACGTTATCGAGCGACATCACAACTCCGGCAACGGTATCCTTGATTTCAAACGCCTTGAGCATAATAAGCGGAACAACGAAGTCGTAAAGCTGCCAAAAGGAGCTGATGGTAAGAAATGCAAGTCCGACCAGTATTGTACGTTTGTAGTCTAGTTTCATAGATATTCTCCTCATACTCTTATCATGATACCAGCAAAAGTATACCATTTTTCCTTTGGCTTATCAATTACATCACATAATCTTTACTGTACAATCATATTTTTGTAAATAGAACACAAGAACGTGGTTTGATTTCGCACACATTACACATCCTATTATCAATCAAAAAACTATATTATAAAGGGAACGTGCTGGCAGGTGGTGTGTGTGACATGTCCCTATATGCGTAGCATCACAGGCATTGTGCTTTGCCTTTTCCTCTGTTATAATAAGGATTGCGATTTGTAATTCCAGCGCAAATACACCTTAGGAGTTGTATGCAAGTGAATGAACGAGCGGCTATTTTTTATGCAGTGACAAAGACCATACGAATGTCCAGCTGCATGATGCGAATGTGCCCGCACTGCTATAACGAATTAACTTTAATACTGTCCGAATAAAATCGAGTAAACGCTTTCATTATGGGTTTTACAAAGATTTGTTCGTAGACATTATAAGTTAATTTGGTAAACAGCGGTTGTGCGGACGCATGGATTGCCGTGCGTTTTTTTATTTGCCCTTCGATATATAGTCAGTAAAACGCCCGCGAATACGGGCGCCCTCCCGATTTTTGCGGGACTAAAAACGAACTCGTTTTGAAGTTTGTTGATTATTTCAATCTATTGCCGTTACGGCAGAATGGAGTTATTATGCCTATCTGTATCTCTAACTCGCTTCCCGCAGCTAAGGTGCTGGAGACGGAGAATATATTCGTAATGTATGAGGATCGCGCGAAGACGCAGGATATCCGCCCGCTGCGCATAGTCATTTTAAACCTAATGCCCAAAAAGATTGAAACCGAAACCCAGCTTTTGCGTGTGCTTGGCAATACCCCGATTCAGGTGGATATCGAGCTGCTGCAGACTGCGTCGCACACCTCGAAAAACACGCCACAAGAACACCTTCTTAAGTTTTACAAGACCCTAGATGAGATTAAAGACGAGCGGTTTGACGGCATGATTATCACCGGTGCACCAGTAGAGCAGATGCAGTTTGAGGAGGTCTCGTACTGGGATGAGCTATGCGAGATTCTGGAATGGACCAAGACCCATGTGTACTCTACCTTTCACATCTGCTGGGGCGCACAGGCCGGGCTGTATTACCACTACGGCATTCCGAAATACCCGCTGGATAACAAGCTGTTCGGCGTTTTTCCGCACAAGGTGCTGGACGAAAACCACCCGCTGCTACGCGGCTTTGACGAGGTGTTCTTAGCACCGCAATCCCGCCATACCGAGGTTCGGCGGCGCGATATCCTGAAGGCAGAGGGGCTAAAACTGTTAACCTGGTCGGAGGCTGCGGGCGCGCACATCATCTGCTCGGACAATGACCGACAGATATTTGTTACCGGTCATTCCGAATACGACCGCATGACACTGGCGGAGGAATACTTTAGAGACCTTGACAAGGGGTGCGCCATCGCGATGCCCGAAAACTACTTTCCCCAAAACGACCCGACTAGGCAGCCTCCTTTTGTGTGGCGCAGCCATGGCAACCTGCTTTATGCCAACTGGCTCAATCACATTGTGTACCAGGAGACGCCATTCAACCTTCAGGATCTGGCATAGCAGCTGCACCCGGCTGCTGCGCCTTACAGTTTTGCACAGGAGGATACGGCATGAGTGTAGCGGGGATTATCAGACTTTCGGCACATGCCGTTTTCGTAGCGCTTGGTTTGTTTTTGGTCTTTGCAGTGTTGCGGTGCTTGACGCTGTACGCACAAAAGAAACGGGGCGAAGCACCGCGTGATAAACGACGCGAAGCCTTGCTTTGGGTGTTTGTGTTTTACCTGATCTGCCTGTACCAGATTACGGTGTTTCGTTACGGAATTAACCCCAATCTGTGGCACGCATGGCAGAACTCGCTTGACAGCGTGAACCTGACCCCTTTTGTTCACACCATAAAGCTTTATTACGCGTACACAAAGTGGTTCTTTTTTTACAATCTGCTTGGTAATGTCCTGTGGTTTGTTCCGTTTGGCGCGCTGCTACCCGTTGTAGGCAAGCGTCACGGTTTTTGGTTTACGACTACAATGGGACTTTGCTGCTCGATATCCATTGAGGTGTTGCAGTTTGTGTTTGCCACAGGTATTAGCGACGTGGATGATTTGATCTTCAACACTGCGGGCACTGCGCTCGGGTTTGTCTTCTATCTATGTATCCGCACCGTTTATCGTTTGGTGCATAAACGCCGAAAAAACCATACGTGATGCAAAAAAACCTCCCGCTGCCTTACCGGTAGCGGGAGGTTTTTTAATGGGTTAATATCATTTGGCTACTATGCCTTTGCTACCCACAGACCATGCAGGTTGCAAAACTCGTAAACCGAGATCAACTCTTCGCCGTCAGCCAGCGCAAACTCAGCAACAGGCGCGCTGCCTACGGTAAGGCTCTTTCTCTGACCGCCCTTAGTGGTGTTAATATAGATCCATTCAATGTGATGCTCTTCCACCATCGGGTGTTCAACGCTGCCAACCTTGACCGATACCTTAGAGCCGTCTTGCTCAAACACTGGGACATGCTTTTCTGTAGAAGCATCCACCGCATTGGCAGTAAGCTCCTCCATCTCCTCGCCGCAGCACACCAGTGTTCCACCGCCGTTGATTACAAGTCCTACGAGGTTTCCGCACATCTTGCATCTAAAAAATTTGGGTTCGTTCGTCATTTCCTGCACGCCCTTTCTTATTTCAATCCGCGCGGCATTGTTTGCACGCACAGATGTTCAACTTACACTCATTGCTATATGGCTATTCTACCACATAGACTGCTTTTTTTCAATGATATTAAGTCCTATTTTCAAAATTCAGCCCATTCGGTTGATTCCGACAAGGGTTTCATTTATAACACCTTATCAGTCAATCATTCAATGATTATACCGGCTCCCCATAAGAAATGCGTTTCTTGTTCTGGTCTTTCAAACATCTATTATCTTGCTCTTTTGCGCTGTCAACAATCTTCGATTATTGACTATTGCCATGTGACGTGGTATAGTCAAAACAGCGGCGCAACCATGCGCTTACAATCGTTGCTGCAACCTCTAAAAACCACGGTACGCCCTAAATCCGCAAGCCATACGGCTGCTAAACATGGAGTGCTTATCATGCCAAGAGGTAAATTTGTGATTAAGACTACCCCGTCCGGTGCGTTTCGTTTTAATCTGTATGCGGCAAATGGACAATCCATCGCTACCAGTGAAAACTACACCTCCCT
>JAEZDF010000080.1 GCA_023429685.1 Bacillota bacterium
GCGCTGGGTGTTCCGCTTGCTGCGGGGCTTGTAATCACCCACTCGCTTGTACCGCCCACACCCGGACCCTTGGGCGTTGCGGGAACCTTCGGTGTAGACATCGGGCAGTTTATCCTTATGGGCATCGTAATCTCAGTGCCGATGACAATCGCATGTCTACTATACGGCACCTATCTTGGCAAGAAAATCTACCAGATTCCCTCCGATGACGGCGACGGATGGGTAAGACCTGGCTATCAGGAGCCCATCTACGACGTGAAATCCGCCGAAGAAGGCAGAAACCTCCCGTCCGCGTTCATGTCCTTTTTGCCGATCCTTGCACCCATTGTTCTCATTCTAATCAACACCGTGTCCAAGGCTGCAGGCAAAACCGAAGGCATCTTCTCGGTTCTCATCTTCCTTGGTACGCCTATCGTCGCGGTTGGCATTGGCTTACTGCTAGCCATCTACACCCTTGCATTTAAAACCGAGCGCAAGGTCGTACTCAGCCAGATGGAAAAAGGCATTCAGAGCGCAGGCATCATCATCCTTGTAACGGGTGGCGGCGGCGCGCTGGGCAAGGTGCTTCAGGTCAGCGGTGTAGGTAACTTCATCGCCGAGCAGATCTCTCAGACCGCTATCCCCATCATCCTGCTTCCGTTTATCATTGCGACACTCGTTCGCTTTGTTCAGGGCTCCGGCACCGTAGCGATGGTTACCGCTGCCGGCATCACCGCCCCCATCGTACTCGCAGCGGGCGGAAACATGCTGCTTGGCGCGTTTGCGGCGTGCATAGGCTCTTTGTTCTTCTCCTATTTCAACGACAGCTTCTACTGGGTAACCACCCGCCTGATGGGTATTACCGAAACCAAGGAGCAGGTTCGCGTCTGGTCGGTTACCACGACCATTGCGTGGGCGGTAGGTCTTGTAGTACTGCTAATACTCAATATCTTTATGTAAGAAATTAAAACATGCCCGACTGAATAATAGACCGAAAGGGATTGCCTGTTTTGGCAATCCCTTTCGGTCTATGTTCGGTTTAATCCATTATTCCTTCAAACTGCATGTTGTAGTACCGCGCGTACAACCCGTTGTGTGCAAGCAGCTCGTCGTGCCGCCCGCGTTCAGTAATGCCCTCGTCGGTGATGACAACAATCTCATCCGCGTTACGGATGGTGGAAAGTCGGTGCGCAATCACGAGCGTGGTGCGCCCCTTGGAGAGTGCCTCAAGCGCCTTTTGAATATGCCGCTCGCTCTCGTTGTCCAGTGCCGAGGTCGCCTCGTCCAAAATCAGTATCTTCGGGTTTTTTAAGAACAAACGCGCAATCGCAATGCGCTGCTTCTGCCCGCCCGAAAGCCGTGTGCCACGCTCCCCAACAAAGGTGTCGTAACCGTCCTCAAGCGACACGATAAAGTCGTGGATGTTCGCCTGCCTTGCGGCGGTTACAATCTCCTCGTCGGTGGCGTCCAGCCTGCCGTAGGCGATGTTGTCGCGCATGCTACCGGTAAAGATGTACACATCCTGCTGCACAATGCCGATGGCACCGCGCAAGGACGCAAGGGTCAGGTCGCGTATGTCCTTGCCATCAATTTGAATGCTGCCGCCGGTCACATCGTAAAAGCGGGGCAGCAAAGAGCAAAACGTCGTCTTGCCACCGCCGGAGGGACCCACCAGCGCCACCGTCTTACCCGCTTGAATATGCAGGTTCACACCATCCAAAACCGGCACGCCGTCGTCGTAGGCAAACCGCACGTCGCGGTAGTCTATCTCACCGTGCACCTCAGTAAGCGGTACGGCACCTTCACGGTCGGTTACATCGGGCGAGGTGTCAAGGATCTCGACAAACCGCTTAAAGCCCGCATACCCCTTTTGGAACGGCTCGGTAAAGTTTACGAGCATGTCAATCGGGCTCATGTAGATGTTGACGTACAGCACGTACATCGCAAGCGCCGTGGGCGAAAGCTCCCCGCGGGCGATGAAAAAGCCGCCAAAGCCGATAATGACGGTGTAAAGCAGCCCCTGAAAGAACGAGTTACCCGCGGCAAACGCCCCCATAGCGCGGTAGCTGCTGTTCTTAGATTCCAAAAACTCCTCGTTGCTGCGACGAAAGCGCGATTGCTCATGCGCTTCGTTTGCAAACGACTTGACCACGCGAATGCCCGAGAGGCTGTCCTGCACACGGGCGTTCACGGCGGCAATCTTCTTGCGGTTATCCATAAACACCGCAAGCATCCGCTTGTTGCGCGCCACCGAGAACGCAAGCATCACGGCGGTAACCCCAAGTAGAATCAACGTCATCTTCCAGTTTAGCAGCATCAGCAGCGAAAATGAGCCGACTAGCTTAATCAGTGACATAAACAGGTTCTCCGGCCCGTGATGCGCAAGCTCCGAGATATCAAACAGATCGGATATGATGCGCGACATCATCTCGCCGGTGTTGTTTTTGTCGTAGTACGAAAAGCTGAGCCGCTGAAAATGACCAAACAGGTCGTCGCGCATGTTGCTTTCCATCCGTGACCCCATGATATGACCCCACGAGGTGATAAAGTAGTGGCAGTAGTAACGCACCACGTAAAGTGCCAGCATCCCAATAATGATGTAGCCGATACCCGCCAGAATCTCGGGTGCGCTGCGGGTAAACAGCCCCTTGTTTAAAAAGCCGAGCAGCTGTGGAAATGCAAGGTCGATGGCCGATACCATCAGCGCGCAGAACAGGTCAGTAAAAAACAACAGACGGTAGGGCTTGTAGTAGGAAACAAAGCGTTTAAAGATGTAGTGCATCATAGTCTGTTCTCTCCTTTTTTATTCAAATGACATTGTACTACACAAATACAAAGCAAACAAGAGTACGAAAAGGCAAGATTGTGCACAATCCATCATACCGCCGCCAAAACCTTGACAAGATTATACGTTCAGTTTTTATGGTAATTATGCTATTATTTACTTGTATTAAGGGGAGGATAGACGGGTGTTTGGGCTCCAACTTCAAATGGAAAGGCATGATACAACGGTATGACAACACGCAGTGCACAGAGCATCATCCAGTCGGTACGCGAAAACATCGAACGAGTTTTAATCGGAAAGCGAGAGGCAGTGGACCTTGCGTTGATGACACTAGCCTGCGGCGGACATCTGCTTATTGAGGATGCCCCAGGGCTTGGCAAGACAACGCTAGCCTGGGCACTTGCAAGGTCGGTGGATTGTTCGTTTAACCGCATCCAGTTTACGCCCGACGTACTGCCATCCGATGTTGCGGGGTACACGGTGCTTGATATTAGAACGGGTGAAAAACAGGTGCGTCACGGCGCGATTATGAGCCAGATGGTGCTGGCGGACGAAATAAACCGCACCAGCCCCAAAACACAGTCAAGCCTATTGGAGGCGATGCAGGAGGGGCAGGTGACCATTGACGGAGAGACCTACCCGCTGCCAAGCCCGTTTATGGTTATCGCTACCCAAAACCCCGTGGAGTCCACCGGTACCTATCCGCTGCCCGAGGCGCAGCTTGACCGGTTCTTTATCCGCGTCTCGCTGGGTTACCCCAACCGCAGCGATGAGATCGACATTCTGCAAAGCAGGGTAAAAAGCTTAAAAACCGAGGTCGCAGCCGTTGCAGGTGCCGAGGATGTGCTGTTCTTGCAGGAGCAAGTCAGGGGCATCACCTGCTCAAGACCTGTGATGCAGTATATTGTAGATATCGCAAACGCCACCAGAAAGAACGACAAGTTGTCCTTGGGCGCAAGCCCACGCGCCTCGCTTGCGCTGATGCACGCCTCAATGGCGCACGCGCTGTTTGACGGGCGCGACTATGTACTGCCCGACGACGCAAAGGCGATGGCAATACCGGTGCTTGCCCATCGGCTTGTTGTACAGCTGAGCGCGGGCATCCATAAAAACAGTGCGCAGCAGGTTTTGCAGGAGATTCTGCGCACGACCCCGGTGCCGGTGGTGTCATGAGAGCGCAACGCATCGTGTTCTACGCCCTGCTCGGAACCTGTCTGTTTGGCGGGCTGCTAACCGGCGAGCGGGTGTTCTTTTTAGTGCTGTTTATCCAGCTTGGCATACTTCTGCTTTGCTTTTTTCTAAACCTATGGACGGTGCACAGCTTCTCATATGTGCAATTGGTCGACCGCGAGGAGCTTACAAAGGGCGAAACGCTCGCACTGCACCTGCGCATTCACAACGATATGCCATACCCCTTTACCATGATGCGGGTGCATGTTTCGGCCATCTCGTCGCAGGAGGACGTCACCTATTCCTTTGCATTGCCCGCACATGGGCAGATTGAGTTTTCCCCGCGCTTTTTGTGCGCGTTTTCGGGACGTAGCGAGGTGGGAATGAGCCGCGTGGAGATCGAGGACGTGTTTGGGCTTACGCGGCTAAACTTTAATATGCTGCGTCTGCCGTACTACCGCAAACGCCCTGTTCTGGTGTACCCGCGCGTGCATGAGCTATCGTTGCTCGGTGCCTATTCGCCCGACGATAAAAACTTCAGCGGAACAAGCCTAAACCTGTCGGGTACGGGTGAGAACTTTGCGGGTGTGCGCGAGTATAGGGAGGGGGACTCCCAAAAGCGCATCCATTGGAAGACCTCCGCCCGGGCGCACAAGCTGTATACGCGCATTTATGAGCACGCGTCCGAGACACACTGCTTAATCTGTATCGACCCCTGCCTGTATGGGGCGACGGGGGAGCACGCACGCCTGTGTGCCGATATGCTGTGCGAGACCGCCGCAACCATTGCGTACCATACGCTAGCGGGTGGGCATACGGTTAGGTTGTGTCGCTCAGACGCAGTTAACAACGATGTTTTTGGCGGTAGTCTGCGCGATTTTGCACGTCTGCACCGTTACCTTGCACTACTTGAGTTTACCCCCCAAGGCGACGAAACAGCCGCGCAGGCGTCCGGCGTTCGCGCTGTGACGAGCGAAAGCGGCGCGTCGTCCGCCTATCTGCTTACCCTTGGCAATGCACGCACATTCGGCGAGTTGATGCTGCACGAGTCACTGCCGACGGGCGGGGTTACCGTCTTTTCGGTAAGCGACACGGGAAAACGGGGCGTGTTGGTCACGGGCGGCGTTCGCACCGTCACGGTGACCTTAAGCGACAGCGTCACCTCGGTATTGGAGGAGATGCTATGAACGAGGTAATCCGTGCGGTTTTCGGTCGCATATCGGGCGGCGTGCGGGCAGTAGGCAAGACCCGAATGGCGGAACAGCTTGGAATAGTACTTCTCACATCGGGTATGGTGGTCGCCCTATTTTCGGCGCTGAATTACACCTGTTCTGTGCTACATACCGTACTGCTCTCTTTGCTTTGTGTCACACTGGTTTGGATCGTTACGCGGCGTGTCTGGGCAATCCTTGTTTTGCTCGGTGCTGCGGGGGTGTGCTTTGGTATCTTGCGCCTTATAATGCTTCATCCCGTTGCATATGGTGCGGTAACGCGCTCGCTTACATGGCTCGGTGCGTACAGTGCCGTGAACAATTTGTGGTATATCTTGTTTGCCTGCCTTGCTTGCTCCGCGCTGCTGTTTGGGTTTGTAAGAAGACTGCAGATGCTACCCTTTGCCCTGGCACTGCTTGGTGTTGTGTGCGCTTGCGTCATCATAGGCCTGCATGTTCTACTGTTTGCAAACCGAACCCCGGTGCTGATACTGCTTTCGGGTGGCTATTTAATTCTGCTGCCCGGCATTCAGTTTCGGCGCAAGAAGCAGCTAAAGGATGGAGAAAACACCGTAACCCTAGCAGCACTCCAGCTCACAGCGCTGCCTATCGTCGCACTTTCTATTGCGGCATCCTTGCTTATCGTACCGCAGGATGCAAGCGTCTGGAAGTCGCGCGCATTGCTGAATATGATATACGACATCAGCGATCTGGTAAGCTATTGGTGGGGGGGATCGGCGCCCAGCCGTAGCTTTGAGCTTGAGGCACTGGGCTACCAGCCGCTCTCCGACCGCTTGGGCGGACCCATTGATCCGCAGGATAGACCGATGCTGGAGGTAAAAACGGTAAAACCGCTGCTGCTGCGCGGCGCGGTGAAGGATAGCTACTCCGGCAAGGGTTGGTACGACGAGGCGTCCCTTGGGCGGTTTCGCTACGACAGCCTGATGTTTCTTTCCACCCGTACCCGCGTGTTTTCATCGGAGCTTCCGCTCATGCAGAACAAACGGCTCAAAGCGCTGGCGGACGAAATGGTGCAAACAATCGAGTTGCAGGTAAAATACCAAAATAGTCGCAACACTGGCATCTTTTCGGCAGGCAAGGTGGTAAATCTTGAAACAGGCAAACAACTACAACCCTACTTTAATTTGCAGGGTGAGTTGTTTGCCGATTCGGCTATCCGGGGCAACAACCGTTATACCATTACCGTGCAGATGCTCGACCGCTCGGTGCCGGGGTTTGACGAGAACATGGCGGTACTAGAAGAGACCGCTGAGAAGATGAGCGACAGCAACTGGCAGGAGGTTTGCGACCGCTATCTTACCCTGCCCGACACCCTGCCCGGTTCGGTGCATATCACGGTGCAGGCAATTACAGCCGGTGCGCAAACACCGTACCAAAAGGCGTGCGCCATTGAACGGTGGCTTGCCGAAAACTGTACCTACACCATGACCCCCGTAGTTCCGCCGATTGGCGAAGATTTTGTCGCCCATTTTCTAAACACCAAGGAGGGCTATTGCGTCTATTACGCAAGCGCGATGGCGGTGCTTGCGCGCAGCACGGGGCTGCCTGCCCGCTATGTCACGGGGTTTGCGCTGGAACGCTCAACAGCTCCTTCTTATTACGCTGCAACCGAGCGCACCGCCCATGCGTGGGCGGAGGTGTATCTAAAAGGCATCGGTTGGGTTGTGTTTGACCCACTCTCCTTTGATGACGGGCTATCCCCCCTGCCGGAGGAGACCCAGAGCGATTCGTCCGGGCAGTCTGCCATAGGGGACATCCCCATTCCGAATATCCCCATGCAGCAGGGCGGAGCGTTAACGCACGAAATACCCAGTGGCAAGCCAACTATGTCTTTTGCGTGGCTGCTGCTACCTGCTGTGATAGCGGGGATGGTCTGGTTATTAATGCGGCGACTGCTTACACTGCCCAGTCGGTACTACCGCCTAAGTAGCGTATCCTCGCGTTGTGATGACAAAGGCATGATCCTAGCCGAGTATTACGCCGACCTTCTGCGCCAGCTTAACTACTTCGAGCTTTCGCCCTATACGGGCGAGACACTGAGGGAGTTCGCCCCGCGTGTTGACCGCAGGCTGCTGCATAAACAGGATTTGTTTACCGAGGCAACCCAGTGTTATATGGACTACCTTTACGGGTTAAAGCAGCCCGATGCCGCCGCTGTACGGCAGGCAGCAGCGCTGCATGAAGAAATAGAGCAGGGTCTGCTTAACCGCCTTGGCAAGCCCATGTATCTCGCCTCACGATCGCTTGCGGTACTGACAGTCAGGCTTGCTCGCAAACGCAACACGTAGTTTAGCAAACACAAAACAGCCCGCCGCGCAGTTAAAACTGTGCAGCGGGCTGTTTCTATGAGAAATGGGGAGGTAGTGTTGTATGTAGGGTTATATCTTTTCGAGTGCCTGACGCAGGTCGTCGATGATATCCGCTACGTCCTCTACGCCGATGGAAAGGCGGATATCCTCGGGGAACGTCCCCGACGCTGCCTGCTCCTCGGGCGATAGCTGCTGATGGGTGGTGGACGCTGGGTGGATAACCAGCGACTTTGCGTCCGCAACGTTTGCGAGCAGCGAGAAGATCTCAAGGCTGTCGATGAGTTTTCTCGCCTGTTTTACATCGCCGTTAATCGAGAAGGTGAAGATTGAGCCCGCGCCCTTGGGCAGATACTTCTGCGCGAGCGCGTGGTATCTGTTTGACTTAAGACCCGGGTAGCTGACCGATTTCACCTTGGGGTGCTTCTCTAAAAACTCGGCGACCTTCTGTGCGTTCTCTACATGCCGCTGGACACGCAGGGATAACGACTCAAGCCCCTGCAGGAACAAAAATGCGTTAAACGGCGATAGCGACGCGCCGGTGTCGCGCAGAAGCTGCGCTCTGATCTTCACCGCATAGGCAATGCCGCCAAGGTCTGCGTATTTGATGCCGTGGTAGCTCTTGTCGGGGGTAGTAAAGCCCGGGAACTTGTCGTTTGTCCAGTCAAAGTTGCCGCCGTCTACGATAATCCCACCGATGGAGGAGCCGTGCCCACCGATAAACTTGGTTGCGGAGTGCACCACAACGTTCGCGCCGTGCTCGATGGGGCGAAACAGGTAAGGTGTGGCAAACGTGTTATCCACAATCAGGGGGATGCCGTTGTCGTGGGCAATTTTAGCGACCGCGTCAAAGTCAATGACGTTAATGCCGGGGTTGCCCAGCGTTTCGATAAACAGCGCCTTGGTTTTGTCGGTTATGGCATTCGCAAAGTTTTGGGGGTCTTCAGGGTCGACAAACACGGTGTTTATGCCAAATTTAGGCAGTGTATCGGAAAACAGGTGGAACGTACCGCCGTACAGGGTGCTCGCCGCGACAATCTCATCCCCTGCACTTGCAATATTAAGTACCGCATAGGTAATGGCCGCAGAGCCGGACGCGGTTGCAAGACCGGCAGTGCCGCCCTCCAAGGCAGCCACGCGCTGCTCAAACACATCCACGGTGGGGTTGGTCAGGCGCGAGTAGATGTTGCCGGGCTCGGTCAGGGCAAACCGACCTTCCGCTTCGTCGGTATTCTTAAACACGAAGGATGTGGTCTGGTAGATGGGAACGGCGCGCGCTCCGGTAACAGGATCGGGCACCTGTCCTGCATGCACCTGCAATGTATCAAAACGCAATTTTTTCTCGCTCATAATAGGGAAACCGCCTTTCAGTTATAAATGTTACATTTGTTGCCATACGACGATTTACACATTCGCAGCAGAGATGTCGAACAATTTGCGGCGAACGAATGCGTCAAGCTACAGCATCGCATCATGCCTTTGGCGGCGGTTACCCGTCGGACGAATGTTGGTTTCATAGCGGCACCTCCTAAAATACATACATAACCTATATGCTTTATATGGATAATACATGAGTTCTGTGGTTTTGTCAATACTAATTTTGCCGCATTTTGCAAAACAATTATTGATGTTCAAATGACGGGAATTGCAAACAGAAAAACCGAAAATTTGGGAGCAACCCCTTTACAAGAACAAATGTTCTATGGTATGATAGTGCCATAGAAAGGCGGGTTCATATCATGGACGTCTTTGAAAAGCTAAGAATATTAACGGACGGCGCAAAATACGACGTTGCGTGCACCTCAAGCGGGGTTGACCGCAAGGCGCAGCCGGGCGGAATTGGAAACTCGATGGCGTGCGGCATCTGCCACAGCTTTGCGGGTGACGGGCGTTGTATCTCTCTGCTCAAGGTTTTGATGAGCAACGCCTGCATCTACGACTGCAAGTACTGTGTCAACCGCCGTTCCAACGACGTGCCGCGCGCGACCTTTACCCCGCGCGAGCTTGCCGACCTTGTCATCAGCTTTTACCGCCGCAACTATATCGAAGGGCTGTTTTTAAGCTCGGGGGTCGTCAAAGACCCCGATTACACCTGCGAACAAATGACCGAGGTTCTGCGCCTGCTGCGGGAGGAGTACCGCTTTAGCGGCTACATCCATGCAAAGGCAATACCGGGCGCGGATAAGGCGCAGCTTGCGCGTATGGGGCTTTTGGCAGACCGCATGAGCGTGAATATCGAGCTGCCTTCTCAGCAAAGCCTTGCACTGCTTGCGCCCGATAAAACAAAGCACTCAATCCTCGAGCCGATGGGCTACCTGACTGGTCGCATCAGCGAAAGCAAGGCGGAGATGGTTTCGTACCGCGGCACGCCGCAGTTTGTCCCTGCGGGGCAGAGCACCCAGATGATCATCGGCGCAACGCCAGACACCGATTATCAGATTCTGAATCTTTCGGAGGGGCTGTACCGACGCTATGGGCTAAAGCGTGTGTTTTTTTCGGCGTACATGCCGGTGTCGGATAACCCTTTGCTGCCATCAACCACCACAAAGCCGCCGCTGCTGCGTGAGCATCGGTTGTATCAGGCGGACTGGCTTCTGCGCTTTTACGGCTTTGAGGCGCGGGAGCTGCTTGATGAGGCACACCAGCATTTTAACCCCTACGTCGACCCCAAATGCAACTGGGCGCTTAACCATATGGAGCAGTTCCCCGTGGAGGTGAACCGCGCGCCGTACGAGCAGCTGCTGCGGGTGCCGGGTATCGGGGTCAACAGCGCCCGCCGCATCCTGACAGCACGGCGTGTCGGCTCGCTTGATTTTTCGGGGCTAAAGAAGCTGGGTGTGGTGCTCAAGCGCGCACAGTATTTTATTCTGTGCAAAGGGCGCGTCGCGGAGGGGCTTAAAATCACAAACGACGCCATCCTGCGCGCACTGATGAGCGACCGCGCGCTGGCAATGTACCGCGGGAACGAGCCGTATGCCTACGAGACCGAGCAGCTTTCGTTGTTTGCGCAGCCAAAGCTTGTCGGTCAGGGCATGGATTTTGCCGCTTTCCCAGTACTGATGAAGGAGGAACTGCAAAAATGCCTGACCGGACAGATATAGTGTACCGCTACGACGGCAGCTTTGAAGGGTTGATGTGCTGCGTGTTTGAAAGCTACACGTGCAAGGAGATTCCCTTGGCCATCCACTGCCCGGGCTTTGCGCAGGAGACGCTGCTGCCTGTTAAGGAGATCATCACTGATACAGAGCACGCCAGCCGCGTTGTCGCCTCAATCCCCCAGCGGATGGGGCGGGAGGTTTTGCCCTTTATTCAGCGCGCGTTCCTAACCTGCTTAAACGATAAGGAGCACTACATTCTACTGTTTCTGCGAATCGGGTTTCGGGTCGGTGCGCAGGTGATGAGCATGCTCGCCGACGACACGGTGGATGTATTGACCAAGGCGGTGCGGTATCTCGAGCGGGAGACACACCTGTTTCGTGAGTTTGTGCGTTTTTCCGAGCACGGTGGGGTACTGGTAAGCGAGATTGAGCCCAACAACATCGTTCTGCCACTGATTATGCAGCACTTTTGCGAGCGGCTGCCCGAAGAACGATTTTTGATACACGACATCACCCACGGTATGGCGCTGTTTTATGAGCCCTATCGCCCCACCATCCTGCCCATCGAATCGCTTGAACTGCCCGAGCCGGATGAGCAGGAGCTTGCCATGCGCAGGCTGTGGCAGCTGTTTTACGACACCATAGAGGTGGAGGGACGGCATAACCCAAAATGCCGTATGGGGCATATGCCAAAGCGGTACTGGAAGCACCTAACCGAGTTTGACCGCCCTTTGAGGATGGTATGTGACAAGCCCGGTTATTCGGCAGCCAGTGCCGTGCTGCTACCCGACCACACGGTGCCTGCATACTACCCAAAAACAGCGTATCTGCATAGCAGCTGATTTTACTGTAAAACGAGCGGATTGCTCGCCGATTCTTGAATAATTTCTGTAACAAGCCCATTTCAGCACCCCGCAACAAGGCCCTTCGGAGATTTTCTTCGAGGGGCCTTGTTGCGTTCTGTGTAAAAGTCAAAAAATCTGCCCGCACCGCACACGTTCGGCTCTTTTGCTTAATATGATGTATCAGGGCCGTGCTCACGGCCTTTTTCGTGATACTTGAATGGGTAAAAGAGCCGAGGGGGTATGGTATGAATTCCGGCAGAAGAAATGATTTTAATACAAGCAGAGGCAACGGCAGCAACGGCGGACTGGAATCGGTTCGCGTGCGGTTTGGCGAACAACGTGTGCTCGAGGTATTTGCACAGGCGGCGCAGCGGAGCAAGGCACAGGCGGCGGCAATGGCAAACGATCCATCGCTGCGTTTTCGCACCCTGTTTGTGCTCATCCCGCACATCAAGGCATACGGCGTGTTTAGCGAACTTAACGAACGCGCGCGCATGGCACTTAAACTGTGCGCCGAGATGCTGGGTGATCAGGGGTTAAAAGAACAGGCAAACACAACGACCGTAGATAGTGAAAAAGAATCGGCTGTACTGAAATGGATGATACGAACCGGAACCCAGGACGACGGAAGCGACAACCGCTACGCAAAGACGCTCGACAATGCGGCAGGGCTTATTACCGACCGCTATCACGACGCGGCGGTGTTGCCGCATCTTGTTGATATGCTGTTTCGACGTGCCCGTGAGGGGCACAACATCCACGACCTTTCGTGGGTGCTGTTTCACAGCGGAGACCCGCATATGCTAAGGCTTGCGGCGGGTTATCTGCGCTCGGCACAGCAAACAGACTACGAGCTTGCGTGCACACTTCTTCATCTTGAGCCGCTGCCCGAGCAGGAGCGTACGCAAGGCAGGCAGAAGCAGTATGACCGCTATCTTGCGTGGCTGAGCGAGAACTACGACTACCTGTATCCGACCGAGGAGAGTTTTCAGCTTAAGAGCGATCCTCAGCCCTTTGCTGTAGATTTGGGGGCAAAGTACCTTGCGCGCCCAACGATGCTACGCACCCCCACTGCCGCAGCGTCTGTGATGGCGTCGAGCGGCACAGCCGACCTGCCCAATGCGTTTTTTTCTCTCAGTGAAAACGACAAAGAACTGCTTGCGGGTTACTCGAATCGGCTTTATAAAAGAAACCGAACGGACTGGAACCGTTTTATCGCCCTGCCTGTTGCTAGTCAGCTAAGTGAAGCAAAACTGGCCGTACCGACGGAGGGGACACGATGATTACGATTGCAGGACGCCCCACAACCCCCGCTAGCCTGGTAGATGAATTCCCGGCAAATAGTGTCGAGCGTCTAATCATCGAACAGATGGCGGCAAGCAGCACCGAATACAAGTTTGACAGCGCAAAGGAGCTGTGGTTTGAGCTTTCCCTGCGCAGGGAGCTGATTGCCGCATCCAACGCGCTTAACAGAAGCGGGCTTCGGTTTGCAATATTCCGAGAAGCAGAGTGTAACCCCGATTATTGGGAGTTGACACCAGAGGGCGGCTTTCGGCAAAGAGCGGATGTAAAGGCGTCGGACGCGATCCGCGACATCTTCACAAATGGGCGAAAGTACGCCACTGAATGCGCCACCGGCATGGTGATTGTGTACCTCGGTGCATTGTTAAATCTGTTTGGCGATGAGAAGTTTAATCAAAACTTTAGCGGCATCTATCTGATGAACTGGCATGGGCTGCACCGCAACCTGCGAGAGATTGGTCAGATGAACACATATCCCGATTATTTCCCCGGTGACCGCCGGTATTTTGCAAACCCGGACGTTGACCCCGTGACCCCGGAGTGGCAGGGCGAGAATGTCATAGACCTCAGCGGCGGGTTATATTACGGGCACGGCATGGGCAAACGCAATGCGGAATCCATCATCACAGCGCTCAACAAAAAACGTAAGGAGGGTGCGACACGCTCCGCCTATCTGATGGACTCCGCCGGACGGCCGAACTTTAAGCGGCTTTCATCTCTCTATTACGGCGCCGCATAGAAAGACATTCGTCCATGGGGGAGCCCCTCTAACCGCAAGGGCTACCTAGAATTAGGCGGGCGGTCAGGCAACAATTATTCACAATAGCAAGGTTTGCTTGCTTTCAATCATGTTGTACAGTATTTTTGCTCAAACACAACAAAAAGTTTACGATTTCAATACTGTACATTTGAGATTGATTCAGTATAATTGTCTTGAGTACTAAGGACGCTGGCTTGAAAACACGATAACGGTCTGAGACTTACGGCTGACATGATATATCCCTGCTTTGGCAGTGACCATGCATTGAAGAACCGATTGCCCTGACTTATTCTGTTCAAGTACATCCTTGCGGAAAGGGAATGGGAATGAATATACTTTCACATCTTCGCATGGCGCGTCGCCTGCTTGCACCCTACGGGGGAGGGCAGGGGGGTGTCAAATCGATTGCTTTTTTATTTGGCAACATTCGCCCCGACATCATGGGTGGCTTCTTGGTGCTTCCGCACACACCAGCCGCTCGCGCAGAGATGATCAACCGTAAGATTGAAAAGTGCATTGCCGATATGCAAACCGGTCAGCGCGGCGGCATCTATACCAACTACCGCCTGGGTGTCATCTGTCATTTTCTTGCCGATTTCTTTTGCTATGCACACAACGATTGGGCGCAACTAACGAGCAAGGATCATTTTACGTATGAGATGCAGTTAAACCGTGCACTCAAGCAGGCCGATTATGAAAAGGATAGCATTCCGCTACCTGCTGGCGATGTGCACAGCATCATACAGAGCATCTGGCAGGCACATAAGCAGTATGCGAGCCTTACCCCGAATCCGTTGCAGGATATCGAGTATACCGGCGATGTGTGCGCGTATCTGCTCAGCTCCGCCCGCTACCTAGCTCACTGCGGCGGATATGCCCCGTTCGAGGAAACGCTGGTTCCCGCTTACGCATAACAGTTTAAAGTCTATAAGACCGTCCGAAAGGGCGGTCTTTCTTGTTGTGTAATAATATCTACCATGATTCGTATAAGAATTGCATTTACCACACACGTATTTTTGTGTATAATAGTAAAGGTGTTTGGAATTTAAAGCAAAACAGAACGGATAATTACAAAGTAATCAACATCTACTTAATACTAATGTATTGAAATAGATTCCCGTGGTGCGTTTTGCATCAGTTTGGCGAGTGTGTCTGGTTAACACATGTGCCTGAGAGGAATGATCATATCGATGAGAATCATCTTTTCAATTATGATTGCCGCGCTTGCGGCGCTGGTTGTAATGCTTGGGGCACTCTATCTGTCCGAAGACACACAGACTGGGGACAAGCCACCCGAGGTTGCACCGCTGTATCACATTCAGCTCGTTACCCAGAGCGGAAACGAGCATTTTTGGACGATGTTTAAAAAGGGTGCACAGAGTGCCGCCCAAGACAATAACGTGTATGTGGAATTTGTAGACATTGCCCAGCGGGAGGTGGAACTCTCGGTGCAGGCGGTGGATTATGCTATCTTCGCAGGGGTAGACGGCATTGCATTACAGGCGGCGGATTTGGCACGCACCGAGGCAGCACTTTCTGCCGCGACCGCTGCGGGGCTTTCGGTAATCACGTTTGAAAACGACGTGTTTTTCACCCAAAACGCGGCTACGGTCGGCTCCAACAGCTACGACATCGGTTACGATGCGGGCAAGATGGGCGCCACCGCAAGCGGCGGCATAGGCAAAGCCGCGGTACTGATTGATGATATGTCCGAGGAGGAAGAGGGCATAAGCCCGTACAAAAACCTGAAGCTTCAGGGTATCATGGAGGCGTTTTCGGAGTACCCCGCGATGGAGCTTGTGGGCGTATACACCCTGAGCAGCGGTATGTTTGACGTAGAAAAGGTCACGACGCGTATCCTAGAGGAGCACCCCGAGGTTAGCCTTGTTATCTGCACGCAGGAGAAAAGCACACCGGGGGTCGCGCAGATGGTGGTGGATGCAAACCGGGTGGGCGACATCATGGTGGTTGGTTACGGTGCAATGCCCCAGACGCTGGAGTACATTGATCGGGACGTCATCTACGGCACAATCTGCCCCAACGCGTATGAGATTGGCTACACCACTGTGACCCAGCTGTTTTATTTGCTACAGGGCAAGCAGATTAGCGACCTCATCAACACCGATGTTTACGCTATTACGGCGGAAAACCTAGAGGAATACGAGGAAACCTTCAGCGCACAGGGATAACCATTTGTAACAACTGGACAAAGTCGCACGGAGGAATGGCAGTGAAACGGATAACCGACCTGAAATACCGCACGATTTTAATACTGTTCTTCCTGTTCTCGGTGCTGATTGCGTTTTTGGCGGGGCTATATTCGTATCTCTCCGCACAGATTCTGCTCAAAGACAGTGCCCAGCTGTTTAACAAGAACACGGAGCTTGCAGCAGTTTATAAGGAAATTGGCGAGATTCAAGAGGATATCGCGCTCTATCTTTCCACCGCAAGCACCGACAGCCTGCTTGCCTTTTACGACCATACCACCGTAATCAACCAGAGTGTCGACCGCATGCTCACAACCGCAGACTACACCGAGCGCGGCGTCAAGATAAAAAACGTAGGGGGTATGGTCAAGTATTACCTAGACCTGGGTGAGGATACCGTGACCGCCCGAAGAGGGCGCAACATCGATGTGTATACAGAAGGCTATACGCAGACGGTTAAGGTAAACAGCTACATCATGCGCTATATCGAGGAAATCATGAGCGGAGACCTCATCGACAGCGCAGACAAGTACGAGGTGATTAACAGCCGTACACAAAACGCCACGTTGTTCAACAATCTACTTATCGCCCTGGTGGTTGCCTTTGTGAGCTTTGCGATTGTGTTGTTCTCTATCCGCATCACGCGACCGATTGGTCGTTTGGCGGACTATGCAAGGCAGATTGCAAACGGCGACTACGATGTTCATATCGAGCCTTTGAACACAAGCGGCGAGATCACCGTGCTGTTTAACGTGTTCTCCCTCATGGCAAGTAGCATCCGGCAGCATGTGAGCGAGCTGCATGAAAAGCAGCAGCTTGAAATGATGGTCAACGAGCAGCGGATGAACAATCTAAAGATAAAAAATGCCCTGCGGGAATCGGAGCTGCTCGCCTTGCAGTCACAGGTAAACCCGCACTTTATCTTTAACACCATCAACATCGGCGCAAAGATTGCGATGATGCAGGGTGACGATATGACCTGCAACTACCTCGAGAACGCAGCGGATGTTTTCCGCTACAACCTAAAAGGGCTTGATTGCAACGCCACCCTGCGAGAAGAGATTGACAACGTCATCTCCTATATGCAGCTGCTGACCACCCGCTTTGGGGATGCGGTTCATTTTCGGTTGGACTGCCCCGACGACACCGAGATACTTGCAACGGTACTGCCTCGCATGACCCTCCAGCCCATTGTGGAAAATGCGTACATCCACGGCATCGGTCCGCGGGAGGAGGGGGGAGTCATACACCTGATTGTATCCCGAGACGAGGAATACGTCTATGTAACCGTCAGCGATAATGGGGTGGGCATGACGCAAGAGACGATTACGCGTTTGCTGCAGGAGGATAAAGAGGACAGCGTTCCCATGCGGCGGGCGCAAAAGGGTCACACCACAGGAATCGGTGTGGACAACGTGCTCAAACGCCTGAGGCTGTTCTTTGGGCGTACCGATGTAATGTGTATTGAGTGCGGCGGTGGGGAAACTAGGGTAATCTTTACACTGCCCATTTCCCGACAGGAGGATGCGAATGAATCGGTATAGCGTGTTAATCGTTGACGACGAGCCCATTGCAATCGATTCCATTGAATATATCATTAAGGCGAGCTTCCCGAATATTGAGATAGCGGGAAAGGCGCGCACGGGCAGAGAGGCGATTCAAAAGGCACACGCCGTCCACCCGGACATCGTGATTATGGATATTAACATGCCAGGCATCAACGGGCTGGACGCGATGCGCAGCATACGCGAGGCAAACCCCAATGTACGACTAGTTGTATCAAGTGCCTTTGACTACTTTGATTACGCCGTGGAAGCGGTGACCCTTTCGGTGGATGAATACCTGTTAAAGCCGGTTCGGCGCGAAAAGATGGAGGAGGCGCTCAACAAGGTCATCAAAAAGATTGATGAGATGCGCAGCCAGGTTAAGCGGGAGCTGGAGCTCAAAGAGAAGTTTGAGATGGTTTTGCCGGTGCTTGAAACGGGATTTATCAACGCCATCTGTATGTTTGACAGCAGCGAGCAGGATCTGCTCGCCTATACCCACCTGTTCGACTGCGATGGGCAGGGCGGGTACGTGATGACCGTCGAGTTCGGCGAAAAGACGGGCGGGGAGGTCTTTAACAAAATAAGCGAGGGTGTACGCAGCAACCGCCTGTATATCGGTTACCGCGACATTTTCAAGTCCCTGTGTCGGTGCGTTGTGGGTCCCCTGATGCTCAACCGCATTATTGTATTTGTGTTTGCAGATAAGAACGAAGATGCGTTTGAACAAAAGCTTGCCGCAATCGAAATCGCGCAGCGCTTTTATAACAAGGCGCAGAGTATGAACCCCGACCTTTCTATTGGCATCGGTGCATGGTGTGACAACATCTCACAGAGCAAACGCTCCTACCACGAATCGCTGCGTGCGCTGCGTGTCGTAGATAGCCGCAGCTTCGAGCTGCCCGTCGTGCACTTTGATGATGTGATGGATGAGATCCCAAGCGGGGAGGTTGATGAGCTGTTCGGTCACAGCGTGTATTCGGCGATCGCGGCGCAGGATGTATCCTCGGCGGGGCGTGCGTTTGATGAGCTCGTGTTTGAGCTGCACGACGCAAACGCCGACCTAGAGACCATGAAAGGCCGCATTGTGCTTTTGATGGCGGGCATAGGCAGGCGGTACGGTGCTGCGGTACATGACCTAAGCGGTACGCTTTCGGATGTTATATCGGCAGGCGATGTATCAAGATTGCGTGCGGTGTGTAAACGACACATCGAGGAGGTCGTAAGCCAGATTACCTCGGGCAGGCAAAAACGCGTCAACGCCGTGGTCGAAAAGGCAGACCAGTTTATGCGCGAAAACTACGATAAGGACATCGCGCTTGAGGATATTTCGCGCGCGGTAAACCTTAGCCCCTTTTATTTTAGTCGGTTTTACAAAGAAGAAACGGGCGTCAATTTTATCGATAGGCTAACCGGCATCCGAATGGATAAAGCAAAAGAGCTGATTGCAAGCAGCGAGCTATCCATGAAAGATGTGGCACGCACTGTGGGGTACTCAGACCCCAACTACTTTTCCAAGCTGTTTAAGAAAGTGGTCGGAACAACGGCTTCCGAGTACAAGGAAGTATACGGAAAGTGAGGGTTGGCAGTTGAAACAATTTGTTTGCAGACGAATACCCATGGTTGTGTTTATCATTGTATTTCTGTTTTTACCTCTGATTAGTGGCTGCGAGGGTCCAAGCACGGCGTCAAGTGAACAACCGCAGGATAAACCGCTCTTAGTCGGTTTTTCTTTGGCGACACTCAAGGAGGACAGATGGCTGCGAGACCGAGACATCTTCCTCTCCAAGGCAAAGCAGGCGGGGATTGATGTTATCGTGTCCAACGCAAACAACGACAGCGAACTGCAGTTTTCGCAGGTGCGCGATATGGTTGCGCAGGATATCGACATCCTTGTCATTATACCGCACGACCGCGAAAAGGCGGCGGATTGTGTGGCAATTGCCAAAAAGGCCGGCATCCCCGTTATCTCGTATGATCGGCTGGTGAACAATGCGGACGTGGATGTGTACGTCTCATTTGACAACGTGAAGGTTGGTCGTCTTCAGGGTGAAGGCATTACGAAGGCCGTACCCACCGGCGGCTACATAATCCTAAACGGATCGCCCAACGACAACAACAGCCCCATGTTCCGTGAGGGCTATATGAGTGTGCTACAACCCCTGATTGACAGCGGTCAGATTGAGGTCAAGGCAGAAACGTGGGTGGATAACTGGCGGCGTGAAACGGCGTATGAATTTGTTTCGCAGGCACTTGAGGACAACCCCGGCGAGGTAAACGCAATCTTAGCCGGAAACGACTCGCTTGCTTGGGGCTCAATCGATGCCCTTGCCGAAGCGCGCCTTGCTGAGACGGTAAAGGTGGTAGGGCACGACGCCGACCTTGCCGCCTGTCAACGAATCGTGGTCGGAACCCAGATGCTCACCATCTACAAGCCTATCCGCAATCTGGTTGAGGCGGCGGTGGAGCTGTGCGTCCTCATTGC